>NZ_JBMJCT010000008.1:0-210476 GCF_049222185.1 Streptomyces sp. LaBMicrA B280 | reverse complement strand
GTGATGACCGGAGACGGGGTATCAACATATCTGGCGTTGACTTTTGGCACGCTGTTGAGTTCTCAAGGAACGGTCGCTTCCTTTGTACTCACCCTCTCGGGCTTTCCTCCGGGCTTCCCTTCGTGTTTCCGACTCTATCAGATCTTTTCTCGATCCGATTTCCTCGGTGCTTTCCAGGTTTCCGCTTTCGCGTTTCCCTTTCCGGCGGTTCCGACTTTATCAGAAGTTCTGAGTCGGATTTCCCTCCCGGTCCTGGGCACCTTGTCCAGCACGTGAAGTGCTGGGGTTCCCAACCGGGCGAGGTCGTAAACGTACTGGAGCGGGGCGCCCCGATGCAAATCGAGGCGCCCCGCTCCCGGCACGAGCCGACGGGTCGTCAGACCTCCACGACCACAGGCAGGATCATCGGCCTGCGGCGGTAGTTGTCCGAGACCCACTTGCCGAGCGTGCGGCGGATCAGCTGCTGGAGCTGGTGGGGCTCCACGACGCCGTCCTGGGCGGACCGTTCCAGAACCTCGTTGATCTTCGGGACGACCTCGGTGAAGACCGAGTCCTCGATGCCGGAGCCGCGGGCCTGGATGTGCGGGCCCCCGGTGATCTTGCCGGTGGAGGAGTCCACGACCACGAAGACCGAGATGATGCCCTCGTCGCCGAGGATCTTGCGGTCCTTGAGCGCGGGCTCGCCCACATCGCCGACGGAGAGCCCGTCGACGTAGACGTAGCCGGCCTGGACCTTGCCGGAGATCTTGGCCTTGCCCTCGATCAGGTCCACCACCACGCCGTCCTCGGCGATGACGATCCGGTCGTGCGGGACGCCCGTGAGCGCGCCCAGCTCGGCGTTGGCGCGCAGATGGCGCCATTCGCCGTGCACCGGCATCAGGTTCTTCGGGCGGCAGATGTTGTAGAAGTACAGCAGCTCGCCCGCGGAGGCGTGACCGGAGACGTGCACCTTGGCGTTGCCCTTGTGGACGACGTTGGCGCCCCAGCGGGTCAGACCGTTGATCACGCGGTAGACCGCGTTCTCGTTACCGGGGATCAGCGACGAGGCCAGGATGACCGTGTCGCCGTCGACGATGCGGATCTGGTGGTCGCGGTTGGCCATCCGGGACAGCGCCGCCATCGGCTCGCCCTGGGAGCCCGTGCAGACCAGGACCACCTCATGGTCGGGCAGGTCGTCCAGCGTCCTGACGTCGACCACCAGGCCCGGCGGGACCTTCAGATAGCCGAGGTCACGGGCGATGCCCATGTTGCGGACCATGGAGCGGCCGACGAAGGCGACCCGGCGGCCGTACTCGTGCGCCGCGTCCAGGATCTGCTGGATGCGGTGGACATGGCTGGCGAAGCTCGCCACGATGATCCGCTTGCGGGCGCCGGCGAAGACCGTGCGCAGCACGCTGGAGATGTCCCGCTCGTGCGGGGTGAAGCCGGGGACCTCGGCGTTCGTGGAGTCGGTCAGCAGGAGGTCGATGCCCTCGTCGCTGAGCCGCGCGAACGCGTGCAGGTCGGTGAGCCGGTTGTCCAGCGGCAGCTGGTCCATCTTGAAGTCGCCGGTGTGCACCACCATGCCCGCGGGGGTGCGGATGGCGACGGCCAGGGCGTCCGGGATGGAGTGGTTGACGGCGATGAACTCGCAGTCGAAGGGACCGATGCGCTCGCGGTTCCCCTCGGCCACCTCCAGCGTGTACGGCCGGATGCGGTGCTCCTGGAGCTTGGCCTCGATCAGCGCGAGGGTCAGCTTGGAGCCGATCAGCGGGATGTCCGGCTTCTCGCGGAGCAGGAAGGGGACGCCGCCGATGTGGTCCTCGTGGCCATGCGTGAGGACGATGCCCTCGATGTCGTCGAGGCGGTCCCGGATGGACGAGAAGTCCGGCAGGATCAGGTCGATTCCGGGCTGCTCCTCCTCGGGGAAGAGCACTCCGCAGTCGACGATCAGCAGACGGCCGCCGTACTCGAAGACCGTCATGTTCCGGCCGATCTCGCCGAGACCGCCGAGCGGGGTGACCCTCAGGCCGCCCGTGGGGAGCGGCGGGGGCGGGCCCAGTTCAGGATGCGGATGACTCAAAAGACTCTCCTCAACCACACGCGCCACGTACCGGTAGGGCACGTGGCGCGCATGACGTTCGTGCGAAGCAGTTGTCGTTGTGGAATGCGGGACCGGTGCCCGCGTATTCGGTTGTGGTGTCTTCAGTTGTGAAGCCCCGGAGGCTTCCGGGAGCTTCTGGACCGGGAGGGTCCGGGTGGTGCTGAAGTCTGTTGCTAGAGCTGTACCCCGCCGGCAGCAAGATCGATCTTGAGCTGGGCGATCTCCTCGGGCGAACACTCCACCATGGGCGAGCGCAGCGGGCCGCCGGGCAGCCCCAGCAGGTCGAGCGCGGCCTTGGTGGTCATGACGCCCTGGGTGCGGAACATGCCGGTGTAGACCGGGAGCAGCTTCTGGTGGATCTCGGTGGCCTTGACGACGTCACCGGAGGTGTACGCGTCGACCAGGGCCCGCAGGTCCGGGGTGACCAGGTGGCCGACGACCGAGACGAAGCCGACCGCGCCCACGGAGAGCAGCGGCAGGTTCAGCATGTCGTCGCCGGAGTACCAGGCGAGGCCGGACTGGGCGATGGCCCAGCTGGCGCGGCCGAGGTCGCCCTTGGCGTCCTTGTTGGCGACGATCCGGGGGTGCTCGGCGAGCCGCACGAGCGTCTCGGTGTTGATCGGGACGCCGCTGCGGCCGGGGATGTCGTAGAGCATGTTCGGCAGGCCGGTCGCGTCGGCGATGGCCGTGAAGTGCCGGTACAGGCCCTCCTGCGGGGGCTTGTTGTAGTACGGCGTGACGACCAGGAGGCCGTGGACGCCGATGCGCTCGGCCTCCCGGGCCAGCTCGATGCTGTGGTGGGTGTCGTTGGTGCCGACCCCGGCCACGACATGGGCGCGGTCGCCGACCGCTTCCAGGACGGCTCGTACGAGGTCCGATTTCTCCGCGTCACTGGTGGTGGGGGACTCGCCGGTGGTGCCGTTGATGATCAGGCCGTCGTTGCCTGCGTCCACCAGGTGGGCGGCGAGCCGCTGCGCGCCGTCGAGGTCAAGTGCGCCGTCCGCCGTGAAGGGCGTGACCATGGCGGTGAGGACCCGCCCGAAGGGGGTCTGCGGAGTCGAGGTCGGAGCCATGGGTAACACGCTACTCGGTGCGCCCTGTGCGGTCTGCCCTTGGGGGTCCGGGCAAGTCAGGACAAAAGTGGAACCCGGCACTGCCTGCTCGGGGGTTCAGGCAGTGCCGGGTCCGTTTGATCAGGCTAGATGAACTTCTCTAAATGCCGCAATACGGACACTTCAGGAGGCTGACCCGTACATCCGTTCCGCGCGACACCGCAGGGCCCTCGTCACGGGGCCACACGGCCGTTCGCGTTGTACGCGGCGTACGTCAGCGGCATGAGCTTCGCCCACTCCGCCTCCATCTTCTCGCCCACCATCTCGATCTCCCGCTGCGGGAAGGACGGCACCTTGGCCAGCTCGTGCTGGGTGCGCAGGCCGAGGAAGTGCATCAGGGAGCGCGCGTTGCAGGTGGCGTACATCGAGGAGTACAGGCCGACGGGGAGCACCGAGCGGGCGACCTCACGGGCCACGCCCTCGGCGAGGAGCTGCTGGTAGGAGGCGTACGACTGCTCGTACGACGCCTCCAGGGTGCCCTTGACCGCGGAGTGCTGCTCCGGGGTGCCCTCGACGAAGACGTACTTGCCGGGGCGGCCCTGCTGCACGAGCTTGCGGGCGGTGTCGGGGACGTAGAAGACGGGCTCCAGCTCGCGGTAGCGGCCGGACTCCTCGTTGTAGGACCAGCCCACGCGGTGCCGCATGAACTCGCGGAAGACGAAGATCGGGGCGCTGATGAAGAAGGTCATCGAGTTGTGCTCGAACGGGCTGCCGTGCCGGTCGCGCATCAAGTAGTTGATCAGGCCCTTGGAGCGCTCGGGGTCCTTCTTCAGCTCGTCCAGGGACTGCTCACCGGCGGTGGAGACGCGGGCGGCGAAGAGGACGTCGGCGTCCGAAGCGCTGGACTTCACCAGCTCGACGGTGACATCGCTGCGGAACGTGAGCGACTCGGGGGTGGTCACGGGGGTTGGGGTCCTTCCCATCACTTCGGTGGTTCGCGCCCACCTTACGGGGCACCCGCCGGGGCCGGAGCGGGACCTCACCCCAAAAAACGTGCCGACGACTTTTTCCGACATGGGCACCTTTTGCGGTACTCGAGCGTCTGTACCGGTGAGACCCGCACGTTCGACCCCGAACCGGGAAAGGAATGGCAACCGCGATGTCCCGCCGACGCGAGCCCGTACCCTTCGCCTTCCTCGCCGAGGGCGACACGTTCCGCAGCAATGTGACTCCCCCGCCGCGCCGCCGGGCGTCCTTCGGTGAGATAGCCGGGCGCTGGCTGCTGGGTCTGACCGTCGTGGCCGGACTGGTGGGCGCGCTGATCATCGGCATGCCGTCGCTGTCCACGCCCGCGGATCCGCCGGCGCCGCAGTCCCAGGCCTCCGAGGGGCACTGACCCTTACGGCGGCTCCCGGCTGGTGAGCGGACAGGCGGCCGGATAGCCTCACCGGGCACAGCCCCCGCGAGGACCGAGTGAGGAACCGCCGTGCCCCTGCCCTTCCTGACGGCCGACCGTCCCTTCGAGGCGGCCTCCGAGAGCGCACTGCCGTACGACGACCGGGACCGCTGGCGGCGCCCCTACCGTCCCGGCCCCTGGCGGGTGGGGGTGGCGGCGCTGGTGCTGATGGTGGCGTCGTTCGTGCTGTTCGCGGCGGTGCTGATCGCGTTGACCGGCTCGTCCTCGTCCGCGATTGTCGTGCTCGGCATCGGTCTGCTGGTGATCGCCGGGGCGCTGCGGCTGCTGCGGATGGGCGTGTGGGTGAGCCCCCGGGGAGTACGGCGGGTCGGGTTCCTGCTGACGCGGACGGTGCCGTGGGCGCGGGTGGGGTCCGTGCGGACGGTGCAGCAGCCGGTGCGGTGGCTGGGGCTGCCGAGGACGGTGCAGGGACAGGCGCTGGTGCGGGTCCCCGCGGGGCGGCCGGGGGACGCGGTGCCGCTGCTCACGACGGCCTCGCTGGACTTCCTCAACCGGCCGGCGGCGTTCGACCGGGCGGCCGACGTGGTGGAGGCGTGGGCGGCGGAACGCTGCCGCTGAGGTGCCCCGTAAGGGGCGCGGGGAACTGCGCGAGCGGCCACGACGCACCGGCGGGTACGAAGCGGCCGATGCCCCGCGGGATCACGCGTCCATCGGAGTACGACCCGCGTGCAGGGCGATCGCCCGTTGCATCGCCTTGCGCGCCCGGGGCGTGTCGCGGGCGTCGTGGTAGGCGACCGCCAGCCGGAACCAGCAGCGCCAGTCGTCCGGGGAGGACTCCGTCTCGGCCTTTCGGCGGGCGAAGACCTCGTCCGCCGAGTCGCGGTCGATACGGCCGCCCGCCGTGCGCTTGAGCTCGTCCACGGGCAGGCCCCCCTCCGCGTCGAGTTCGGCGGCGAGCTGGTTGGCCCGGCGGACGAACTGGGTGTTCTTCCACAGGAACCACAGGCCGATGACCGGCAGGATCAGCACCGCGATCCCGAAGGTCACGGTGAGGGCCGTGCCGGTCTGTATGAGCAGCACACCGCGGCTGCCGACCAGGACGAAGTAGAAGACCAGGACGGCGGCCGTGATGAGGTAATTGATCTTCGCGCGCATGGCAGGGGCTGTCTCAGCTCAGGTCGAGGAAGTTCTCGAGGCCGAAGGTCAGGCCCGGAGTGGTGACCACGCGGCGGGCGCCGAGCAGGATGCCCGGCATGAAGCTGCTGTGGTGCAGGGAGTCGTGGCGGATGGTGAGGGTCTCGCCCTCGGCGCCGAGCAGCACCTCCTGGTGGGCCAGGAGACCGCGCAGCCGCACGGCGTGCACGGGGACGCCGTCCACGTCGGCGCCGCGGGCACCGTCGAGCGCGGTGACCGTGGCGTCCGGGGCCGGCGCGGTGCCGGCCGCGCGGCGGGCCTCGGCGATGAGCTGCGCGGTGCGCGTGGCCGTACCGGACGGCGCGTCGACCTTGTTGGGGTGGTGCAGCTCGACCACCTCGACCGATTCGAAGTACGGCGCGGCCAGCTGCGCGAACTTCATGGTCAGCACGGCCCCGATGGAGAAGTTCGGGGCGATGAGCACGCCGGTCCGAGGGGACTGGTCGAGCCAGCCCCGCAGCTGCGCGAGGCGGTCCTCGGTCCAGCCGGTCGTCCCGACGACCGCGTGGATGCCGTGGCGCACGCAGAAGTCGAGGTTGCCCATGACCGAGGCGGGAGTGGTCAGTTCGACGGCGACCTGGGCGCCGGTCTCCGCCAGCGTCTCCAGCTTGTCACCGCGGCCGAGGGCGGCCACCAGCTCCATGTCCTCGGCGGCCTCGACCGCCTTGACGGCCTCGGACCCGATCCGGCCCCTGGCCCCGAGGACCGCCACGCGCAGCTTGCTCATCTTCGCTTCCTTACCGATCCGTGCCGGCTTGCCGACTTGTCGATGCGCCGTCCGGTGACGGCGGTGCGGGGGTCAGGCGACGACGTCGTGCAGTCGCGCGGCCTGTTTGTCCTTGAGCGGGCCGATGACCGACAGCGACGGGCGCCTGCCCAGGATGTCGCGGGCGACCGCGCGGACCTCGTCCGGGGTGACCGCGGCTATCTTCGCCAGCATGTCGTCCACGGACATCTGCTCGCCCCAGCACAGCTCGCTCTTGCCGATGCGGTTCATCAGCGCGCCGGTGTCCTCCAGGCCGAGCACGGTGGAGCCGCGCAACTGGCCGATGGCGCGGGCGATCTCGTCGTCGGTCAGCCCGTCGGTGGCGACCTTGTCGAGTTCGTCGCGGCAGATCCGCAGCACGTCGTGCACCTGGCTGGGCCGGCAGCCGGCGTAGACGCCGAACAGACCGCAGTCGGCGAAGCCGGAGGTGTACGAGTACACGCTGTAGGCCAGGCCGCGCTTCTCCCGGACCTCCTGGAAGAGCCGCGAGGACATGCCGCCGCCGAGGGCGGTGTTGAGGACGCCCATGGCCCAGCGGCGCTCGTCGGTGCGGGCGAGGCCCGGCATGCCGAGGACCACATGGGCCTGCTCGGTCTTGCGGCCGAGCAGTTCGACCTTGCCGAAGGTGCGGATCGTACGGCTGCCGTCGCGCGGGGCGATGGGCTGTGCGTCCGGGTTCTTCAGCGCGCCCGCCTTCTCGAAGGCCGCGCGGACCTGGCGTACGACCTTGTCGTGGTCGACGTTGCCGGCGCAGGCGACCACGAGGTGGGTCGGGTCGTAGTGCTTCTTGTAGAAGCGGCGGATCCGGTCGGCGGTCAGGGCGTTGACGGTGTCGACGGTGCCGAGGACGGGGCGGCCGAGGGCGTTGTCGCCGAACATGGTGTGCGCGAACAGGTCGTGCACACAGTCGCCGGGATCGTCCTCGGTCATCGCGATCTCTTCGAGGATCGCGCCGCGTTCGACGTCGACGTCCTCCTCGACGATGAGCGAGCCGGTCAGCATGTCGCAGACGACGTCGATGGCCAGCGGCAGGTCGGTGTCGAGCACGCGTGCGTAGTAGCACGTGTACTCCTTGGCCGTGAACGCGTTCATCTCGCCGCCGACGGCGTCGATCGCGGCGGAGATGTCCAGCGCGGAGCGGCGCCCGGTGCGCTTGAAGAGCAGGTGCTCCAGGTAGTGCGTGGCGCCGTTCAGGGACGGGGTCTCGTCACGGGAGCCGACGTGCGCCCAGATGCCGAAGGTCGCGGAGCGGACGGAGGGCAGGGTCTCGGTGACGACGCGCAGGCCCCCGGGGAGGGTGGTCTTGCGGACGGTGCCGATGCCGCCGGTGCCCTTGATGAGCGTTTGGGTACGGGCGACGGCCCGCGCCTCCGAAGAGGGGCGGGCCGTCACCTTGGAGCCACGGGACGTCACTGCTCGGCGTCGTCCTTCGCCTCGTCGCCGTCCTCGCCCTCGATCACGGGGATGAGGGACAGCTTGCCGCGGGAGTCGATCTCGGCGATCTCGACCTGGACCTTCTGGCCCACGCCGAGGACGTCCTCGACGTTCTCCACGCGCTTGCCGCCGGCGAGCTTGCGGATCTGCGAGATGTGCAGCAGACCGTCCTTGCCGGGCAGCAGGGAGACGAACGCGCCGAAGGTGGTGGTCTTGACGACCGTACCCAGGTAGCGCTCGCCGACCTCGGGCATCGTCGGGTTGGCGATGCCGTTGATCGTGGCGCGGGCGGCCTCCGCCGAGGGACCGTCGGCGGCACCGATGTAGATGGTGCCGTCGTCCTCGATGGTGATCTCGGCGCCCGTGTCCTCCTGGATCTGGTTGATCATCTTGCCCTTGGGGCCGATGACCTCACCGATCTTGTCGACCGGGATCTTGACGGTGATGATCCGCGGGGCGTGCGGGCTCATCTCGTCGGGCCGGTCGATGGCCTCCATCATCACGTCGAGGATGTGGAGACGGGCGTCGCGGGCCTGCTTGAGGGCCGCGGCCAGGACGGAGGCCGGGATGCCGTCCAGCTTGGTGTCGAGCTGGAGGGCGGTCACGAACTCCTTGGTGCCGGCGACCTTGAAGTCCATGTCGCCGAAGGCGTCCTCCGCACCGAGGATGTCGGTGAGGGTGACGTAGTGCGTCTCGCCGTCGATCTCCTGGGAGATCAGACCCATGGCGATACCGGCGACGGGGGCCTTCAGCGGCACACCGGCGTTCAGCAGCGACATGGTGGAGGCGCAGACCGAGCCCATGGACGTCGAACCGTTGGAGCCGAGGGCCTCGGACACCTGGCGGATCGCGTAGGGGAACTCCTCGCGCGTCGGCAGCACCGGCACGAGGGCGCGCTCGGCGAGGGCGCCGTGGCCGATCTCGCGGCGCTTCGGGGAGCCGACGCGGCCGGTCTCGCCGGTGGAGTACGGCGGGAAGTTGTAGTTGTGCATGTAGCGCTTGCGGGTCACCGGGGAGAGGGTGTCCAGCTGCTGCTCCATGCGGAGCATGTTGAGGGTGGTGACGCCCAGGATCTGGGTCTCGCCACGCTCGAACAGCGCGGAGCCGTGCACCCGCGGGATGGCCTCGACCTCGGCGGCGAGCGTACGGATGTCCGTCACGCCGCGGCCGTCGATGCGCTTCTTCTCCTTGATGACGCGCTCACGGACCAGGGTCTTGGTCAGCGAGCGGTACGCGGCGGAGATCTCCTTCTCGCGGCCCTCGAACTCCGGGAGGAGCTTCTCGGCGGCCAGACCCTTGACGCGGTCCAGCTCGGCCTCGCGCTCCTGCTTCCCGGCGATGGTGAGCGCCTGGGCCAGCTCGGGCTTGACCGCGGCGGTCAGGGCCTTGAGGACGTCGTCCTGGTAGTCCAGGAAGATCGGGAACTCGCCGGTCGGCTTGGCGGCCTTGGCGGCGAGGTCGGCCTGGGCGCGGCACAGGACCTTGATGAACGGCTTCGCGGCGTCGAGACCCGCGGCGACGATCTCCTCGGTCGGCGCCTCGACGCCGCCCTCGACCAGCTTGATGGCCTTGTCGGTGGCCTCGGCCTCGACCATCATGATCGCGACGTCGCCGTCCTCCAGGGCGCGGCCCGCGACGACCATGTCGAAGACGGCGTCCTCGAGCTCGGTGTGCGTCGGGAAGGCGACCCACTGGCCGCGGATCAGCGCGACGCGGACGCCGCCGATCGGGCCGGAGAAGGGCAGACCGGCCAGCTGGGTGGACGCGGACGCGGCGTTGATCGCGACGACGTCGTACAGGTGGTCGGGGTTGAGCGCCATGACCGTGCAGACGACCTGGATCTCGTTGCGCAGGCCCTTCTTGAAGGACGGGCGCAGCGGGCGGTCGATCAGGCGGCAGGTGAGGATCGCGTCCTCGGAGGGGCGGCCCTCGCGGCGGAAGAAGCTGCCGGGGATCTTGCCGGCGGCGTACATCCGCTCCTCGACGTCCACCGTGAGGGGGAAGAAGTCGAGCTGGTCCTTGGGGTTCTTGGAGGCGGTGGTGGCCGACAGCACCATGGTGTCGTCGTCCAGGTACGCCACGGCGGAGCCGGCGGCCTGCTTGGCCAGGCGGCCCGTCTCGAAGCGGATGGTACGGGTACCGAAGGCGCCATTGTCGATGACTGCCTCGGCGTAGTGGGTCTCGTTCTCCACTAGCGTTTTCTCCGTTACTTATCGTCTTTTGTCCCTGGCCTGCCCGTGTGGCAGGGGGACGGTGGTGGAGAAGCGCGCCTGGTGCGGGCCGGTCTTCGATCGAAGCACCCGGGGTTCGCTTCCCCCGGGGGCCACTACCGAGGACCGGCGGCGGCGTGGTGCGTTTCTCCTCATGTGTGTTCGTGCGTGCTGCGGTCTCGTGTGCTGCGTCTCGCGTTCCGCGGCTTGCGTTCCGCGTTCGCTACCACACTACAAAGCGTGAGTGACACCGCGCACGTTTCCGCACGTACAGCAAAGGGAGCGGCTCCCGAGTCCTGCCGGGAACCGCTCCCCTCACGGCGTCCTTACTTGGCGCCGGCCGCACCGCGGCGGATGCCGAGGCGGTCGACCAGCGCACGGAAGCGCTGGATGTCCTTCTTCGCCAGGTACTGCAGCAGGCGACGGCGCTGACCGACCAGGATCAGCAGGCCACGACGGCTGTGGTGGTCGTGCTTGTGGGCCTTGAGGTGCTCGGTCAGGTCGGAGATCCGACGGGACAGCAGAGCGACCTGGACCTCGGGGGAGCCGGTGTCACCCTCCTTGGTACCGAACTCGCCGATGATCTGCTTCTTCGTAGCGGCGTCGAGCGACACGCGTACTCCTCATAGTCTGTTGAGGCCACCGAGTGCCCCCGGTCTACATCTCGGGGGAGCTTCCGTGACTCGGAAGGCGGGGATCCGCTGCGCGCGGCCTCCAGGGCGCAAGGCTCCGGGGGTGCGTACACGAACGGCCGTCACTCAGGGTACCAGGCGGTCGTGGGCCCGTTTGCCCCGGTCGGCGAACCACTCCGCGGGGTGGCGTGCGGCCACTAGGGTGAGCACCGGGACTGTACGTCACCGGAAGCGTACGCGATGTCGGGAAGGGGTCGCCACGAGATGGCGGAAACGGAAGCCGAGACCAAGGCACGCAAGGAGCGCGAGCGCGACGAGCTGTACGCGCTCGACATCTCGGGCGTCGAGTGGCACTGCGCCCCGGGCACCGAGGAGCACGAGGAGCGCGTCGAGATCGCGTACCTCCCCGAAGGAGCCGTGGCCATGCGCTCCTCCCTCGACCCGGACACGGTGCTGCGCTACACGGAGGCCGAGTGGCGGGCGTTCGTGCTGGGCGCGCGGGACGGCGAGTTCGATCTGAAGCCCATGGCGCACAACGGGGGTCTTGACGTGCAGTAGGCGCGTCGGGACACGGGGAAGGGGCGGCACCTGGGGTGCCGCCCCTTCTCGTCGGTGCGGGGGTCAGTGCTCGATGCCGGCGCTTCCGACGCCGATCACGGACAGGACCGGGTCCTTCGGGGAGTCCTCGTCGCGTTCGAGCATCCGGTTGGCGAGGAAGGCGTGTCCCTGTTCATAGAGGATGTCCGACTGCTCGGGGTCGCTGAGCTCGTATTCCACGTCGGTCGGAAGGCTGAACAGGAGGTAGGGCGTCTCCTTGTCGGTCCGGGGGTTCCAGTCGACCACGGCCGCGGGCTGGACACTGCTCGAACTGTCCCGGTAGACGATCAGATCGTCGCCGTTCATCCGGACGGGGACGACCGTCTGGAGCGGCCGGCCCTCGAACTTCTCCGCCTTGGTGCCCTTGGCGAGATCGAAGGCCGTGATGCTGTCCGCGGGCTTGTCGTCGTCCAGGTTCGCCTTGCTCATGACGAAGGCCCGGTCGCGGCCGACCACCATGCCGTCGCACTTGTCGAGGACGCCGAAGAACGGGCCGGGGTAGGACTCCTGACCGCACTTGGTGTCGTAACCGCGCATGGAGATGGTGGCCCGTCGCCGCCCGGTCTCCGGGTCGAGGGTGAGCAGGTCCGTGACCACGGTGTCGCCCGCCTCGACGGCGAGGACGGGCGGGTCAGCGGAGGGCAGGTAGACGCCCTGGATGCCGTTGCTGACCGAGTAGCGCCAGATGACGTCGCCGGTGCGCGGATCGAGCTTCTCCACCCGGTAGCGCGCGTCGGTCGACTCTCCGCACAGGACGAGGGCGAGCAGGGCCCGGCCCCCGGCGAATCCCGAGTCGTGGCACTGGGAGGTGGCGACGGTCGTGTTCCACAGCCGCTTGCCGTGGTCCATGTCGTACGCCACCGAGCCCTGTCCCCAGGCGACGGCCACGACGCCCCGGGTCAGGGCGATGCCGGTGTTGGTGACGAAGGCGAAGTCCGCCGACGGCATCTTCCGCTGCCAGAGCCTCTTGCCGGTGTTCAGGTCGACCATGACGACCTCGTCGCAGACCCCCACCTTGTCGGAGGCGGCGGCCTTGCCTGAGCCGCCGGCGGGCGGCGGCTGGACGACGACCGCGGTCCGGCCGTCGGCCGTGACATCGCGGCTGACGGCGCAGACATGGCCGTCGAGCCGGAGCTTCCAGACGGTCTTGTCGTAGCCCGTGCCGATCTCGTAGCCCTCGATCCAGTCGGCGACGGCCCGAGCGATGACCTTGCCGGTGGCCCAGGTGCCCGGCGCGTACAGCGGCTTGCTGCTGGGGACCGCCGTGAAGTGCTCGGTGACGAGCCGGCCCTCTGGCGAGACGGGGGTCCTCTCCGCCGTCTCGCGTATGTCGTCCGGGGCCTGTTTCCCCGCCTTGGCGTCGCTCCCTCCGGCGCGGTCGGCCGAGTGGTACCAGATCAGGCTTCCGCCGAGGCACAGCACGAAGGCGACCGCCGCGGCGAGTACGAGGAGGAGGCGTCTGCGGCGTCTGGACCGCGTCTGGTCAGCCGCCAGCGCGGACTGCGTGTACATGGACGGTGGTGGGCCGAAGCTCACGCTGCGGGGTCCTTTCGATGGCGGCGAGCGCGCGCCGGGGTCATACGGTTCACTTGCTCGTCATCGCCCGCGCGCTCGCGTACACGTCGAAGACCGCCAGGGTCAGCGGGATCAGCGTCAGCAGGACGAAGCCCTCGCAGATCTCCAGGAAGCGGCCCCAGAAGGGGGTGAGTCCGCCGCGCGGGAGGATCAGGCCGAGGGCCGTGACGACGGCCGCGGCGGCGGCGATGGCGGCGATCAGCCAGATGGTGCGGATGTCGAGGTCGGTGCGGTTGCCGGCCAGGGCCGCCGTCATCACGTGCCGCGGCGGCTTGATGGCGAGGCCGAGGCCGAGCAGCACCAGGCAGGACAGCCCGGCCGCGAGGACGGGGGCGACCTGAGCGGTGTAGCGGAAGAGGCCGGCGCGCATCAGCATCGCGATGCCGGTGGCCAGCGCGAGCAGCTGGGCCCAGAGGTTGTCGGAGAAGCCCAGCACCGCGGCGGCGCCGACGGCGAGCAGCGCGCAGCCGCCGACCAGGCCGACGAGGAGTTCATGACCGCGGCGGGCCTGCGCCTCGACGCGGCCGATGTCCACCGGTTCCGGCGCGGACTCGGTGCCGTAGGCGGAGCGGGCCGTGCCGCCGCCGGGGTTCTCGAAGCCGATCGGCAGCCGGGCGAAGCGCATCGACATGCCGGGCAGGAAGGCGAGGGCGCCGACGGCGACGGGCGCGCAGACGCCGGCCATCTCGGTCGCGGACCAGTGGACGAGGGTCGCCACGAAGACGACGGCCAGGGCGACGGCGGAGGCGAACACGAAGGAGACGAAGGGTCCGTCGCCGTGCGGGGAGCTCAGGGTGAGGACCAGGGCGGCGATGAGGACGGCCACGCACGCCAGCAGGAACTGGAGCCTGCCGATGCCCTCCCCGCCGCTCAGCGGCAGCAGTCCGCTGCCGGCGACGCCCAGGTTGGGCAGCGCGCCGAGGCCGAGGGCGACGGCCGAGCCCCGGTCGTCGTAGACGCGGGCGCGGACGCAGGAGAGGACGACCAGGAGGATGCCGGTGACGGCGGCGAGGATGCCGGCCAGGCCGTGCATGTCGTGGCGCGGGTCGGCGGTCCAGGCGACGAACGCGAGCAGCGCGGGCAGCACCCCGCCGCCCACCAGGCCCGCGGCCCGGGTCAGGTCGCCGTGCCACAGCCTGTGCTCCTTGGTCACGGCGGACGCGACGGCCTCGGCGACATCGTCGAAGACGGCCGGTGGCAGGGACTCCGAGAACGGCCGCAGGGTGAGGAGTTCACCGTCGAGGATGCGCTGGGCGGCGAAGGAGCGGGCGCTGTCCAGCACGGTGCCGTCGGTACGGACGAGGTGGTAGCCGACCGGAGCGCCCGACCGGGGGCTCTGCTGGGACAGCCGGAGGATCTCCGGGTAGAGGTCGGCGACCGGGACGTCGTCGGGCAGCGCCACGTCGATACGGCTGTCCGGCGCGACGATGGTGACCCGGCAGAAGCCGAGTCCGTTGGTGCCGGACCCGGAAGGGGCTCCCGTCCCGGGTCCGCCGTTGGCGGCGGCCGTCATGCTCACCTGCTGCTCCCCCTCAGTGGTGGTGGTGCGTCTACTTCGTGAAGGTCCGGTGCCGGTGTACGCCGTACCCCGGTGGCGCGACCGCCGGGCGCCGGGCGCCCGGGGCCTTCCGGCCCCGACATCAGCGGAGTTGCCCCGCTTTACCCCACCCGCTCGGCGTGTGCTCACGCGAACATCCGGCACCCTACCGCTCACCCACTTCGGGTGAACTCAGTAGGATCGCGCGGCGGCCTGCGCTCGCCGGACACGGGGCGGTGGGCGGAACGCCTGGGTCGGGCAAGGGAATTGGTGAGCAGTGAGCCAGATTGTCGTCAAGCGCCCGTCCAGAGCGCTTCCGTCCGAAGTGCCCACGGATGAGGTCCTTGTCCAGGCACCGCCCGAACTGCCGCGGGGGCATCAGGAGAGCGTACTGATGCAACTGCTGCCCACGCTGGGCATGGGCGGCTCGGTGGTCTTCTTCTTCACGAACGGCCAGCCGTTCATGAAGATCATGGGCGTGATCATGATCGCCTCGACGGTGGCGATGTCCATCGCGATGGTGGTCCGCTTCCGCCGCGGCTCCCAGGGCCAGTTGGCCGACATGCGCCGCGACTACCTCAGCTATCTGTCGGGGACCCGCAGGGCCGCCGTGGAGACGGCGAAGGCGCAGCGGGACGCGCAGTACTACCTGCACCCCGCGCCCGAGCAGCTGTGGGCGCTGGTCGCCGAGGGCAGCCGGGTGTGGGAACGGCGGTCCGGCGACGAGGACTTCGCGCATGTGCGGGTCGGCCTGGGCCAGCAGCCGCTGGCGACCCCGCTGATCGCCCCGGAGACCGGCCCCGTGGAACAGCTGGAGCCGTTGACCGCGGGCGCGATGCAGCGGTTCCTCGCCACCCACGGCACCCTCGGTGATCTGCCGATGGCGGTCTCGCTGCGCGCCTTCTACCACGTCACGGTCAGCGGTGAGCCGCAGGCGGTACGGGCCTCGGCCCGCGCCCTGGTCGGCTCGCTGGCCTCGCTGCACTCCCCCGAGGACCTGGTCATCGCGGTGGCCGCGGGCCGGGAGGCGCTGGCGCACTGGGACTGGGCGAAATGGCTGCCGCATGTGCAGCTGTCGAGCGCGGTGGACGGTGCGGGCACCCGTCGGCTGATCGGCTCCGACCCGCGCGAGCTGGAGGACCTGCTGGCCGCCCGGCTGACCGGCCGCCCGCGCTTCCACCCCGCCGGGGCGCCGCTGCTGGACCAGCCGCACCTCGTCCTGGTCCTCGACGAGCTCTCCCTGCTGCCGGACTCGGTGCTGGCCAACCCCGAGGGACTTCAGGGCGTCACCCTGGTCGAGGTGGTGGCGGGCGAGCTCACCAAGGCGGCCGGCGACCTGTCCATCGTCGTACAACCGGGCCTGCTGCGTCTGGAGTCCGGGCACGGTGAGGTCTACGACGGCACACCGGACGCCCTGTCGTACGCGTCGGCCGAGGCCCTGGCCCGGCAGCTGGCGCCGCTGCGCATGGCCTCGGGCGGGGACGACGACGAACCGCTGCTCGCCAACCTGGAGTTCACCGATCTGCTGAGCCTCGGCGACGCCGCCTCCGTGGACACCAAGCGGACCTGGCGCCCGCGTGCCCTGGCTGAGCGGCTGCGGGTGCCGATCGGGGTGGGCGAGGACGGCCGCCCGGTGATGCTGGACCTCAAGGAGGCCGCCCAGGAGGGCATGGGCCCGCACGGCCTGTGCGTGGGCGCGACCGGTTCCGGCAAGTCGGAGCTGCTGCGCACCCTGGTGCTCGGCCTCGCGGTCACCCACTCCTCGGAGACCCTGAACTTCGTCCTCGCCGACTTCAAGGGCGGTGCGACCTTCGCCGGTATGGCGCAGATGCCGCACGTGGCGGCGGTCATCACCAACCTGGCCGACGACCTCACCCTGGTCGACCGCATGGGCGACTCGATCCGCGGCGAGCTGAACCGCCGCCAGGAGATGCTGCGCGACGCGGGCAACTACGCCAACATCCACGACTACGAGAAGGCGCGCGCGGCCGGTGCCCCGCTGCAGCCGATCCCCTCGCTGGTGCTGGTGATCGACGAGTTCTCCGAACTGCTGACCGCCAAACCGGACTTCATCGAGATGTTCGTGCAGATCGGCCGCATCGGCCGTTCGCTGGGCGTGCATCTGCTGCTGGCCTCGCAGCGCCTGGAGGAGGGCCGGCTGCGCGGTCTGGAGACGTATCTGTCGTACCGGATCGGTCTGCGCACCTTCTCCGCGGCCGAGTCCCGCGCGGCGCTCGGCGTCCCGGACGCCTATGAGCTGCCGAACGTGCCCGGTTCCGGCTTCCTGAAGTTCGGCACCGACGAAATGGTGCGATTCAAGGCGGCGTACGTCTCGGGGGTGTACCGCACGGGCTCCCAGCGCGCCGCGCTGCCCGGCGGCCAACTCCCGGTGGACCGGCGCCCGGTGCTGTTCACGGCCGCCGAGGTGCCGGTGCACTACGCCGCCGTCCCGCGGCAGCGGGTGGAGCCCGCGCACCAGGTGGACGAGGCGCTGGCCGACACGGTGCTCGACGTCATCGTGCGCCGGCTGGAGGCGCAGGGCCCGGCGGCCCACCAGGTGTGGCTGCCGCCGCTGGAGAGCCCGCCGTCCCTGGACGCCCTGCTGCCCGGTCTGACGGCGGTGCCGGGCCGCGGTCTGACCCAGCCCGACTACGAGGGCGCGGGCCGCCTGGTCGTCCCGGCCGGTCTGGTCGACAAGCCGTACGAGCAGCGCCGTGACCGTCTGATGCTCGACTTCTCGGGCGCGGCGGGCCATATGCAGATCATCGGCGGTCCGCAGTCCGGCAAGTCGACGCTGCTGCGCGCGCTGATCTGCGCGTTCGCGCTCACCCACACCCCGCACGAGGTGCAGTTCTACGGGCTGGACTTCGGTGGCGGCGGCATGGCAGCGCTGGACGGCCTGCCGCATGTCGGCGGTGTCGCCTCCCGGCTGGACCCGGAACGCGTGCGGCGCACGGTGGCCGAGGTGTACGGCGTGCTGACGCAGCGTGAGGAGTACTTCCGCTCGGCCGGTATCGCGTCCATCGCGGACTTCCGCGCCCGTCGCGCCCGCGGCGACATCTCGGTGACGGAACAGCCCTGGGGCGACGTCTTCCTGATCGTCGACGGCTGGGGCAACTTCCGCGCCGACTACGAGGGCCTGGAACAGCTGGTCCTGGACCTCGCGGCCCGCGGCCTGGGCTACGGCATCCATGTGGTCATCACGGCGTCCCGCTCGATGGAGGTCCGCGCGAACCTCAAGGACCATCTGATGAACCGCCTGGAACTGCGGCTCGGTGACACCATGGACTCCGAGATCGACCGCAGGGTGGCGGTGAACGTCCCGGCGGGCGTCCCCGGCCGCGGTCTCTCCCCCGAGAAGCTGCACTTCATGGCGGCGGTGCCGCGCATCGACGGGCTGACCTCCGACACCGACCTGGCCGAGGCCACGGCGGCGCTGACCTGCGAGGTCGACCGCCACTGGCAGGCGCCGGGCGCGCCCAAGGTCAGGCTGCTGCCGCGCCGCCTGGAGGCGGCCCAGCTGCCGCCGGGCGACCGCTTCCCCGGGCGGGGTGTCGCCTTCGCGCTGGACGAGGACAACCTGGAGCCGGTGTTCCTGGACTTCGACCAGGACCCGTTCTTCCTGGTCTTCGGCGAGAGCGAGTCCGGCAAGTCCAATCTGCTGCGGCTGCTCATCAAGCAGCTGACGCTGCGGTACGGCGGTGACGAGGCGAAGTTCTTCGTCGTCGACAACCGGCGCGCCCTGCTGGATGTCACGCCGGCCTCGCACCTGGCCGAGTACATCCCGATGTCCAGCCAGATGGACCATCACATGACCGCGCTCGCGGACCTGATGCAGCGCCGTACGCCGACCGCGGACGTGACCCCGCAGCAGCTCCGGGACCGCAGCTGGTGGCGGGGCCCGCAGGTCTTCGTCGTCGTCGACGACTACGACCTCGTCTCCAACTCCACCGGCAATCCGCTCGGCAATCTGACGGAGCTGCTGCCGTTCGCGCGGGACGTCGGCGTCCGGTTCATCATCGCCCGCTCCGCCGCGGGCGCGGGCCGCGCCGCGTACGAGCCGTTCATCCAGCGGATGAAGGAACTCGGCGCCCAGGGCCTCGTCCTCGCCGGCGACCCGGGCGAGGGCGACCTCATGGGCGGCATCCGGCCCCGCCCGATGCCGGTGGGCCGTGGCGTCTTCGTCTCCCGCAAGCGGGGGAAGCCGTTGGTGCAGACGGGTGTGGTGGAGGTGGAGTACTGAGCGGAGAGGGCGGGTGGGGCCCTGGTGGGCCCGCCGGGAACGTCGTCGGCTCGGACGGGAACGGTGAACGAGTCGTATTGACTCGGGTACGCACCGCTACGCCGCTGATAGCGTGTTCGAACTCCCGCCCTCGGGCGGGCTGACGGGGAATCGGCGGAGGAAGACGCGCATGGCTTGGGACGAGTGGGAGCAGCTGAAAACCGAAGCCGCGAAAGGCCGGTCGACACACATGCGGCTCAACCAGCTGGCCGCGGATCCGGGAGGCGGGGGCGGCGACAGCCGGCAAGGCGACCTCACGGTGCGCCAGACGGACCTCGCCGCGGTCGGCTCCGCCGCGTACGACCTGTACACGAACTTCGGAGCGTGCAGCGACTACGCCCGCCTGGCCTCGATGAAGGCGGCCGGAGGGCTGGAGACCCAGGGCTTCGCCCTCGGCTCCGCCTTGGACCACGTCGCAGAGCACTGGATCGACCAGGTGCAGTCCCTGCTCGACGCCTGCGCCCACATCTCCAACCACCTGCGCTACACGCAGAAGCAGCACGCCTCGGACGAGCACTACATCGCCGGCACCATCAGCAGCATCTCCCAGCTGGACCACGGCTTCGACGAGCGGAAGGGCAGCTGACGGAGATGGATCTCAACACCTTGCGCGACGGCAACTTCTCCCAGCTCAGTGACGCCATCACCGACTGGGAGAAGATGACCAAGGATCTCGCCACCGTCAAGAAGGACGCCCACGACCATCTCAAGGCCAAGGCGGACAAGGCTGACTGGGCCGGCGTCAACGCCCAGGTGAGCCGTGAGTTCATCGACAAGACCGCCGAGGAGTTCACGGACGCCCACACCCAGGCGGACTCCATCACGAACATCCTCAAGGACACCTACGGCGAGCTCGTCGGCTACCGGAACCAGCTGAACGACGCCATCTCGCGGGCCCAGGGCAAGAACATCACGGTCATCGACACCGGCAAGGGCAGCTTCGAGGTCATGCCCAGCACCCGGCCCGACTGGGCCTCCGACCCGAGCGGCAACAAGGGCGCGGCCGACCAGCAGGATGTCGACGCCACTCGCGACGAGATCCAGCGGATCCTGAGCAAGGCGACCACCAGCGACAAAACGGCGGCCGACGCCCTGCGGATGCTCGTCGATCAGGCCAAGTACGGCTTCTCCGGCGCCCACTACGACAACCGGGACGAGGCGGCCAAGTCCCTGGCGGACGCCGATCGCATGGCCGAGATCCTCGCGAAGGACCCCCACAAGGTCACGAACACGGAACTCGCCTCGCTCAACAAGATGCTGGCCGAGCACAAGAACGACCCTCTGTTCGCCGAAGAGTTCGCGAGAAAGGTCGGCCCCAAGAAGGTCCTCACCTTCTGGGCCGGTATCGCCGATCCCTACCAGGGCACGTACGACCCCGCTCGCGCCGCGCAGGCCAAGCAGCTTCAGAAGAACCTGGGCACCACCATCGGCCTGGCCACGCTCTCCGACAGCGACAGGATGCAGAGCTGGGAGAAGCAGATGATCAAGCTGGGCCCGGACCAGCTCGGCACCGATGACGCAAGCGATCCGACCGGCTACGCCGTCATGAGCAACCTGATGCGATTCGGCGACTACGACGACCAATTCCTCAACGACTACGGCGACCACCTCCTCGCTTACGACAAGAAGGTCAACGGGCAGGGCATCAATCTCTGGGTCAACAACGCCAACCAGAGCGACCTCAACTACTGGGGCGACAAGAACGACCGCGGCCGCGATCCCATGACCGGCTTCCTCCAGGCGCTGGGGCACAACCCGGACGCGTCGACCCAGTTCTTCGCACAGCCCAGCGGCACAGGCGCCACCGTCGACAAGAGCTCCGAGCTCAACGACCACCTCAAGTACCTGACCGAGCAGCGCGTCTGGACCTCGGACGCGAGCTTCGACGGCAACCACAGCTACGTCGCGGGGAGGGACGCGCTGGGGCATGCGCTGGAGGCGGCGACGACCGGCTATTCGTATGACGCCACCGCGGCACAGGTCAGGGCCGGCGGCGTACACCGCACGGCGGCCACGGCGGGCGTCATGGAACAGGTGGCCTATCTCTACGGCGGCAAGGACGGCCCCAAGATGCTGCACGACCAGCCGGAGCTGGCGGACAGTCTGGGCAAGATGGGCGGCGCGTACATCGACGACATCGACTACGAGTTGTCCGGCGTCGGTGACTACCAGAAGGACTCCGGCACCTTTCCCGCGAAATACGACGGGCGCGCGAACTTCACCCAACAGGGCGCCATCAATTTCCTCAGCGTACTCGGCCAGGACGAGAACTCGCACCGCGCAGTCACAGTGGCTCAGCATCTGTACACACTCAGCCAGCTCGACGCCTATCCGCCGACCAGTGACACCAACATCGGTCATGCTCACGACGCACTGACCACAGGCGCCCAGGCGCGCGGCATCCTCGACCACTCTCGCGTCCAGCAGGCCGAGACGACGTACAAAGAGGATGCCGACGACGCGAACAAGTCACTTGGCCGGTCCGCCGAGTGGATCAAGCTGGGAGTGGGGACGACCGTCGGGATCGGTGTCGGCGCCATCCCCTTGCCTGGGTCCACGGCCGCTGCGGTCGTCATCGCGCCGATCGCGGCGGACACCGCTGGAGAAGCGCTGAACACCTTCATCGGTCAGGAGATCGACAAGGGGGTCGATCACAGCGAAGAGGATCCTGCGGAGAAGTCTCAGATGACCAGCACGGAGTTCTACTCCAAGGGTGAGGGCCAGCTGGGCAAGGCCTACCAGACATACGTCGGCGGCCACCCTCACGCCAATGATGTCGCCAACAAGCAGAATTGGGACGAGGACATCAAGAACGCGTATTACGGGATTGGTTCCAGTGAGGATGACTTCCGAGGCCGAGCTCCCTACAAGGACTGATCTGTGCAGCAGACATACGACCCATCACGGCACCGGCAGAAGAGGCACCGCTTCCCGCGTCCGGCGTTGGCCGCGGCGACGCTCGCCCTCTTGGGCGTCGCCGCGTGCGGGACGAGCGATCACGGCACGGTGGAGCCGGAGTTGACCGCGGCCCAGGTCTGCGGATCCACGCTCGACTCGTCGGCGGCGGCGGCCCTCCGGCGGGTGGCCGGCACAGACAGGTTCCACGAGCTGCCGGGCACCGACGAGGCCGGACAGCCGAACAAGTTCTCCCTGAAGCTCGCCGCGGGCAGTCTCCACGACGACGCGTCGAAGCGGAACCAGTGCTATGTCACGAAGGCGGAGGACAAGACCGGATATCCGTTGATCCAAGTCGAGTTCTCCGCCGAGAAATATCACCCGAAGGCGGATATGACCTCCGGGGGCGGGGCAACGGGCAAAACTCCCTACCCGATCGGCGTCTACGCGGAAACGCATGAACGCAGCAGCGCCACAATTTATTTCGCATGCCCGACCCGCGCGCCAGGAAAAGACGCTAGCCCGACCCCGACCCCGTACGTCCGAGGGTACCTTTTCGCCAATTCACCCAAGATCTCTCCGAATACCGGAGAAGAGGATCTGATGGTCATCCTCAACCCCGTCGCTCGCGCTATGGCAAAGCAGCTCGGATGTCTTTCGCAGGCGAATCTCCCCGTGCACGTCCCCCGCGTCTGAACGGCACACCGCGCACGGCTGCTCCGTCCGGCGTGCGCATGTCCCTGTCCTGGTTCCTTCGCCGTGCCGGGTGAGTCCCGGACATGGCAGAGGGTGGGCACCCTCCGTGCGTACCCACCCCCGCTGTCGCGCTGCCGCTCACATGAAGTAGCTGGCGGCCTTCTTGTCGCCGCCCATGTAGTCGCCGCCGGCCGCGTGCACGGCGTGGCCGATGGCGACCAGGGCCTCGTGGATGCCGCGGGCCTCACGGTCCCAGGCGGCCATCTGGTGGACGTAGGCGGTGTGCGCCTCGCCCTCCCACATGCCGGAGACGTTCTGGATCTCGTGCTTGATCTTCGCGAGGGCGGCTTCGAGGCCCTCGGCCGCCTTGCCGATCTCGGTCGCCGTCTGGTCGAGACCGTTGTAGTGGACCTCTGTCACACCGTCGTTGACGCCCATGTTTCCTCCGTTGCTGAGAAGTTCGGTGGCTGATGCTCTGCGCTGGTCGGTATCAGTAGCCCGACAGCACAGACTGAGCGCTCGCCGCGGAGTGCGAGCCGCCGTAGTTCACGTCGATCTTCTGGACCTGGGCGCGGACGTCGTCCTCAGTGCCGTCATTGATCTTCATGGTGGTGTTCATGGCGTCCATGAACTTGACCAGGATCTTGCCGATCCGGACCATGTGCTCATTGATCTCGGTCTGCTTGCGGTTGAAGGCGCCGGCGCCGATGCCCTTCCAGTGGCCCTCAAGGGTGTCGATCAGGTGCTGAAGGTTCCTCAGCTGCGTCTGGATGTCCTCGAACTGCGTCTTCAGGTTCTGTTCGAGCTTGACTACCGAATGGACGGTGATCTTCTGAGTGCCTGCACTCATTGCGATGCCTTTCTCTGTGAACTGACCTTGCCCGGGTCCGACTTCGCACATCGGCGCCCTGGCAAGCGGACCTCTGCTCATTCAGAGGAACGAGCAGTAGTACGGGAGACCGGTCAGGCGTTGCGTCGCGAGCGCAGCACGGCGAAACCGGCACCTGCGACGACCAGTACGGCGGCTGCGGCACCGATGATCACCCAGGTATGGCTGTTACCGCTGGACGTCGTCTCCTTCGCGGCGGTGGTGGGGCCGGTGGCGGTTCCGTTGTCCTTGGCCTTGGCCTTGGCCGACGAGGAGGGCGAGGCGGATTTGCCCGGGGTGGTCGCGGCCGTGTCCGTGCCGTTCTCGGCGGCGAGGGGGTCCTGGTCGGCCGGGCCGGGATCGATGTTCTTGTCGGCCAGCACGAGGCGTGGACGGATGATGCCGTAGCCGAGGTAGGTACTGGGCGTGTTCTTCGGCCAGTCACGCCCCGCGGTGTCGATGAGAGTGCGCAGGACCTGGTTGGCGGTCCAGTCGGGGTGAGCCGACCAGATGAGGGCGGCGGAGGCGGAGGCGATGGCCGAGGCGGGGCTGGTTCCCTTGGTTGTGCAGTAGCTGGTGAGTGATTTGTCGCACCAGCCGGGAATTCCGACCCCGGGCGCCGCGAAGTCCACGTAGTTGCCCCTCGTGGAGAACTTGGCGACTGTCCCAGTCTTGTCGACAGCACCGACACCGACGACGTACGGATCACTGGAAGGATATTCGCGCTTTCCCTTGACTCCGTCGTTTCCGATGGACGCGAAGAGCAGTTTCCCCTTGGATGCCGCGTACTTGATGGCATTCTCTTCGTCGAGACTGTAGTAAGGACTGCCGAAGGACATATTGATGATCTTGGCGTCGGTGTCGGCCGCCGCTTTGATCGCCTGCTCGGAGGTGGCAGATTTCAGCTCTTCCGAGTTCTTCATGTCGTCTGACTGCACACGAATCGGAATGATCTTCGCGTCAGGCGCCAGGCCCTTCACGCCGCCGCCGGCTCCCGTGCCGGCGATGACCTCGGCCATAGAGGTGCCATGTCCGTCGACATCCTCGGTCGCACCGTAAGCGGCAGCTTTCGGCACCTCGTCGACCAGCACCTGTCCCTTGAGGGAAGGGGTCGTCGGATCCACTCCGCCATCGATGACCGCGACCTTCACCCCCTTGCCGGTGCTGTGCTTCCACATCTCGTCCGCGTGCATCGACGTCAGGTACCACTCCTGCGACTGCACATCCGAGGCCGCCGCTACGGGCGCGAGACCGAAGGAAGCACCGGCCAGCGCGCCCAGCGCCGCGCACATCGCTGCCAGGCGTCTCACCTTGCGCCTCGTCGCGAAAACAGTCGTCCCGCCTCGCCGGTCGGTCCCTGGCTCCATGCCCGTGTACGTCCTCGCTCGTTCTCAGTCGTTCTTCTTCGCATCACGTCGCCGCTTCAGCGACAGGCGATGCCGGTTCTTCTCCCCGGGCCCGTCTTCATGACCGGCCTCGTTCTTCCGGCTCTGCTTGCCACCCACGGCGCCGCGGCCAAGGTTCCTGGCACCGGTTTCGCTGTCGGCACCCTTGGACAGCGTGTCGGCAGCGCGCGCTCCGACCACACCGTCCGGATGGCTCGCCGAGCGCAACACCGCCTGCTCCGCGCCCGGTTCGGCCTTTACCGCGGGCTTTCCGACAACCCCTCGCTGCCCCATGGCGCCCTTCGGAGGCGTGGCCGAGGAGGAGACCGGCTCCTCGGCGCCGACGACCGTACCGCGCGGCAGCCGGGAGCCGGATGCCTTGCCGGGCGTGCGTTCCGTAGCAGGCTTGCCGCCCAGGACGCCGTTGCGCATCGCGCTGGTGGGGCCCTTCGCCCCGCGAGCGGTCGACGCGCCGTTCTGCCTCGGGGTTCCACCGGTGACCGCGCGCCCCGTCAGCGGGCGTTCGGCGGGCTCGGCCGCGCCTCGCATCATCGACCGACCGGTCTGACCGGTCCGCCCCATGCTGCGAGCAGACTGGCCCATCGGCTCCTGAGATGCGCGGCCGCCGGCGATCGCGCGTCCGGTCTGCCCCTCGGGGCCTTCCGGTACCCGGCCGCTTCCCAGACCGGAGCGACCGCTCACCGTGCCTGCACGACCGATGCGTTCCTGCGCGGTGCCGGAGAACCGGCTGTTCGGGCTGTACCCGATGGCGCGCCCGACGCTCGGCGTGAGCGGCGGCCCCAGCGGGCCGGGGAACGACAGCGGCGGCTGCCCTCCGCCTCCACCGGCGGTCGGCAGGGTGGGCGACGGAGCGGTGGGCGGTGTGGCAGGTGTCTGCGGAGGCAGCGTTCCCGCGGTGTTGATCTCCGTACCGACATCATGACCGGGCAGCACGGTCGACTGGTGTACCGCGTGCACGGACGGTGCGTGCCCCGCAGCCGTCGGGGCGTTCACGGCGATCGTCGACTCGCGGTGATGCGCCGTCGCATCTGCTCGGGACTCCGACGGGGGAGCCACTACCCCCGAACCTGCACCCTTGTCCGAAATGCGCTCGTACGACCTTGGTCGAGGCATGTCGAAGCTCGGGAGCTCGGCGAGGTTCGGCGCGGTCAGCTTCCCCATCTCACCCGACGCCACCGAGTAGTACGACCCCAACCGGTTCATCTGGTTGATGGCCTCTTGGCGGTGCTTCTCGACTTTCTGCGCGACCGTGTACTCCGGGTTGCTGTCCTTCTGGTCGGCCTTGGGCATCAGCCAGGGCCGCTTCTGCTCGTGCGCGGGGCGAGGGTCTCGGGGTGGCATGGACTTGCGCACCGAGGCCAGGCCGGTGGCAGCAGTGGTGATCTGCGTGCCGACGCTGTGTGTGTAATCCGCGAAGTCCGAGGTCCAGGAAAGGAGGGACTTGGCGAACTTCCTGAAGGAGTCGGCGCCCTCACCCTCCCAGTCGGCATCGCCGACGCACTTCTGCAGTGCCTGGGCGGCATTGGTGATGGAGCCGTGCGCGTCCCAGAGCGCCTTGCCGGCCGTCTCCAGTTGCTCCGGCTTGGTGTGCTCGACCAGGTCGAGCATGTCGTTCAGGTCGTGGGCGTCGAACTCGGTCCTGCCGCCGAACGGCATGCTTCTGAGGAAGTTCCGCACGGCGCCGAGCGCGTCGGACGTCGATGCCTGTTGGTCGACCTGCTTGAAGTCGGACTTGTAACGGGGCTCGTTCTGCCAGTTGCCGCCCACTTAGAACCCATCCCCCACGGACTTGCTCTGGTCGTGCCTCTGTGTGCCCTTCCCAGGCTGCTCGTGTTTCTCGTGAGCCGGATGAGTCTTCTGGTACTCCTTGTCGAGCTGGGTCTTGATCTGCCAGAACCGACGCCGCGCGTCTTCCTCGGTACCGTCGTACGTCCCGTCGGCCGACTGCATCGCCACCGTCATCGCCTCGATCTGCAGGCCCAAGGTCTTGGACATGCTCATGATGCGGTCATGGACGGCTTGGTACTGCTGATGCAGGCCGGTCGCCTCCGCGAAGGGGATGTTCGTACCGCTGAACGAGGTTCGCTCCAGCGTGTGCTGTGCCAGATCGGACGTGCCGCCGGAGGATCCCTCCAGCGTCTTCAGCGCCTCGTCGAAGCCGCCCTTGAGTTTCGTCAGCGCGCCGATGCCGCGCCGCAGATCCACGCTGTCACCCACCGTGGCCCCTTCCCCGTTTCCCCGTTGCTACAGCCGTCGACAGCCAGGGGACCCGCCCCCCGGATCGGTCGCCGACCACTGTAGTCACTGCGCAAATCACGGCCAACTGAACTACGCGACAGTTCAGTTCCCATGGTGTCCCGAAGTGAACGACTTCGGCCGACGCATGACCGACATGCCCGCTATCGGAGACCAAGTAGCCGGACATCTCCGCAGAAGCTTCACGTTCGACCGCAGCCTGCGTGAGCCCTCACACGCCCCCTCCCCTCGCCCCGCCGCAACGGAGCTGCCCGCCAAGGGGTTTCGCCGCCGACAATGCGCCCATTGTGGACATGGTAAAGATTTTTCCCGCACCAGGTTGGTAATTTACTCGCCATCTGAATTCGGCACGGGGAGGCACTTCCATGGCATGGGACGAGTGGGAACAGCTCAAGGCGCGGGCCGGGGCGGGCGGTTCCGAGCGGATGCGGCTCGATCACGTGCCCGACGGCGGTGGGACCTACGGCCCGTACGTGGTGCCCGGCAAGACCGGTGACCTCAAGGTCGGGCATGACGACCTGGTCAAGATCGGCACGGCTGCCCATCACCTGTACGACCAGCTCTGGGACAAGGCCCGCGTCGCCGTCCCGGGCAGCGACTCCGCGGCCGGTGACCTCTCCACGCAGGGCTTCTCGGTCGGCGCGGGGCTCCAGCATGTGTCGAACCGGTGGGAGGAGCAGCTGAAGTCCCTGATGGACGCCTGCGCGCAGATCTCGAACCACATGCAGACCACGAAGACCGTGCACGCGAACGACGAAAACTACATCCGGCGGCAGATGAGCGGCATCGACGCCCTGGACGCCGGGTTCGACGAGCGGGTGGGGGCGCCGGGCAAGCACAACTCCGTCTACGGCGAGCCCAAGAGCAAGAAGGAGGAGGGGGAGAAGGAGTAGGGCGCGGGAGGCGACACCGTGACCCGCTGTACGGACGTACGGACGTACGGACGTACGGACGTACGACCCGACTCCGCCACTCCGCTGCTCGGCCACTCGTCAGGGATGACACTCCATGGATTTCAACGCTCTCTACCACGCCAATTTCAAACTGTTCGACGACGCCGTCACCGACTGGTGGACGCTCATCAAGCATCTCGAAGACCTGAAGAAGGACGCCGAGGACGGCCTGCACCAAGCCGCGAACAAGGCCGACTGGGTCGGTGTGAACGCCCAGGTCTCCAAGGAGTTCATCGGCAGGACGGCCGGCGAGTTCGGTGACGCGCACACGCAGGCCAGCACCATCCACGACATCCTCAGCGACACCCGGGACGAGCTGAAGAGCTACCACACGCAGCTGACCGAGGCGGTGTCGCGCGGGCAGCGGAAGGGCATGACCGTGACGTCCGGCGGCCAGGGCGGGTTCACGGTCAGCGGCAGCACCCGTCCCGACTGGGCGTCCGACCCCAGCGGCAACACCGGCGCGGTGAGCCAGAAGGACGTCGAGGGGCTCCGGGACGAGATCCAGGGCATCCTCGACAAGGCCGGCGAGAGCGACGAGTCGGCGAAGACGGTGCTCACGGCGCTCGCGGACCAGAGCGAGATGGGGTTCTCCGACGCCCGGTACAAGTCCCGGGACGCCGCGGCGGACGCCGTCAAGGAGGCCGACGAGCTGGCCGGGCTCGCGAAGAAGGACCCGGACGACCTCTCGGTCAAGGACTTCGACCGGCTCAACGCCGGGCTGAAGAAGTACCACGACGATCCGCTGTTCTCCGAGCGTTTCGCCACCGGTCTCGGGCCGAAGAAGACCCTCGGCTTCTGGGCCGGGCTCAGCGACGCCTATCGCGGCAACTACGACGTCAAACGCGAACGCCTCGATCAGTTCGACGATCTCCAGCGCAATCTGGGGCTCACCCTGGCGCACGCCACGCAGAGCGATTCCGCGGCGATGACCGACTGGAAGCGCCAGATGATCGACATAGGTGACAAGCCGGTCGACGGCCGAGGCGGCCCCATGGGCTTCCAGGTGATGAGCAATCTGATGCGGACCGGGGACTACGACGACCGGTTCCTGAAGGACTACGGCACCCGGCTCATGGCGACCGAGCGCAAACTCACCGGCAACGGCAGCCACGAGAATCTGCTCTGGCGCTTCTCCGGCGGGAGTTCCTGGCTCAACCGGATCGGCGACGACAGCGGCAACGATCCCCTCACGGGCTATCTCAAGGGCCTGTCCAACAGCCCCGACGCGGCCACGGACTTCTTCAACCAGCAGTACGTGTCCAAGGACGACCCGGACAACCCCTTCGAGCGGGACACGGACGGCAACGACCGCAAGGGCAAGGTGTCCCTGTCGAACTTCCAGTACCTCTTCGAGGAGCGGGGCTGGCCCCAGGAGACGGACTCCCACGGTGAGGACCTCTTCACCGGGCAGAACAACCTCGCGCTGGCCCTGGAGGCGGCCACGACCGGGCATCCGGCCGGCGAACTGCCGACGGCGGACACCCCGGCGCACGACGCGGGTCAGGCCAGGCTCATGGAGAACATCGTCAAATCCGTGTCCGAGGACCCGAAACGGCTGACCGGACACGGCTACATGTCCGACAGCATGGGCCAGATCGCCGCCGAGTACATGCCGGACATCAACCGGGGGCTGCACGCGGGGTACGAAAGCGAGAAGACGCTGTTCCCCCTTGCCGGGGCCGGGGCGACGCTCGGGGAGCGCGACCTCACCAGATTCCTGTACACGGTCGGCCAGAACCCCGAGGGCTACGCGGCCGTGAACCTCGGCCAGCACAGCTATACGACGCAGCTGATGCGGCACCACTTCGAGCATCCCGGCGCCTACATGGGGGACGAGTCCTTCTCCCAGGCCGAGAACCTGAAGCAGGGCACCGAGCACATCGCCCGCACGGCGGGGCAGATCGAGGGGCTCATCGGGGCCGGCCGGGCGTATCAGGGCGAGCTGGACGGCGGGGCGAAGGACGCCGAGTACAACGCCGCCATCGAGAACCTCGGCACCTGGGGCGGCACCGGCATCGGTATCGGCATCGGCATGGCCACGGAGCCGCTGACCGGTCCCGGCGGCGCGATCATCGGCGATGTGGCGGGTACGGCGGCCGAGGAGATCATCGGCAAGATCACCGAAGGGGCCATGAAGGACAGCTCCGGAGAGGTGATCTACCGCAACGGCGAGCAGTTCCAGGACACCTCGGACTCGACCTACAAGATGGTCGAGCTGGCCGCCCGCAAGGCGGGAGAGAGCACCGGCCACCGCTACCCGCTGATCGAAGCCTCGGTCGCCACCGCCGCGCAGGACGGTTTCGACACCGCCGGCACCAACGTCGGTCACTACCTCCAGGGCGAGGGCATCCCCCGGCAACTCGATACGGAAGAAGACTGAGACGTTGACACACGTCCGTACAAAACTGCTGACGGCCGCAGGCGCGGTGCTGGTGCTGTGCCTCGTGGCAGGAGTTCTCCACGCGCTCCGGCTGCCCCCCTTCGAGAAGAAGAAGGGGAAGATCGAGGCGTCCCAGGTGTGCCGGACGCTGGGTGCCCCGTCCCGGTCGACCGCCGCGCTCGACAAGGTCCTGTCCGCCACGTCCTCGTACACGTTCCGCGACGAGCTCCCGGATCCGCGCAGGGACGACCTGGACAACTCCTACTACTCGGCCTGCTTCGTCGGGGGCGACGGCAAGCAGCTCCTGGTGGCGTCCGCGCAGATGCTGGAGTACGAGAAGGCCGACGGCTGGGTGACGGAGGTGGTCGAGCAGTTCGCCCCGGCTTCCGCGCTCACCCCGTTCGACTCCGGGGACAAGGCGGTCGCGACGGACAAGGTCGCCGCCATCTACGTTCCTTGCCTCGCCCGGCCCGCCACCCACCTGAGTGTGGTCGTCCAGCTGAAGCGGCCCGGCGACGCCCCGGCGGCGGAGCGGCGCGACGCCCTGGTCGCCCTCGCGCGGAACACCGCCCAGTACGCCCAGGGCAACGCGCGCTGCGACGAGCACTAGGGCTCAAGAAGCCGCGGGGGCGGCGGCGCTCACCTACCGGAGACGGCACCCCGAGGCCGGCGCCTGCGGCGGGCGTCCCTGAGGGCCACCGCTCCGCCGCCCAGCCCGGCCACCAGAACCGCCGCGCCGATCACCACGTACGTGGCCACCCGGGCCGTGCGCTGCTGGGGGGTCTCACCGAGGATGATCCTGCCCGAGGTGGGGGCCTCCGCGTGGGTGAGTCCCGCGTCGGGGTGCGGTGACTCGATCGGATGATCGTCCTCGGTCAGCGCGCGGACCGGGTCGACCACGCCCCAGCCGACGCGGATGTCATGGCCGCTGATGGTGCGTTCCGCCGTCTGTTCGATCTGGGCGACGACCTCGCGGGACGTCCAGTCGGGGTGCTTGGCCTTGATCAGCGCGGCCACACCCGCGACATAGGGCGCGGAGAAGCTCGTACCGTTGTCCGAGCAGTGGCCGCCCTGCGGGACGGTCGAGACCATGTCGACGCCGGGCGCGGCCACGCCCACCCAGTCGCCGGACTGGGAGAAGGCGGCCCGCTCGTTGTTGCGGTCGGCGGCGGCGACGGCCAGGACTCCGGCGTACGAGGCGGGGTAGGTCGGCTTGACGTTGGCGTCCAGGCCGTCGTTGCCCGCCGAGGCCACCACGACGATCTTGTGGGCGAGTGCCTCGTCGATCGCGTTGTGCAGGTCCTCCGCGGGCGGCACGGCGTTCGCGGTGTCCTGGGAGATGTTGATGACCTGCGCCTTGGCCGTGATCGCGTAGCGGATCGCCTGGGCGAGGGTCGCGGCCGTGCCGTGTCCCTCGGCGTCGTTCTGCTTGATCGGGATGATCGTGGCCTCGGGGGCGAGCCCCACGAAGCCGGTGCCCTTCATGGGGCGGGCCGCGATGATGCCCGCCACGCGGGTGCCGTGGCCCACCGTGTCGGTCGTGGCCTTGGACTTGAAGCCGTCGACCGGCTTTCCCTTGTCGTCCTTGGGCGGCAGCATGTTACGGCCGAGAGCGCCGTCCACCGCCGCCGTGAGCTGGGGGTTCTTCGTGTCGACGCCCGTGTCGATGACGGCCACCTTCACGTTCTTGCCCTTCGACCGGCTCCACAGCTCGTCGAGGTTGACGCGTTGCAGGGCCCACGGGGTGCCCGCGTACTTGTGGTTGGTCCTGGAGAAGGTGCACTCGTCGGAGGTGGTGGCCGCGGCGGCGGCCGGGGCGGTCAGCAGCACGGCCGACAGCGTGCCGACGGCCGTCGCCAGGGTGGCGAGGGTGCGCAGGGCCGAGGGCATGGGCGCTCCCCTCAGGAACCCTGCGGCTGGTGGGCCGCGGAGGTGGACAGCCGGGGGCCCGTCGGCAGGAACTCGGACCAGGCCGCGGGGACGGGTGCCGGGTTGACGTCGGCGTAGCCGAGGAGGGTCTGCGCCAGCTTGGACTCCTGCTGGAGCTGCTTGCGCTCCTGGGCGCTGACGCCGACGCCCTTGTCCTCGGAGCCGCTGTCGTCGTTGGACTGGAGGACGTAGCGCAGTCCCGTGTCGGTGACCAGGAAGACCGGTCCCGCCGTGGTCTCGCTGCCCTGGAACTGCCGGTAGAGCTGGCCGGAGCCCGCGGTGACGTACGCGCTGGAGGAGCCGGTGGGCAGTACCGCGGGGAAGTCGGTGCCCGCCCAGGTGCTCAGGGTGGTGGCGCCGTGGCGGGGGTCGACGTGGTCCAGGACGTTGCAGACGGTGTTGCGGCTGCCCGCGCCCGTGGACCCGTCGTTGACGGCGGTGGGTTTCTCGGTGGGCCACGTGTAGTTTGCGGCGAACGGCTCGCCGGGCTGGCCGATGGCGCCCGCGCTGACCTCCGTCGGATGCCCGGCCTGGTTGAGTTTGACCAGGTCCTTACTGGTCAGCAGCAGCTGGGCGACGAAGTCGGAGACGGGCGCGATCCGGCCGGGCAGCACCACGTAGTAGTGCTCGGTGCCGTTGACCGGGGCCCGCAGGACCATGCCGACGCGGTTGGCCTGGGCGTCCAGTTCGCCGGGGGCGCCCGCGGGGGCGCCGGCGGTCCCGGTGACCCGCGGGAAGCTGATCGGGTCGCCCTGGTGCAGGGTGTCCGTCCACTGGCTGGTCACCTGCTGGGGCTGCCGGCCCGTGCCCACGAGGGTCTGCTGGAGGAGCTTGTCGGTCGGGTCCACCGAGTAGGCCCGGCCGTGCGCGTCCACGACGTACTGCTTCTTGTCCGGCGTGGTGACGTAGAGGAGTTGGCCGCCGTGCAGTTTCTGCTTGGCGTTCCCGGTCCTGCCCTGGTCCCGTTCGGCCAGGACGAACGCGGCCTTCTGGATGGAGCTGCCGCTGCCGCTGGGGCGTTCGCACACCGCCCAGCGCTTGGCGGCGCCCGCCTCCTGGGCGGAGGGCAGCCGGTCGGGGGCGTAGGGGATGCCGATGGTGATGCCGTGCGGGATCTTGCCGTTGTCGAGGATCGACTCGTCGACGGTGACCACGTCGACGCTGCCCTGGGTGTTGAGGACCAGGCGGGCGGAGGCCATGTTCAGGACCGGGTGCAGCTGGGGCTTGCCGTTGGTCTTCAGGACGACGTAACGGGTGGTGGACTTGCTGGCGATGATCACCTTCTGGCCCGGCGCGTCCCAGCCCTGCGGGGCCGTCGGCTTGAACATGCCCCAGGCGCCGAAGGCGGCGAGGACGACGGCGCCGACGATGGTGCCGGGCAGGATGGCGCGCAGCGGCCGGGGAGCGCCCTCGTCGGAGGCGTCCGGCGAGGACTGGACGAACGACGCGAGCATGCGGCGCTTCGCGAAGGTGTAGGCGTTGAGTTGGTCCCGCCGAGATGCCATCTGTGCCCGTTTCTCCCCGTGTCTCACCCGGAGTTCGCCCGGGGAAGCACCGCTCCCCCGCCCTCCGTTGTCGGACCCGGCCCCTACTATGCCTGGTACGGAGCGGGTCTCGCGGAGCGGGTAGGGTACCTGGGCCCTCAAGGGCCTTGATCAGTGGCCTGGTTCCAGCGAGTTGTGAGCAAAACGGGGGGATGTCGTGATGGCTTCCGGGGCGCGGGCGCGAACGCGTGGCCGCTCGGCGGCACGGGTCGGCGCGGCCGGGTCCGCACCCGCACCGGGCGAGAGCGCCGCGCGGCGGCACCCGCACCGGGCGAGAGCGCCGCGCGGCGCGAGGTGTCGCGGCAGCCGGCCGCGCCCGGCCTCAGGGCCCGGCCGGGCCAGGCGGGTTCGTTCCGTCTGCAACGGATCGTGCTGGTGGAGCTGGCGGCCGCCGTCCTGCTCGTCGGCTGGGCGATCGGCATGATGGCGCTGGTACCGGCCGCGGTCGTCGCGGTGGCCCTGGTCCTGCTGGGGTTCGTCCGACGCCGGGGCCGCTCCCTGCCGGAGTGGCTGGCCACGGCGCGGGAGTTGCGGGCGCGGCGGAAGCAGGCCGCGCAGGCGCCGGTACCGCCGGGCACCGAGCCCGGTCTGGTGCCGGCGGTGGAGTGTGAGCCCGCCCTGCGCACGTACTCCTACGACCCGCGCGACCGCAGCCCCGTCGGCATCGTCGGTGACGGCACCTTCGTCACCGCCGTCCTCCAGGTGGAGGCCGACGCGACGGCGTTGCGGGCCGAGCGGAGCCGGCAGCCGCTGCCGCTGGGGCTGGTGCGGGACGCCCTGGAGGTGGACGGGATACGGCTGGAGTCGGCGCAGGTGGTGCTGCACACGCAGCCGGCGCCCGCGTTGCACCTGCCGCAGCAGTCGGTGGCCGTCGCCAACTACCTGCCGTTGCAGGAGCAGACCGGGGCCCCGGCCGTGCGGATCACCTGGATCGCGCTGAAGCTGGACCCGGAGGCGTGCGCGGAGGCGGTGGCGGCGCGCGGGGGCGGGCTGCTCGGGGCGCAGAAGTGTGTCGTGCGCAGCGCGGACCATCTGGCGAGTCGGCTGACCGGCGCCGGTTTCCGGGCGCGGGTACTCGACGAGCAGGAGCTGATCGCCGCGCTCGCCACCTCGGCCTGCGCCAATCCGCTGGTCACCGCGGAGGCGGGGCGCAGTGAGACGCGGGAGCGGCGCACGGAGGAGTCCGGGCGCAGCTGGCGGTGCGACAACCGGCGGCACACCACCTACTGGGTGCGGCGCTGGCCCCCACTGGGCGGCGGGCGCGGCGCATCGCTGCCGCAGCTGGTCGCGCAGGTCACGGCGATACCGGCGCTCGCCACCACCTTCAGCCTCACCCTCGCGCGCGGCGACCGGCAGGAGGTCTCGCTGTGCGGGCATCTGCGGGTGACCGGGCGCGGCGACGAGGAACTCGTGGCGGCACGGCGGGCGTTGGAGGCGGCGGCGCGCAAGGCCGGTGCCGGTCTGACCCGCCTCGACCGTGAGCAACTGCCCGGCATGCTGGCCACACTGCCCCTCGGAGGCGCTCGGTGACGACGATTCCCCCGACTCCCCCCGCTCTGGACCGGCAGGCGGCGGACAGCTCCGGGGCGCGCGGCCTCGGCGAGCGGCTGCGGCACGGCCTCGGACTGCTCGGCCCCCGGCACGGCCGGCACGCGCTCTCCGCCCAGCTGCTGGACGCGCTCGCGCTGCCCATCGGCGACGACGGCGTGGTGGCCGGCGTGGACGCCGAGGGGCAGCCCGCCGTGCTGGGCATCAACCGGCCGACGCCCTACGACGTCGTCCTGATCGGCGGCCTGTGGACCGCGCAGGTACTGGCGCTGCGCGCGGCCGCCACCGGCGCGCGGGTGGCCGTGGAGACCGGTCGGCCGCAGGCCTGGATGCAGATGGTGCACGCCATGGGCGGCGGGCAGAACGGACTGTCCGTGTACGACGTCGGGCGCGTGCCCCCGCAGGGTGCCTCGGCCGGTACGCCGGTCGTGGTGGTGCGGGACTGCGGGATGCGGCCCCCGCGCGGCCGGGTGGTGTCCGGGCCCTGGCAGTCGGTGCTGACCCTGCTGCCGTATCTCAGCCCGGTCGCGCCCCGGCTGCTGCGCCAGGCCCGGCTCGCCGGTATCCAGCGGGTCTCGCCGGACGAGGCCGCCGAACTCGGCCGCACCATGGGGCTCGCCCGCACCGAGGTGGAGTCGCTGCCGGCGCTGCCGGACGGTGTCACCCTGTGGTGTACCGACCGGGATCGGCAATATGTGCTGACCCAACCGACCGACGCCGAGACCGGATTGCTGGGCGCACCGCGACGCATGGACTGAATTGCCCTTGCCTGTTGGCTTTGTTCGCTTTCTCTCCCTTTCCCGTTCGTCATCTCTCTTCCGGTTGCTCCCGGTTTCGTGCGACAACTCAGGGGGCGGGCCGGAGGCTTCGGCATGCCCTCCGACCTGGTGTGCGCGAGCCGACAGGCGGGCGGGCCTGCCGAGCGGTGGCTCGTGGTGATTAGGCTGGGAGCGGGCGTGATGGCAGGACCCGTGGATCGGACTGCCCCTGACGACTACGGACGACTCGAACGACACGACATGGTCGCCCCGCCACGGCATGAGGGTGCTCGACCACACCAGGAGGAACTGTGAGCAGCGATCGGGACGGGATGCGCGGGGGCTGGGGCACACCCGGCGATGACCAGCCCGACGCGGAGGCCGTCGAGACCACCGGCGAGTTCACCATCGACTACGCTCCCCCGGCCTGGTACACGCAGAACGCGGGTGCCTCCGGCGGCTCCGGCGGTTCGATCGGGGGCGCGGAGGGTGTGAGCGCCGCGCAGGGCACGGGGGTGCCGGGGCCGGATGCCGGACTGATGCCGCCGCCGGTCGGGGCCCAGCCCGTCGGCGCTCCGCCGGTTGGTTCCCAGCCGGTCGGCGCCCCTCCGGTCGGCGCCCCTCCGGTCGGCGCCCCTCCGGTCGGTACGCCGCCGGTCGGTACGCCGCCGCAGGGGACGCCGTCGGCTCCGCCGATGCCGCCGCCGCCCGTGCCGCCTCAGGCGCCGGCGCAGCCCCCGCAGTCGTTCGGTGATTCCGTTCCGATGCCCAGGCTTCCCGACGGGTTCGAGCTCCAGCAGCCGCAGCAGCAGCCGGTCCAGCCCGTCCAGCCGGAGACCGGCAACGGGGATCTGGAGAGCGGGGCGACCATGCGGTTCTCCGCCGTCGCCCTGAAGCGTGAGATGGCCGAGATCGCCGAGCGGGCGGCCGCCATGCAGAAGGCCGCCGCCGAGTCCGAGGCGGCGGACCAGGGCAAGGACGACGAGCCCGAGGTGGCGGCCGGGGGCGCGGAGGAAGGTGCCTCCGCCGTCAAATCCGAGCCCGAGTTCGAGCCCGAGCCCGAGTCCGAGTCGGGTACGCGTGGGGAGCGGGAGACCGAGGGCGGCCGGGCCGTCGAGCAGGGCGAGGGTGAGGACAGCGCGTCGCCCGAGACCGCGGGCACGGGCTCGGGCGCGGGCGCGGACGGGGACGGGAACGGGGACTGCGACGCGGGTACGGACGCCGACTCCGCGCCGGAGGGCTCCGCTCAGGACGGGGCCGTAGCGGAGGCCGCTCCCGAGGACGCCCAGGATGCCGCCCCGCAGACCGCCGTTCCCCAGGACGCGGCTCCGCAGGGCCCTGTTCCGCAGAGCGCGGCCCCGCAGGACGCCGTCGCTCAGCCCGCTCCCCCGGCGCCGCAGGACTTCCCGGCCGCCTGGACGCCGCCGCCCGCGCCGCAGCACGGTGTGCCGCCGCTGCCGCCGTCGTACCAGCCCGCGGCCCAGTGGCCCGCGCAGCAGCCCATGCCGCCGCAGGCGGGACCGCAGCAGCCCATGCCCCAGCAGCCCGCGCCGCAGCAGCCCGGTCCGGTGCAGGGGCAGCAGCCGCCGTTCCAGCCGCAGGCGCCGCAGCCCGCGCCCGCGGTCTGGAACCAGCCGAGCCACCCCGGCATGCCCACGCCCCCCGCCCAGCCGGGCCCGCAGGGCGTCCCGCAGCCGAACCAAGCCGGTGGTTACGGCTTCCCGCCGCCCCCGGCGCCCCAGCCCCAACCCCCGGTTCAGGCCCCCAACGCCCCCACCCCTGACAGTGGTTACGGCTTCCCGCAGCCCAACCACCCCCCGCAGCAGGGCGGTTACGGCTTCCCGCAGCAAGGACAGCAGCCACAGGCCCAGCCGGAGGCTCCCCAGCCCCCCGTCGACCCCCGCGCCGGGGCGGCCTGGCCGCAGGCGATCCAGCACGATCAGCGGCAGCCCACCAACCCCGGTGCCGCGCCGCTGGGTTACACCGCGGCCGTGGAGCTGTCCTCGGACCGGCTGCTGAACAACCGTCGGCAGAAGGCGAAGAGCGGGCGGCCCGCGGCGGCCGGGTCCCGGTTCAAGCTGGGCGGCAAGCGGGAAGAGGCCGAGCGGCAGCGCAAGTTGGAGCTGATCCGCACGCCGGTGCTGTCCTGCTACCGGATCGCGGTCATCAGCCTCAAGGGCGGCGTGGGCAAGACCACCACGACCACCGCGCTGGGCTCCACCCTCGCCACCGAGCGGCAGGACAAGATCCTCGCCATCGACGCCAACCCGGACGCCGGCACCCTCGGCCGACGGGTGCGCCGGGAGACCGGGGCCACCATCCGCGACCTGGTCCAGGCGATCCCGTACCTGAACTCGTACATGGACATCCGCCGGTTCACCTCGCAGGCGCCCTCCGGTCTGGAGATCATCGCGAACGACGTGGACCCGGCCGTCTCGACCACGTTCAACGACGAGGACTACCGGCGCGCGATCGACGTGCTCGGCCGCCAGTACCCGATCATCCTCACCGACTCCGGCACCGGTCTGCTGTACAGCGCCATGCGCGGGGTGCTCGACCTCGCCGATCAGCTGATCATCATCTCCACGCCGTCCGTGGACGGTGCCTCCAGCGCCAGTACGACGCTGGACTGGCTGGCCGCGCACGGGTACTCCGACCTGGTGTCCCGCTCGCTGACCGTGATCTCGGGGGTCCGTGAGACCGGCAAGATGATCAAGGTCGAGGACATCGTGTCGCACTTCGAGACCCGCACCCGCGGGGTCGTGGTCGTGCCCTTCGACGAGCATCTGTCCGCCGGTGCCGAGGTCGACCTCGACATGATGCGGCCGCGCACCCGCGAGGCGTACTTCAACCTCGCCGCGATGATCGCCGAGGACTTCGTGCGGCACCAGCAGGCGCACGGGCTGTGGACCAGCGACGGCAACCCGCCGCCGGTGGCCGCCCCGCCGATGCCGGGCCAGCAGCAGATGCCGGGCCAGCCCTACCCCCAGGCTCCGGGGCAGCAGTACCCCGGCCAGCCGTATCCCGGGCAGCCCGGCCAGCCGTACCCGCCCCAGCCGCAGGCACCCCAGCCGCCCTACCCGCCCCAGCAGCAACAGCCGGGCCAGCAGCCCTACCCCCCGCAGCCGGGACAGCCGTACCCCGGCCAGCCCTACCCCCAGGGGCAGCCCCCGCAGCAGCCGTGACGCCGCTCGCACCATGACGAAAGGGCGGCCGGTGCCTCACGCACCGGCCGCCCTTTGTCGTCGTACCGCAGAAAACCCGAGGTCGGGACTACTTCTCCCCGCCCGCTTCTCCCCGCCTACTCCTCCGCCGCCACGATCTCCTTGCACCGCTTCACATCCGCCGCCATCTGCTCCAGCAGAGCCTCCAGCGAGTCGAACTTCGCCTGGCCGCGGACGTAGGCGAGGAAGTCGACGGCGACGTGCAGGCCGTACAGGTCGAGGCCGACGCGGTCGATGGCGTACGCCTCCACCGTGCGCTCGGTGCCGTCGAACTGCGGGTTCGTGCCCACCGAGATCGCGGCCGGCATGATCTCGCCCTGCGCGTGCAGATAACCGGCGTACACACCGTCGGCGGGGATGGCGGTGTGCGGCAGCGTCTCGACGTTCGCCGTGGGGAAGCCCAGCTCACGGCCGCGCTGGGCGCCGCGCACCACCACGCCCTCCACCCGGTGCGGGCGGCCCAGGATCTCGCGGGCGCCCCCGACATCGCCCTCGGCGACCAGACGCCGGGTCAGGGTCGAGGAGAACGGCAGGCCGCCGCCCGCCGCGCCGGACACGTACAGGTCGATGACCTCGACCTCGAAGTCGTAGACCTTGCCCTGCTCGGCGAGGAACTCGACGTTGCCGGCCGCCTTGTGGCCGAAGCGGAAGTTCGGGCCCTCCACGACCGCCTTGGCGTGCAGCCTGTCCACCAGGACCTTCACCACGAAGTCGGCGGGCGACAGCTTGGAGAACTCGCTGGTGAAGGGGAGGATCAGCACCGCGTCCACGCCCAGGTCGGCCATCAGCTCGCAGCGGCGGTGGTGCGGGGCGAGCAGCGGCGGGTGGCTGCCGGGGCGCACGACCTCGCTGGGGTGCGGGTCGAAGGTGACGACGACGGCCGGAACACCCAGTTCGCGGGCGCGGTCGACGGCGTGCTTGATGATCAGCTGGTGGCCTCGGTGGACACCGTCGTAGGAACCGATGGTGACGACGCTGCGCCCCCAGTCCTCGGGGATGTCCTCCAAGCCACGCCAGCGCTGCACTGTGACCGCTCCTCGAACCCGTGTCCGTGTCTACCTTGACGATTGTGCAGGTCTAAGGGTGCCATGCCGGGTGCCCGGGGCCCGCATCGGTAGGGACGCTGTGACCGGGCGCACGTTCGCCGTGGCGGCTCGGGGGCGAGGTCAGGCCGGTACCCGCGCGACCCCGAGATTCTCCAGGGTGCGGCGGGTGTCGGGGCCCACCGCGGCGGCCCACTCCTCCGGGGTGTCGGCGAGCCAGCGGGTCATCCGGGTGGCGAACCCGGGGACGTGCCGGCCGAGGTCGACCAGGGCACGGTCGAAGCGGGTGGCGCCCTCGGGGGTGCGGCCCAGGAGCAGTCCGGTGCGGTGCACGAGGGCGCGGACGTCGTCCGCGGGGCCGGTCTCCGAGGCCGCCGCGTGCAGGACGGCGACCAGCACGGACGGCTCCTGTTCGCGGGCGAGCAGGAAGTCCAGGAGTTCGGCGCGCGGCGAGGAGGAGGCACGGCTCCCGGGCGTACGGCTGTCGGACGTACGGCTGTCGGAGGCGGCGAGGACCGTGGCGAGGGCGGCCCGCAGGGGTTCGGGGCCGTCCCGGAGCAGGCCGGTGACCAGGGGGAACAGGATCGGACGGGCGGCGGGGCCGTGCTCCAGGCGGCGGTCGACGGCGGTGGCGATGCGCCCGGCGGTCTCCGGGTGCGGGCGCGCCGCCTCCCGCAGCAGGCTCGCGGCGGCGCGGGCGAGGGCCGGGGTGGGTTCTTCATCAGCCTGGGCGGCGGCCGCGGCTTCCTGGCCCACCGGGAGACCGACGGGAGCCTGCACGTCTACACGGCGGTGCGGGCGGACGAGGGCTGGCTCGGCACGATCGACCTCGGCGAGCACGGTGAGCAGTTCCTCCGCGTGCCGGTGGCCGCTGGCGGCCAGTGCCTCCGTGAGCGCGTCCAGCGCGCCCTGCCGATGGGTGTGCAGCAGGGCCTGCGCGGCGGTCGCCACGGTGGCGTGCGGGGCCGCGGGCAACGGCCGCTCGTCCTCGAACCACCGCGTCAGACACGGCTGTACGGCATCGGGCGCGGCGGCCAGCAGCCGGGCCACGGCGTCGAGATACCGCTCGCCCGGCGCGCCCGCGGCCGGATCGGCGAGGACGAGCCGGCGCAGCAGGTCCAGCCGCTCCGCGGCGGGCACGGGCAGGCCGGTCCAGAAGGCGGGCCCGAACTCCCCCGGCACCGGCCGCAGTTCGCGCCGCCAGGCCACGACGCGCTCGGCGAGCAGCCGCAGCACCTCGGTGTACGGCGTGGCGTCCGGCACCTGCCCCAGGGTCCCGGCGAGCAGCCGCGCGGCCCACCAGGAGCCGGTGTCCAGGTCCAGGGCGTCCACCAACTCGCGCAACTGGAAGGCGAGTTGACGGGAGCCCTGACGGCGCCCGAGATGCAGCAGGGCCTGTACGACGGGTCCGACGCGATGGCGCGGCACCGGCGTCGCGCCCTCCTCCGCCCTGGGGCCTCGGGCGCGGTGCACCAGGGTGTGCACGGCCTCGTCCAGGTCGAGGTGCAGGCCCTGGAGCCAGTCGGCCAGTTCCTCGTGGGCGAAGCGGTAGCCGCGCCCGGCCGGCACCAGCAGGCCCTCGGCGAGCACGGCGGAGGCCCAGCCGGTGCCGCCGCCGAGCCGCTCGGGGGCCGGTCCCCAGGGGAACACCGCCTCGAAGGACGCCCGGTCCAGCTCCCCCTGCCCCGGTCCGAGACTGAGCCGGGCGGCCTCGTGCACCTGACCGGCGACCCGCGCGGCGAGCCGTCGTACGGCCGTGCCGCGCAGCCCCCGCTCGGCGGCGAGCCGTACCGCGACGCGCAGGCACCTCAGGTCGAGGTGGGCCGCGAACACCTCGTGCCGGTCGACGGGACCGGCGGACCGTGCCGTCCGCAGTACGGCCCACACCTCGGACAGCAGCCCCAGGGTGAGCGGATGTTGGGCGTCCCGCGCGGCGAGCAGCCCCTCGGGGATCCCGTACCGCGCCCGCGCCTTCTCGGCCTCCTCGGCGCCGAGGTCACCAAGGACCGTCGTCTGTACGAGAGTTGGGGTGAACCCGGCCTGCTCCCAGTACTCCTCCCGGCAGGCCGTCACCAGACGGGCGCCGGTCTCCCGGAGCCAGACGACGGTGCCCTCGGTCCACTCGGGGAGCCGGTGGGCCAGGGCGGGGGGCATCTCCTCGGGGCCGTCGAGGAGGAGCAGGAGGGGGCGACCGGCGCGGGCGGCGAGGTGCTCGGGAGAGAGATCGCCGAGGTCGGAGAGGTCGACATCGCGGGCGGCGGCGACGATGCGGGCGGCCCGTTCCAGGGCGCGGCGCGCCGCGTCGGCCACCGAGCCGTCGCTCTCCTCCAGATCGGCGCCGCGCAGCCACAGCGTGGGCTCCGCGCGGCGGTCCCGGCGGGCGGCGAGCGCCGCGAGTTCCGTCGTACGACCGCTGCCCGGGGCGCCGACCAGGCCGAGCACGCACCGGTCGCCGTCCGCGAAGCCGTCCAACTCCGCTGCCACGGAGCCCCGTTCGACCGGCTGCACCAGCGCCCTGGGCGGCCCGTCCTGGCCCACCGAGGTGGCGGTCAGCTCCAGGACGCCCGCGAGGTTGAGGTCGGCGCCGTACGCGGGCACGGTGGCCGCGTTACGGGCCAGCAGCTCGGCGAGGGGGCCGGCGGCGGCGCGGGGCGGCACCGCGAAGCCGGTTTCGCGGTGCGGGGCGTGCAGCACGGTGCCGAGGACACCGAGGACAGCGCCCGTACCGGCGTCCACCACCGGTCCCCCGGCCGCCCCGCCCCCGGGGCGCAGCGCGTCCCGGCCCGCCGTCCCGATGGCCAGTTCCAGCGCGTCGCCGATCAGATGGCGGCCGTACGACACCTCGGCGGCGGCCAGCACCCGCGCCTCGCGCCAGCAGCCCGCCGCGACCCGGACATAGGTACCGGCGGCCACGCTCCGGCGGCCGCTCAGCGGCAGCGGGGGCACGTCCAGGCCCTCGGCGCGCACCAGGGCCAGGTTCCGGGCGGGCAGCCCGGTCACGTCCTCGGCGGCGACCACCCGGGTGCGGTCCCCGGCGCGCAGCACCAGCCGGTCGAGGCCGTCGACGGCTTCGTGGCTGGTGAGGAGGGTGCCCTGGTGGTCGGCGAGGAAGCCGACGCCGCGGGGGCGGCCTGCGGGGTCCTGGATGTGGACCAGGGGGTCGGTGGGGCGGGCGTCCGCGAGGGGACCGGGGTCCGTGCGGCGGATGCCGAGGGCGGCTTCCCCGTGCGCGCGGGGGGTCGTGAGCAGCCGTGCGCCGCGCGTCCCGTCCGTGCGGGCGGGTGTCGATCCCGCCGCGTCCGCCATGTCACCCGTGCCGTGCGCCGTGGCCCCGCGGGCGCTGCCGGTTCGCGGGTCTCCTGCCGTCATCGTCTTGCCTTCCCGCCCTTGCCCGTGCCTGTGGCGACGGTAGGCGGGTGATGATCGGCGAGGCGGCGTGGTCGGGGAACGCGCCCCCTTCCGCTCCCCTGATTCACTCCGAGCGCCTGCCCGGACGGGTGAATCGGCGGGGGTGGCTGGACAGCCTAGAGGTGGGGGAAGTGGGGGAACCGTGGAGCGGCGGCGGGGCACACCCCGTGCCGGCCGCCGCTCCACGGCGAAAGCCCTCGCTCAGGCGAAGACGGCCAGGCTCTTGGCCTTGCCCTTGTGCAGCTCGACGAGCGCCAGGAAGCGGCCCTCGGGGTCGAAGACGGCCACGGGACCGGCGTCCGCGTACTCGTCGGGCATCTCCAGGCGGACCCCGTTCAGCAGCAGCCTGGCGCGCTTGGCGTCCACCCCCCAGCGCGGGAAGGCGGCCTCGGCGGCCTCGGCGATCGGCATCACGGTCAGCTCCTCCTGGAGCTGGTCCAGCGTCTTCGCCGAGTCGAGCTTGTACGGCCCGACGCGGGTACGGCGCAGCGCGGTGAGGTGTCCGCCGACGCCCAGGTCGGCGCCCAGGTCGCGGGCGAGCGCGCGGATGTAGGTGCCGGAGGAGCAGACGACGGAGACGACCAGGTCCAGGACCGGGGTGCCGTCCTCGGCGACGGCGTCGCGGACGTCGTACACCGTGAAGGAGGAGACGGTCACCGGGCGTGCCGGGATCTCGAACTCCTCGCCCTCGCGGGCCCGCTTGTAGGACCGTACGCCGTCGATCTTGATGGCGCTGACCTTGGACGGGACCTGCATGATGGCGCCGGACAGCTTGGCGATACCGGCGTCGATGGCCTCCCGGGTCACCTTGGAGGCGTCGGTGGACGAGATGATCTCGCCCTCGGCGTCGTCGGTGAGGGTGTTCTGGCCCAGCCGTACGGTGCCCAGGTACTCCTTCTCGGTCAGCGCGAGGTGACCGAGGAGCTTGGTGGCGCGCTCGACGCCGAGGACCAGCACGCCGGTCGCCATCGGGTCGAGGGTGCCGGCGTGGCCGACGCGGCGGGTCCGGGCGATCCCGCGCATCTTGGCGACCACGTCGTGCGAAGTGAAGCCCGACGGCTTGTCGACGATGACAAGGCCGTCGGGCGTGGTGTGCTTCTGCGTCATTCCGCGGCGTCGCCGTCCGTCTCGTCGTCCGCCGGCTTGCGGTACGGGTCCGCACCGGCGGCGTAGCTGGCGCCCGAGGAGGTCTCGCGCACCTTGGCGTCGGACTGCCGGGCCTTGTCGAGGAGGTCCTCGATGGTCCGGGCGGTGTCCGGCAGGGCGTCCGCGACGAAGGTGAGGGTCGGGGTGAACTTCACCCCGGCCGCGCGGCCGACCTCGGAGCGCAGGATGCCCTTGGCGCTCTCCAGGCCCGCCGCGGCGGACTTCCGCTCCTCTTCGTCCCCGTACACCGTGTAGAAGACGGTCGCCTCCCGCAGGTCACCCGTCACGCGGGTGTCCGTGATGGTGACGTGTGAGCCGAGCCGCGGGTCCTTGATCCCGCGCTGCAGCTTCTGGGCAACCACCTCTCGGATGAGGTCCGCCAGCCTTTTCGCCCGCGCGTTGTCGGCCACTGGTCCAGCTCCCGTTCTTTCTTGTTCCTGAGTCTTCGTTCTGCGGTCTGTGCTCTGTGGATCCGTAGATCTGTGGATCTGTGGATCTGTGGATCTGTGGATCTGTGGATCTGTCTCAGTCGTCGTCGCCGTGGAGGCGGCGGCGTACGGACAGCAGCTCCACTTCCGGGCGGGCGGCGACCAGCCGTTCGCACCGGTCCAGTACGTCCGTGACGTGCGCCGTGTCACCGGAGACCACGGCCAGGCCGATGATCGTCCGCCGGTGGAGGTCCATGTGGTCCACCTCGGCCGCGCTCACCGCGTACTTCCGCTGGAGTTCGGCGACGATCGGGCGGACGACGGAGCGCTTCTCCTTCAGCGAGTGGACGTCGCCGAGGAGGAGGTCGAAGGACAGAGTCCCCACGTACATGTGTGTTGCCGGTTCACCCGCCGGTACGGGATCGATGGCCCCTGCGCCGGGTGGCCGGGGACATCAAGAAACGGTACCGCGTGCGGGGCGGTGGCTCGACAGGGTTTCACGGGGACCGGTGGCCGGACCCTGCCGGTCGGCCGGAGGCCGGGGATGTGCTCCGCTCCGGTCAGAGACCGCGAGCCGGACACCCCGGGGCGCTGCCCCGGGGTGTCCGGCCACTGTCCAGCCGACCGAGTCGGGCGGGCGGGCAAAAAATCTCGCCCCCGGCAACGGCACCGCCGGCCGACAGGACGCATCCCGTCGGCCAGCGGCAACCGGCGGCCGGTTACGCCCGCGGCTTCTCGCGCATCTCGTACGTCGCGATGACGTCGTCGATCTTGATGTCGTTGAAGTTTCCGAGGTTGATACCACCCTCGAAGCCTTCGCGGATCTCGGTGACGTCGTCCTTGAAGCGACGCAGGCCCTCGATGGTGAGGTTCTCCGCGATGACCTTGCCGTCGCGCAGGAGGCGGGCCTTCGTGTTGCGGCGGACCTCGCCGGACCTGACGAGCACACCGGCGAGGTTGCCCAGCTTGGACGAGCGGAAGACCTCGCGGATCTCCGCCGTACCGAGCTCGACCTCTTCGTACTCCGGCTTGAGCATGCCCTTGAGGGCCGCCTCGATCTCCTCGATCGCCTGGTAGATGACCGAGTAGTACCGGACGTCGACGCCCTCGCGCTCCGCCATCTGCGCGGCACGGCCGGCCGCACGGACGTTGAAGCCGATGACGATGGCGTCCGAGCCCATGGCCAGGTCGATGTCGGACTCCGTGACCGCACCGACACCGCGGTGCAGGACGCGGATGTCGACCTCTTCGCCGACGTCCAGCTGGAGCAGCGAGGACTCGAGGGCCTCGACCGAACCGGAAGCGTCACCCTTGATGATCAGGTTCAGCTGCTGGACCTCGCCGGCCTTGAGCACCTTGTCCAGGTCCTCCAGGGAGACACGGCGCGTGCGCTTCGCGAAGGCCGCGTTGCGCTCACGGGCCGCACGCTTCTCCGCGATCTGGCGGGCCGTACGGTCCTCCTCGACCACGATGAAGTTGTCACCGGCACCCGGGACGTTGGTCAGACCCAGGACCTGGACCGGCGTCGACGGGCCGGCCTCGGCGACGGTGTTGCCGCTGTCGTCCAGCATCGCGCGGACACGGCCGTACGCGTCGCCGACCACCATGGTGTCGCCGACCCGCAGCGTGCCTCGCTGCACCAGGACCGTCGCGACCGCACCGCGACCGCGGTCCAGGCGGGACTCGATCGCAATACCCTGCGCGTCCTGGTGGGGGTTGGCACGGAGGTCCAGCGCCGCGTCCGCGGTGAGGACGACCGCCTCCAGGAGGCTGTCGATGTGCAGACCCTGCTTGGCGGAGATGTCGACGAACATGGTGTCGCCGCCGTACTCCTCGGCCACGAGGCCGTACTCGGTCAGCTGACCGCGCACCTTGGTCGGGTCGGCGCCCTCGACGTCGATCTTGTTGACCGCGACCACGATCGGCACCTCGGCCGCCTTGGCGTGGTTCAGCGCCTCGACCGTCTGCGGCATGACGCCGTCGTTGGCCGCGACGACCAGGATCGCGATGTCCGTCGACCGGGCACCACGGGCACGCATGGCGGTGAACGCCTCGTGACCCGGGGTGTCGATGAAGGTGATCGCGCGACCCTCGCCGTTGACCTCGGTCGCGACCTGGTAGGCACCGATGTGCTGGGTGATGCCGCCGGCCTCGCCCGCGATGACGTTCGTCTTGCGGATGGCGTCGAGGAGTCGGGTCTTACCGTGGTCGACGTGACCCATGACGGTCACGACCGGCGGACGGACGACCAGGTCTTCCTCGGTGCCCTCGTTCTCGCCGAACTCCAGGTCGAAGGACTCGAGCAGCTCGCGGTCCTCCTCCTCGGGGCTGACGATCTGAACCGTGTAGTTCATCTCGCCGGCGAGCAGGTGCAGCGTCTCGTCGGAGACGGACTGCGTCGCGGTGACCATCTCGCCGAGGTTCATCATGACCGCGACGAGGGACGCCGGGTTGGCGTTGATCTTCTCCGCGAAGTCGGTGAGCGACGCGCCGCGGGAGAGACGGATGGTCTCGCCGCCGCCGCGCGGCAGCATCACGCCGCCGACGCTCGGGGCCTGCATGGCCTCGTACTCTTGGCGACGCTGCCGCTTCGACTTGCGACCACGACGCGCGGGACCACCGGGACGGCCGAAGGCGCCCTGCGTGCCACCACGGCCACCGGGACCGCCGGGACGACCGCCGAAGCCGGGACGACCGCCACCACCGGGGCCGCCGCCGAAGCCGCCGCCACCGCCACCGGGACGACCGGCGAAACCGCCGCCGCCACCCGGACGGGCACCGCCGCCACCGCCACCGGGGCGACCGAGATCGGAAGAGCGGGGCGGCCTGCTGCTGCGCGGCCGGCGTCGCGGGCTTGGGCGCCGGCGGCTTCGGGGCAGCCGGACGCGCCGCCTGCACCGGAGAGGGTGCGGCGGGCTTGGGGGAAGCCTTGCGCGGGGCGGGCTTGGCGGACTTGCCGCTGCCACCACCCTGGAAGGCGTCGGTCAGCTTACGTACAACCGGCGCTTCGATGGTCGAAGACGCCGAACGGACGAATTCACCGAGTTCCTGGAGCTTGGCCATGACGACCTTGCTCTCGACACCGAACTCCTTGGCGAGTTCGTAGACCCGGACCTTAGCCACTTCGCTCCTTTGAGGTCCGGGTGAAGCCGGACCGTCGCTAGTTCATGGGCGTACTCATCGCGTACTCATCGAGTGCTCATCGCAATCTCGACCTGCTTTCGACTCGCGAGGTACCAAGCCGCACGGGGTTCCGTACGGCATGTCTTACGGCGTTGCCTGCTCGGCAACTGTTGCCTGCTCGACGTATCGGCGCAACGCCTTTGTGTCGAGCGCTCCCGGGGCGCGCAGTGCCCGCGGCAACGTCCGGCGGCGTACCGCCTGGTCGAGACAGACCAGGGCGGGGTGCAGATACGCACCCCGGCCGGGCAGCGTACCGCGCGGATCGGGGACACATTCGTCCTCGCTCCGCACGATCCGCAGGAGATCGTTCTTGGCCGCCCGCTCCCGGCACCCCACACAGGTGCGTTCAGGGCATGCTCCGGCGTGCGTCCGGCCAGACACGGCTAAGTCTACCTCCCCGCACCGACCTCACCCCTTTGGGGGAAAGATCGAACGGCTGTTGTCGTAATCCAAGCCACTCACGGCCTGGATCCATTCCCCGGCGGCGCCTGCTCCGCAGGTCCTGGCGGCGCCTGCTCCGCAGGTCCCGGCGGCGTCTGCCCGCAGGTCCCGGCGGCCGCTACTCCGCCGGCTGCTCGGTGTCGGGCCGGATGTCGATGCGCCAGCCGGTGAGCCGGGCGGCGAGGCGGGCGTTCTGCCCCTCCTTGCCGATCGCCAGCGACAGCTGGTAGTCCGGCACGGTCACCCGGGCGGAGCGGGAGGCGAGGTCCACGACCTCCACCTTGCTCACCCGAGCGGGTGACAGGGCGTTCGCCACCATCTCCGCCGGGTCGTCCGACCAGTCGACGATGTCGATCTTCTCGCCGTTCAGCTCGCCCATCACATTGCGCACCCGGCCGCCCATCGGGCCGATGCAGGCACCCTTGGCGTTCAGGCCCGAGCGGGTGGAGCGGACGGCGATCTTGGTGCGGTGGCCGGCCTCGCGGGCGATGGCCGCGATCTCCACCGAACCGTCGGCGATCTCCGGCACCTCCAGGGCGAAGAGCTTCTTCACCAGGTTCGGGTGGGTGCGCGAGAGCGTCACGGACGGGCCGCGCACGCCCTTGGCGACCCGGACCACGTACGAGCGCAGGCGCTGGCCGTGCGGGTAGGTCTCGCCGGGCACCTGCTCCTGCACCGGCAGGATGGCCTCCAGCTTGCCGATGTCCACCAGCACGTTCTTCGGGTCGCGGCCCTGCTGGACCACGCCGGTGACGATGTCGCCCTCACGGCCCGCGTACTCGCCGAGCGTCGCGTCGTCCTCGGCGTCGCGCAGACGCTGGAGGATCACCTGCTTGGCGGTGGTGGCGGCGATGCGCCCGAAGCCCGAGGGGGTGTCGTCGAACTCCCGCGGCTCCTGCCCCTCCTCCAGGTCCTCGGGGTCCTCCTTCGCCCACACGGTCACATGCCCGGTCTGCCGGTTGAGCTCCACGCGCGCGTGTCGGCGGCTTCCCTCGGTGCGGTGGTAGGCGATGAGGAGGGCCGACTCGATCGCTTCGACCAGCAGGTCGAAGGAGATCTCCTTCTCCCTGACCAAGCCCCGCAGGGCGCTCATGTCGATATCCACGGCTACGCCTCCTCTTCCTTCTTGTCCTTGGTGTCCTTGCGGTTGAACTCGACCTGCACGCGGGCCTTCGCGATCTCCGGGAAGGCGATCCGGCGCGTGGTGGCCTTGCGGCCCTTGACGCCGGGCACCTCGACGTCGAGGCCCTCCTCGTCCACGGCCAGGATCCGGGCGACCAGCTCGCCGTCCTCGGTCAGCTGGAACTTCACGAGCCGGTCCGTGGCGCGCACGAAGTGCCGGTGCTCGGTGAGGGGGCGCTCGGCGCCGGGGGTTCCGACCTCCAGGTCGTACGCGGCGTCACCCATCGCCTCGGTCTCGTCCAGCTTCGCCGAGAGCGCGCGGCTCACATCGGCGATCGCGTCCAGGTCCGCCCCGGAGTCGGAGTCGACGACCACGCGCAGCACCCGCTTGCGTCCGACGGAGTCGACAGCGATCTCTTCGAGATCCAGCCCCTGGGAGGTGACGAGCGGTTCGAGCAGCTCTCGCAGCCTCTCGCTCTGGGTGGTGCTCATCCGGGTGACTCCTCGGCCGCGTGTGCTGTTGTGTGATGGGTCGCGTGTCTGGTCAAAGGGTATCCGGTCGCGGGGTGTGTTGCCGTCCACCTGTGGACAACCCCGCGTGGGACGGGTGAGCCGGGGCGGTGCCGGTGACCGGTATCGGACAGGTGCGCGGGTACGGTGATCACGGGCGCCTCGTCGCGCACCGCTCGTCTTCTTGTCGTTTCTTCCTGTCGTTTCTCCTTGCCGTTCCTTTTGTCGTTCTTGTCGTACGAGTTCCCCGAGGACGTCTGCCGTGCCGTATCCCTCGCCACCGCGCACCCCCTCGGGGCCGCGCAGAAGAACCCTGCTCGCCTCGGCCGCCGGCGCCGCCCTGCTGGCGGGCTGCACATCCGGTCCCGGCTCCGGCGACGACCCCTCGGCCGCCGAGCGGGCCCGCGCGCAGGCCGCCGCGGACAGCGCGACCCGAGCGGGCCCGCGCGCAGGCCGCCGCGGACAGCGCGACGCTGCTGGGGCGCTACGACGCCGTGCTCAAGGCGTTCCCGGACCTCGCGGAGCGGCTGCGCCCGCTGCGCGCGGAGGTCGCGGCCCACGCCGCCGCGTTCCAGGAGGGTACGACCCCCGCGGCGACCCCCTCGGGCACCGCCTCCCCCGCCGTCTCCCCTTCCCCCTCCGTCTCGCCGACCCCGGTACCGGCGACCGCGAAGGACGCCCTCACCTCGCTGGCCGCCGCCGAGCGGACGCTCGCCGACCGGCGGGCCAGGGCGCTGCTGGACGTGCCGGGCGAGTCGGCGCGGCTGCTGGCCGCCACGGCGGCGGCCGGTGCCGCGCACGCGTATCTGCTGACGACGGGGGCCGCGAAGTGAGCGACGACGACGAGAAGACCGAACTGGCCGCGTTTCAAGCCGCGTTGGCGGCAGAGCACGCGGCGGTGTACGGGTACGGCGTGGTCGGCGGCCGCGTCGACGACCGGCGCCGGAGCGAGGCGAAGGCGGCGTACGACGCCCACCGGGCCCGGCGGGACGCGCTGGCCCGTGAGGTGCGGGACCTGGGCGGCCGGCCGGTGGCGGCGAGCGCGGCCTACGCCCTGCCGTTCACGGTCACCGACCCGGCCGACGCGGTACGGCTCGCCGCGCGCCTTGAGCAGCGGGTGGCCGGTGTCTACGCCGACCTGGTGCGCTCGACGACCGGCGCGCGCCGCACCTCGGCCGCGGGGGCGCTGCGCGAGGCCGCGGTGCGGGCGGTGGCCTGGAGCGGACAGAGCGTAGCCTTCCCGGGGCTCGCCGAGCGTGCGGGCGAGGGCACGGGGACCGGCACGGACACCGGGACCGGCACGGAGGCGGGGACCGGGACGGGGGCCGCGGGCGCGGCGCCGTCGGGGTCCGCGGCGACGGCCCGCTGAGCGTCGTACGCACCGCGTACGACGGCCACGGGGACGGACGGGAATCACGAGGAAGGGAACGGCTCGCGCATGGCTTTCGAACCGCCGCGGCGCCTGGTGCGGGCGCTCGGGGAGACGGCACCGGCCGGGGACGACTGGCTGGCCCGGCTGCCCGAGGTGGCCGAACGGGCCGTTACGCGGTGGGAGTTGACCGTCGAGCGGGTGCAGGTGCCCGGCGGGCGCAGCAGCCTGGTGGTGCTGGTGCGGCAGGCCGACGGCACCCCGGCGGTGCTGAAGCTGGCCCCGCCGAGGGCCCGCCCGGAGAGCGAGCGGGCGGCGCTGGCGCACTGGGGCGGGCGGGGTGCCGTACAGCTGCTGGCGTCGGACGCGGACGACAGCGCGCAGGGGGCGCTGCTGCTGGAGCGGCTGCACCCGGACGTCTCGGTGCGGTCGCTGCCGGAGGCGAAGGCGCTGCTGGAGGCGGCGGGCACGCTGCGGCGGCTGTGGGTGGAGCCGCCCGCGGACCATGTCTTCGAGTCCGTCGCCGGGCGCACCGGGCGGCAGGCGGTGGCGATGCGGGCGGGCGCGGAGCGGGATCCCGAGGTGGCGGCGCTGGTGGACGCGGCGCTGGCGGCGCGGGAGGACCTGCTGGTGGCGCCGCCGGAGGAGCGGTTGCTGCACGGCACGTTCCGGCAGAGCAAGGTGCTGGCCGGGGAGCGGTTGCCGTGGCTCGCGGTGGGTCCCGATCCGGTGGTCGGGGAGAACGCGTTCGATCTGGCGCGGCTGGTGCGGGACCGGGTGGAGGATCTGATCGCCTCGCCCGCGGGCGCGTCCATCACCCGGCGGCGGATCAAGCGGCTCGCGGAGTCGCTGGAGGTGGACCAGGAGCGGCTGCGGGGGTGGACGCTGTTCCGGGCGGTGGAGTCGGGGGTGCGCGCGGTGCGGGTCGGCAGGCCGCGGGACGGGGAGCTGCTGCTGGAATTCGCCGGGTGGCTCTAGGAGTCGCCGAGCACGGTGCGGGCGATGTCCTCCAGTGAGCCGAGCAGCGGGTTCGGGTCGTCGGCGCGGGTGACGAGCAGGACCTCGCAGGGGTCGGTGTCGACGAGGGGGATCAGGGCGAGGTCCTCGCGTGCCGCGGCGCGTCGATCACCGGCGGGGAAGACCGCGACGCAGTGGCCGGTGGCGACGAGCTCCAGCTTGTCCTCGAAGCTGTCGTCGCCCGCGGGCCGAGGCGGCGCCGGGTGGGCGCCGACCGGTCTGGGAGTGCTCCAGAGGACCGGGGTGCTGGCGCAGGCCACCAGTTCCTCGTCCGCCAGGGCCCCGGGGCTGATCGCCTTTTCGTCGGCCAGCGGGTGACTGGCCGCGGTGACGAGCACCCGCGGTTCCTGATGGAGGGTGGTCACCCGGAAGCCGTCCGTGGGGAAGGGCAGGGGTCCGTAGGCGATGAGGGCGTCGATACGCCCCTCGGCGAGCGCGCGCGTGTCCCGCCAGTCGAGGTGCCGGGTGCGGACCTGGGCCTCAGGGTGGCGGCGGCGCAGTTCCTGCGTGCAGGCGGTGATGACCAGTCCCTCGGCGCGGCCGACGGTGACGGTACGAGGCTGCGCGGCGGCCCTGGCCGTGCGGGCGGCCCGCTCGGCCTCCTGGAGCAGGATCCGGGCCCGGGGCAGGAAGGCCCGGCCGGCGTCGGTGAGGCTGCTGCCCTGCGGCGAGCGGTCGAGGAGCCGCACCCCGAGCTGGGCCTCCAGTCGCTGGATCTGGCGGCTCAGCGACGGCTGCGCCAGGTGCAGCCGGGTGGCGGCCCGGCCGAAGTTGCCGTGCTCCGCCACGACCGTGAAATAGCGCACGAGCCGCAGATCGACGTCCATCCGGCCAGCGTACGTCGCGCGCTGTCATGCGCCTGGCGCATGACGGCATACGGAACGGGTCTTGGACACGGGGTGCCGGTCGCCATTTGGCTTGCGGGCATGACCACTTATGACGGCAAGAAGATCGTGATCACGGGCGGCAGCAGCGGTATCGGACTGGCCGCCGCCCGGTTGTTCGCGGACGGCGGGGCGCGCGTGCTGATCACCGGCCGCACCCGGTCCGCCCTGGACAGCGCGCTGGAGCGGCTGGGCGAGGGGGCGATCGCCGTCCGCAGCGACGCCGCGTCCCTGACGGAGATCGAGGCGCTGGCCGCCACGGTCCGGGAGCGGTTCGGCACGGTGGACGCGCTGTTCGTGAACGCCGGTGTCACCGCGTCCGCGCCGTTCGGCTCGACGACGGAGGACATGTACGACGCGCTGTTCGACATCAACGCCAAGGGCCCGTACTTCACCGTGCAGGCGCTGGCGCCGCTGCTGCGCGAGGGGAGCGGGGTGGTCCTCACCACGTCGGTGGTGAACGTCCTGGGCCTGGACGCGCTCAGTGCCTACTCGGCGAGCAAGGCGGCGCTGCGGTCGATGACGCGCACGCTGGCCCGCGAGCTGCTGCCGCGCGGGGTGCGGGTCAATGCCGTGAGCCCCGGCCCGACCGACACGGGCGTCCTGGACCGCTCTGTCCCCGCCGATGTCGCCGAGACGGTGAAGGCCGGCTATCGGAGCACCATCCCGATGCGGCGGCTTGGGACGCCCGAGGAAGTGGCCGCGGCGGTGGCGTACTTGGCGTTCGGCGCGACCTTCTCGACGGGCGCGGAGTTCCCTGTCGACGGCGGGGCCTCGCAGCTCTAGGCCGGGCCCCCGGAGCCGCGTCGTCGCCCTCCCCGGGCCTTCCCGGGACCGGGTGGACGCGACGACGCCCCCGGGGGGACCCGGGGGCGTCGTGCGTCGGCCGGTGACTACGCGGTCAGGCGCGCGATCGCGTCCGCCACGGACACTTCCTCGCGCTCGCCGGTCTTGCGGTCCTTCAGCTCCAGGACGCCCTCGGCCGAGCGGCGGCCCGCGACGAGGATCTGGGGGACGCCGATCAGTTCGGCGTCGGTGAACTTGACGCCCGGGGAGACACCGGCGCGGTCGTCGACGAGGACGCGGACGCCCGCGGCGGCCAGCTGGCCCGCGACATCGAGGGCCAGCTCGGTCTGGAGGGCCTTGCCCGCGGCGACCACGTGCACATCGGCCGGGGCGATCTCCTTGGGCCAGCACAGGCCCTGCTCGTCGGCGGTCTGCTCGGCGAGCGCGGCGACGGCGCGGGAGACGCCGATGCCGTAGGAGCCCATGGTGACGCGGACGGGCTTGCCGTTCTGGCCGAGGACGTCGAGCTTGAGGGCGTCGGCGTACTTGCGGCCCAGCTGGAAGATGTGGCCGATCTCGATGGCGCGGTCCAGCTTCAGGCCGGTGCCGCACTTGGGGCAGGGGTCGCCCTCCTGGACCACGACGACGTCCACGTACTCGTCGACCTCGAAGTCGCGTCCGGCGACGACGTTCCTGGCGTGGGTGTCCGCCTTGTTGGCGCCGGTGATCCAGGCGGTGCCGGGGGCGACGCGCGGGTCGGCGATGTACGTGACCTTCTCGCCCAGGCCCTGCGGGCCGACGTAGCCGCGCACCAGGTCGGGGCGGTCCGCGAAGTCCGCCTCGGTGACCATCTCGACGGTGGCGGGCGCGAAGTGCTCCTCGACCTTGCCGAGGTCCACCTCGCGGTCGCCGGGCACGCCCACGGCGACGATCTCGCCGTCCACCTTGACCAGCAGGTTCTTCAGCGTGTCGGAGGCCTGGACGCCGAGCGAGGCGGCCAGCGTCTCGATGGTCGGGGTGGCGGGGGTGGGGATCTCCTCCAGCGCGGGCACGGCGGAGCCGTCGACGGGCTGGAGCGCGTAGTTGATCGCCTCGGTGTTGGCGGCGAAGTCGCAGTTCGGGCAGTCCGCGAAGGTGTCCTCGCCGGCCTCGGCGGGGGCCAGGAACTCCTCCGACTTCGAGCCGCCCATGGCACCGGCGGTGGCCGCGACGATCCGGTAGTCCAGGCCGAGGCGCGCGAAGATCCGCTGGTAGGCCTCACGGTGCCGGGCGTACGCCTCGGCGAGGCCCTCGTCGGCGGTGTCGAAGGAGTACGAGTCCTTCATCAGGAACTCGCGGCCGCGCAGGATGCCGGCGCGGGGGCGGGCCTCGTCGCGGAACTTGCTCTGGATCTGGTAGAGGATCACCGGCAGGTCCTTGTAGGACGTGCACTGGTCCTTGACCAGCAGGGTGAAGATCTCCTCGTGCGTGGGGCCGAGGAGGTAGTCGCCGCCCTTGCGGTCCTTGAGCCGGAACAGCTCCTGGCCGTACTCGTCCCAGCGGCCGGTGGCGTCGTAGGGCTCGCGGGGCAGCAGGGCGGGGAGCAGCACCTCCTGGGCGCCGATCGCGTCCATCTCCTCGCGTACGACGCGCTCCACGTTGGCGAGGACCTTCTTGCCCAGGGGCAGCCAGGACCAGATACCGGCGGCGGTGCGGCGGACGTAACCGGCGCGGACGAGCAGCTTGTGGCTGAGGACCTCGGCGTCCGCCGGGTCGTCGCGCAGCGTCTTCGCCATCAACTGGGACATGCGCTGGACCGGTGCGTTGGCCATGGTTCTCGTACTCCTGCCAGATATGCGGTGATGGCATAGGAGGTTAGCCGGGCTTGCCGGGCGGGCGGAAATCGGTTAACGCCTCATCGCCTGCGCAGCGGCAGCGGGGCCCCCATGACGGCGTACGGACGCGGCGCGCTCGGGAAGTGGACGCGGCGGGCGAGGTCGGTGTAACCGAGGGAGTGGTAGAGGCCCCGGGCGGGGCTGTCGGTGTCGATCGCGGAGAGGATCGAGCGGGGTTCGGCGGCCGAGTCGGTGATCCTGGTGATCAGCCGCCGCCCGATGCCCCGGTTCTGGTGGTCCGGGTGGACGTGCAGCTCGGTGATCACGAAGGAGTCGTCCAGCCACTCGGTGTTTCCGGCCGCGCGCAGATACGGCTCGACGACCGTCGACCACCAGTGGGTACGGGAGTTGGGCATGCCGTAGACGAAGCCGACGAGGAGCCCCCCGGCGGTCGCGCCGAGGGCCCGGGCGCCCGGGAACTGCATATGGCGCTGGACGATCTGGCGCCGTACGGAGACTTCGTCCGGGCCGAGGCCGAACGCGACCGCTTGGACCGCCAGGGCCTCGTCCACGCGGGCCGCCAGGTCCAGGGGGCCGATCGCTAGATCCATGCCGGGAGCGTATCCGGGTTCAGAACAGCACACTCATGAAGGCGCCGATCTCCTGGAAGCCCACCCTGCGGTACGTGCGGCGGGCGGCGGTGTTGAAGTCGTTGACGTACAGGCTGACCACGGGGGCCACGTCGGCCAGGGCGTAGCGCAGGACGGCGGCCATGGCCGGGGCGGCGAGGCCCTTGCCGCGGTGTTCGGGGGCCACCCACACGCCCTGGATCTGGCATGCCTGGGAGGTGGCCGCGCCGATCTCGGCCTTGAAGACGACCTTGCCGTCCTTGTCCAGACGGGCGAAGGACCGCCCGGAGCCGACGAGTTCGGCGACCCGGGCCTGATAGAGCAGACCGCCGTCGCCGGACAGCGGGGACACCCCGACCTCCTCGGTGAACATCGCCACGCACGCCGGCATGATCGTCTCCATCTCGTCCTTGCGGACGCGGCGGACGTAGGGGTCCGGGGCGATGTCGTCGGGCATCCGGTCGGTGACCATCAGGGGCTGCTGGGACCTGACCTCCCGGGCGGGACCCCAGTGGGGTTCCAGCAGCCGCCACAGCCCGGAGGTGGCGTCGGCGGGACCGACGATGGAGGAGCAGCGCCGCCCGGCCCGCCGGGCCCGGTCGGCGAAGCCGCGTACGGCGCGCTCGGTGGCGCAGATCGGGACCAGGTTGGCGCCCGCGTAGCACAGGGACGTGAGCATGCCGTCCTCGTACCAGCCCCACATCTCACCGCCGAGGCGCCAGGGGTCGAGCCCCGCGATCTGGACGCGGGCGGTCACGAAGGCGTTCACGACCGGCTCGCGGTCGAGGACGGCGAGCGCGGCGTCGAGGTCGCTCGGATCGAGCACCCGTGAGGTGGTCTGGGTCAACAAGTGCGGGGGCCTCACCCTGGGGTTTGCGCTGGTCTTGGCACTATAACCGCGCGTTCCCGGCCACGCGTCGAACAGTCCGGGATTCACAACGCACTGCGCGGGTCGCTCTGCGCAGGGGCATCCCGCACCCGGTCGCGGATGAGATCGGCCACGCGGCCGCCACACGGAGGAAGAGAAACACCGCGATCGGGACGGGACCGAGCCCACCGACCACCGCGACGAGTACCTCCGGATTCTCGACCGGGTCGGTCAGGAGCTGTACGCACACGGCGGGGGCGCGGCCAAGCGCTGGGCGCGCCCCCGCCGTCGTACTCCCCTCAGGCCTGGACGAGGCCCAGGAACGCCTGCCACGCGGTGGTCGGGACGGAGAGGGTGGGGGCGGTGGTGGGGTGCTGCTTGGAGTCGCGGATGTGGATGGTGGTGGGGCAGGTGGCGACCTCGACGCACTCGCCGCCTTGACCAGTGCTGTAGCTCGACTTGTGCCAGGTGAGGGCGACTTCGAGGCACTGTCCGCCACTGCCACTGCTGTAGCTGCTCTTGAACCACGTCAGGTCCGACGGCTTCTCGACGCTCATGTCTCTCCCAGCACCTTCTCTACGAATCTATCGCGGTTTCGCCGTCCAGTTCTCCGGGACGGGCCAAGGGCCCCGTGGCCTGCGTCAGCGCCTCAGCCCGGCAAACGAGCCCAGGAACGCCTGCCACGCGGTGCTCGGGACGGAGAGGGTGGGGGCGGTGGCGGGGCTCTGCTTGGAGTCGCGGATGTGGATGGTGGTGGGGCAGGTGGCGACCTCGACACACTGGCCACCTTCGCCGTCGCTGTAGGTGGACTTGCGCCAGGTGAGGGCGACTTCGAGGCACTGGCCGCCATCGCCATCGCTGTAACTGCTCTTGAACCACGTCAGGTTCGACGGCTTCTCGACGCTCATGTCGCTCCCAGCAACTTCTCTACGAGGGCTAGTGATTCACGCGGGGGCAGGGCTTGGGCACGCAGGATGCCGTATCGCTCCTCCATCTCCCTGACCGTCTGAGCATCGGAGTAGAGGCGGCTGCCCTTGTGCGCGTCCGCGTAGCCGATCCTGCGCCCCTTCGCCGTGTCGATCAAGGTGAAGGTACCAAACAGGGCTGCGTGCTCTTCCCGGTCGTTCGGCATGACCTGGACCTCCACGTTACGCCGTTGCCCGATGAGCAGGATCTGCTCCAACTGCCCACGCATTACCGCCGGTCCGCCCCAGCCCTTGTGCAGGAGAGCTTCCTCCATCACGAAGCTGATGGTGGGCGCCGTCTTACGCTCGAAGATCTCCTGCCGAGCCAGCCGCGCGGCGACGCGCTGTTCGATGGTCGCCTCGTCCAGCAGGGGCCGCCGCATGGTGAACACGGTCCGTGCATAGTCCTCCGTTTGCAACAGACCGTTAATCAGAAGTGCGTCGTACACATGCCACCCGACCGCCTCCCGCTCCAACTTCGCCGCATCGCGGAAGAACGCCGGATACTGTGCCCTCTCCATGTCCTCGATGAAGTCGACCAGGATCCCACCCGCACCCAGCACCTCATCCGCCCGCCGAATGAACTTCGCGTTCGGGATCCGTCGACCCACCTCGTACGACGTGATGGTCGCCGCCGAGTAACCCGTACGGCGACCCAACTCGGCCCGTTCCAGGCCCGCTTGGACCCGTAGCCGCTTCAGCACCCGTCCGAAGACGAGTGGAATGCCCGAGCCCGGCGCTTCCTGGCCGTCCTGGTCTTCCTGTGCTTCCTCGCTCATGTACACCCCCAATGCCCTTGCGCCACCCTCGGTCACGGCGCGCTCGTGTACAGCGGCACCTCGCCCTTGTACAACGCCTGGTGGTCCTGGTGCGGCCGCTGTTCAACGCTACTGAGCGTGCGGGACCGTAACCGCGTGAAATCAGAAATCTCCACCCAGGAATTCGCCATGCGCTTCACCTCCACCCCGCGCGGCGCGCGGCTCGCCCGGCGGCTGGTCTCGCTGCGGCTGGACGAGTGGGGGCATCCGTACGACGGCCGGGTCAACGAGGCCGTCACGCTGATCTCGGCGGAGTTCGCGGCCAACGCCGTACAGCACGGGCGCGTACCCGGGCGGGACTTCCATCTGCGGCTCGCCGGGGGCGACGGCGTCGTACGCGTGGAGGTCTCGGACACCCTGACCGAGCGGCTGCCCGAACGGCGGGCGCCGAGCGGGGAGTCGGGGCGGGGGCTGATCCTGGTGGAGGCGCTCGCGGACAAGTGGGGGGTGGCGCCCCGGCAGCCCGGCAAGACGGTCTGGGCGGAGGTACGGCTGAGTCCCGCCACCCGGGGGTGACGGGACTCGTGACGTCGTACGGTCAGCCCGCGACGGAGACCGAGGGCTCGCCGGACTCCACGCCCTCGTCCTGCATCTTCTCGGCCAGCTTCATGGCCTCCTCGATGAGGGTCTCCACGATCTTGGACTCGGGGACGGTCTTGATGACCTCGCCCTTGACGAAGATCTGGCCCTTGCCGTTGCCGGAGGCGACGCCGAGGTCGGCCTCGCGGGCCTCGCCGGGGCCGTTGACGACGCAGCCCATGACGGCGACGCGGAGCGGGACGTCCATGCCGGTGAGGCCCGCGGTGACCTCTTCGGCGAGCTTGTAGACGTCGACCTGGGCGCGGCCGCAGGACGGGCAGGAGACGATCTCCAGGCCGCGCTGGCGCAGGTTCAGGGACTCCAGGATCTGGTTGCCGACCTTGACCTCCTCGACCGGAGGTGCCGAGAGGGAGACGCGGATGGTGTCGCCGATGCCCTCGGAGAGCAGCGCGCCGAAGGCGACGGCCGACTTGATGGTGCCCTGGAAGGCGGGGCCCGCCTCGGTGACGCCGAGGTGCAGGGGGTAGTCGCACTGCGCGGCGAGCTGGCGGTACGCCTCGATCATCACGACCGGGTCGTTGTGCTTGACCGAGATCTTGATGTCGCGGAAGTCGTGCTCCTCGAAGAGGGAGGCTTCCCACAGCGCGGACTCGACCAGCGCCTCCGGGGTGGCCTTGCCGTACTTCTGGAGCAGGCGGCGGTCCAGCGAGCCCGCGTTCACGCCGATGCGGATCGGGGTGCCGTGCTCCTTGGCGACCTGGGCGATCTCCTTGACCTGGTCGTCGAACTTCTTGATGTTGCCCGGGTTCACGCGGACCGCGGCGCAGCCGGCCTCGATGGCGGCGAAGACGTACTTGGGCTGGAAGTGGATGTCCGCGATCACCGGGAGCTGCGACTTGCGCGCGATGGTGGGCAGCGCGTCGGCGTCGTCCTGGGTGGGGCAGGCCACCCGGACGATCTGGCAGCCGGAGGCGGTCAGCTCGGCGATCTGCTGGAGAGTGGCGCCGATGTCGGACGTACGGGTCGTGGTCATCGACTGGACCGATACGGGGGCGTCTCCGCCGACCGGCACGGTTCCGACCTGGATCTGCCGGCTCTTGCGGCGCTCGGCGAGCTTGGTCGGTACGGACGGCATGCCGAGAGAAATCGCAGTCATCTGCTGTGCAACCCCAAGTCGTGGATCAAGATCCGGCCCCGTGCTACGGCGGGCTCCGGCATCCGAGATTACGTCACCGGCGCGTGCGCGGGCACATCCCACCCGAGAAAACTCCCTCATTGGGGGGCGGCCGGACGCCGGACGGAAGCGGCCCGGACCCTCAGGGTGCCGGGCCGCCGTGAACGTCGGCCGGCTAGGAGATTTTGACCGGGTTGACGACGTCCGCGATCAGCACCAGGACGGTGAAGCAGACGAAGATCCCGGCCACCACGTACGCCACCGGCATGAGCTTGGCCACGTCGAACGGGCCCGGGTCCGGGCGGCGCAGCACCCGGGCCAGGTTGCGCCGCAGCGCCTCCCACAGGGCACCGGCGATGTGGCCGCCGTCGAGCGGGAGCAGCGGGAGCATGTTGAACAGGAACAGCGAGAGGTTGAACCCGGCGAGCAGCATCACGAACATCGCCACCTGCTGGGAGGCGGGGATGTCCAGGGTGGCGATGTCGCCGGTGATGCGGGCCGCGCCGACGATGCCCATCGGGGAGTCCGGCTGGCGCGGGGCGTTGTCGAAGGCCGCGTCCCACAGGGCCGGGATCTTGCCGGGCAGGGCGGCGAGGGAGTCGACGGCGTCGCCGACCCGGTCGCTCATCCAGGTCACCGAGTCGCCGAAGCCCTGCTTCTGCACGCCGGTGGCGGAGCTGAAGCCGAGGAAACCGGCCTTCACGTACTTGCCCTGCACATACGTGCCGCTGGAGTCCTTCTGGGCGACCAGGTTGGTGGCGATCTTCGCGTGCAGGGTGAGCTGCTTCCCGTCGCGCTCGACGACGATCGGCACCTCCTTGCCCGCGCTGACCCGGATCAGGTCCGAGAGGGTGTTCCAGTCCTTGGTGGGCTTGCCCGCGAAGGAGACGATCTTGTCGCGCTTCTGGATGCCGGCGGCCTGGGCCGGGGAGGCCGGGTCGGACTTCTTGCAGGTGTCGCGGTTCTCGCTCTGCGCGATGACGCAGGGCGAGACGGAGGAGACGGTGGTGGTCTGCTGCTGGATGCCGAAGCCCATGAGCACGGTGAAGAACAGGGCGACGGCGAGCACCAGGTTCATGAACGGGCCCGCGAACATGACGATGACGCGCTTCCACGGCTTGCGCGTGTAGAACATGCGCGTCTCGTCGCCGGGCTGGAGCTCCTCGTAGGCCGCGGTGCGGGCGTCCTCGATCATCCCGCGCCAGGGCGAGGTGGAACGGGCGGAGATCCGGCCCGCGTTGTCCGGCGGGAACATGCCGATCATGCGGATGTAGCCGCCGAGCGGGACCGCCTTGATGCCGTACTCGGTGTCGCCCTTCTTGCGCGACCACACGGTGGGGCCGAAGCCGACCATGTACTGCGGGACGCGGATGCCGAAGAGTTTGGCCGTCGACAGGTGCCCCAGCTCGTGCCACGCGATCGAGACGAGCAGACCGAACGCGAAGACCACTATGCCGAGGATGAACATCAAGGTCGTCATGCACGCGCCTCCGCGGTCGCCGTCGTGGCTGTGATCTCACGGGCCCGGGTCCGCGCCCAGGTCTCCGCTTCGAGGACGTCCGACACCGTGAGCGAAGTTCCCGTTTCCGGTGTGCCGTGTTCCTCGACGACCCGGGTGACGGTCTCCATGATCCCGCTGAAGGGCAGCGCGCCGTTCAGGAAAGCCGCGACGCACTCCTCGTTGGCGGCATTGAACACCGCCGGAGCCGTCCCCGCGAGCTGTCCGACATGCCGGGCCAGATTGACCGCGGGGAAGGCCTCGTTGTCCAGCGGGAAGAACTCCCAGGTGGACGCCTTGCTCCAGTCGAAGGCGGGCGCGGCGTCCGGAACCCGTTCGGGCCAGCCGAGACCGATGGCGATCGGGCCCCGCATGTCGGGCGGCGTGGCCTGGGCGATCGTCGAGCCGTCGGTGAACTCGACCATCGAGTGGACGTACGACTGCGGGTGCACGACCACCTCGATGCGGTCGAACGGGATGTCGTACAGCAGATGCGCCTCGATGACCTCCAGGCCCTTGTTGACCAGGGTCGCGGAGTTGACCGTGATCACCGGGCCCATCGCCCAGGTGGGGTGGGCGAGGGCGTCCTGCACGGTCACGTCCGCCAGGTCTGCCTTGGTTCGGCCGCGGAAGGGGCCGCCGGAGGCGGTGACGACCAGCTTGCGCACATCGGCGCGGGTACCGGCGGCGAGCGCCTGGAAGAGGGCGGCGTGCTCGGAGTCGACCGGGATGATCTGGCCGGGCTTGGCCAGCGCGGTGACCAGCGGGCCGCCGACGATCAGCGACTCCTTGTTGGCGAGCGCGAGGGTGCGGCCCGCCTCCAGGGCGGCGAGGGTCGGCGCGAGACCGATGGATCCGGTGATGCCGTTCAGCACGGTGTGGCAGTCGGACGCGGCCAGCTCGGTGGCCGCCCGCGGTCCGGCGAGGATCTCGGGCCCCGGCTCGCCGGGGCCGTACGCGGCGGCGAGCGCCTCGCGCAGGGCCGGTACGGCGTCCTCGCGGGCGACCGAGACGGTGCGCACCCGCAGCCGGTGCGCCTGCTCGGCGAGGAGCGCGACCCGGCCGCCGTTGGCGGACAGCGCGGTGACGCGGAAGCGGTCGGGGTTGCGCAGCACGAGGTCGATGGCCTGGGTGCCGATGGATCCGGTGGAGCCGAGGATCACCACGTCCTTGGGGCCGTCACCGGCGAGGGGGTCATGGACGAGGTGGGGGTCGGCGAGGGGTGCCGGACGGGCAGGGCTGTCGGTCATCCCCCCATTGTGGCCGCACGCGGTGACAGCGAGGACAGGGTGTCCCCTCAGCGGGTCCCTCCGAATGCGCGGAAGAGGTGAAGATCCTGTGATACCACTTCAGTCTGCGCTTTCGCGCTCACGCATTTCGCGGACGACATCCTTGGGGGGATCTCTTCATGCGGACCATACGGCTGCGCGCCGCCCTGCCCGCCCTCGCCGGTGCGGCCCTGCTCACCGGCACCCTGCTCAACACCCCGGCCCAGGCCGCCGGGGGCGTGAAGATCTACCACGTCTGGTTCGACAGCCCCGGCTCGGACAACCGCTCGAACACGAGCCTGAACGGCGAGTGGGTGCAGATCAAGAACACCGGCGGCTCGGCGGTCTCGCTCAAGGGGTGGGTGCTCAAGGACGCCTCGAACCACCGGTACGTCTTCCCGAACATCAAGATCGGCGCCGGGAAGTACCTGAAGATCCACACCGGTTCCGGCAAGGCCACCGCGTCGGACAGGTACCAGGGCCGCCGCGCCTACGTCTGGAACAACGACAAGGACACGGCCACGCTCACGAAGGCGAGCGGCGCCAAGGTCTGGTCCTGCTCCTGGACGACGCGGGACCCCAGCGACAAGTACTGCTGACACGTCTGACCGGGTACCGCTAGTCGCCGTAGGGGCGGCGGGCGTTCTCGCGCGCCGAAGGCCCGGGGGTCGCGTCGGCGATCCACGGGCCGTCCTCCGAGGGGTCCACGATCCCCTCCTCCAGCCAGGTGTAGGCGCCGCCGAGGACGCCCTTGACGACCGTGCGGTCGAGGTCGTCGGTGTTGGTCCACAGCCGCCCGAACAGCTCCTCGACGCGGATCCGGGCCTGGCGGCAGAAGGCGTCGGCGAGCTGGTACGCCTCCCGTCCGTGCTCGTCGCGGGTGCGCAGCCGCTCGGCCCGTACGCAGGCCGCGCTCATCGCGAACAACTCGGCGCCGACGTCCACGATCCGCCCGAGGAAGCCCTGCTTGGTCTCCATCCGGCCCTGCCAGCGGGACATGCCGTAGAAGGTGGCGCGGGCCAGCCTGCGGGCCGTGCGCTCGATGTAGCGCAGATGGGTGGACAGATCGACGCCGTGCCGGAACTCGCCGTACGAGGACGGCAGTTGCCCCGGACCCGCGACCAGCCTCGGCAGCCACTTGGCGTAGAAGACCCCGGCCTGCGCGCCCGCCTTCGCCTTCTCCGGCAGGGACTTGGCCGGATCGATGAGGTCACCGGCGACGGAGAGGTGGGCGTCCACGGCCTCGCGGGCGATCAGCAGGTGCATGATCTCCGTGGAGCCCTCGAAGATCCGGTTGATGCGCAGATCGCGCAGCATCTGCTCGGCGGGTACGGCCCGTTCGCCGCGCGCCTTGAGCGACTCGGCCGTCTCATAGCCGCGCCCGCCCCGGATCTGGACCAGCTCATCGGCCATCCGCCAGGCCATCTCGGAGCCGTAGAGCTTGGCGAGGGCGGCCTCGATGCGGATGTCGTTGCGATCCTCGTCGGCCATCTGGGAGGAGAGGTCGAGCACCGCCTCCAGCGCGAAGGTGGTCGCCGCGATGAAGCTGATCTTCGCGCCGACGGCTTCGTGCAGCGCGAGGGGCTTGCCCCACTGCTCACGCTCCGCCGACCATTCACGGGCGATTTTCAGACACCACTTCCCGGCACCGGCGCACATCGCGGGCAGCGAGAGGCGGCCGGTGTTGAGGGTGGTGAGCGCGATCTTGAGACCGGCGCCCTCGGGGCCTATTCGGTGTCCGGCCGGCACCCGCACCCGGTGGAAGCGGGTCACGCCGTTCTCGATGCCGCGCAGCCCCATGAAGGCGTTGCGGTGCTCGACGGTGATGCCCTCGGAGCCCGCCTCCACGACGAACGCGGTGATGCCGCCCTTGTGCCCCTCGGACTTCGGCACCCGCGCCATGACGACGAGCAGATCGGCGACGACGCCGTTGGTCGTCCACAGCTTCACCCCGTCGAGGACGTACTCGTCACCGTCCGGTACGGCGGTGGTGGCGAGCCGCGCCGGATCGGACCCGACATCGGGCTCGGTGAGCAGGAAGGCGGAGATGTCGCTGCGCGCACACCGCGGCAGAAACGCCTCTTTCTGCTCCTCCGTGCCGAACATCTTCAGCGGCTGGGGCACGCCGATCGACTGGTGCGCGGAGAGCAGGGCGCCGACGGCGGGGCTCACGGAGCCGACCAGGGCGAGGGCCTTGTTGTAGTAGAGCTGGCTGAGGCCGAGACCGCCGTACTTCGGGTCGATCTTCATCCCGAGGGCGCCGAGTTCCTTCAGGCCCGCCACGACCTCGTCGGGGATGCGGGCCTCGCGCTCGATCCGCGCGGAGTCGACCTCCGCCTCGCAGAAGGCGCGCAGCTTGGCCAGGAACTCCTCACCGCGCCGTACGGACTCCTCGGCGGGCATCGGGTGCGGGTGCACCAGATCGAGCCGGAAGCGCCCGAGGAACAGCTCCTTGGCGAAGCTGGGCTTGTGCCAGTCCCGCTCCCGCGCGGCCTCCGCGACCTGGCGGGCCTCACGCTCGGTGACGGTGCTGCGGTTCTCGGTGGGGGCGGACATGGGGATCACCTCGCCGCGAAGGGGGACGGCCGGGACCGTTCGCTACCGACCGGTGCTATTGGGTCGTTGGTACCCGAAATGGAACGGCCCCGCCACCCCTCTGGGGGGTGGGCGGGGCTGTTCGGGTCGTCTTTCCCGAAGCGGAGCCGTCCTCAGACCGGCCGGGCTACCGCCTGCGCGGCGACCACTTCTCCGGGACGAGCGGCACGGGCATCAGGTACGCGGCGAAGGCGATCTGGCACAGGACCTGGAACACCAGCGGCTCGGGATAATTCGCCCCCACGAGAGGCCACGTGAAAAATATCATCGGGAAAGCCAGCGTCGCCCGGAACGTGGTGGTTTCCATGTGCCGGTGCGCCAGGCCCGCGAGGAGGGCGAGGAGCAGCGTCGGTACGCCGGTGATGACGAGCACGCCCAAGCCGAACCATATGAGGTCGGTGTAAGAGTCGTCCGGGTGCACCATGACGGTGATGATCACCCACGTCACGGCGAACAGGGCCACATACGTCAGGACGAGCCGCCCGATCCGCTCCAGCACCCGGCGGGCACCGGGGCGGGCCGGGGTCTTCATGTCTTGCGTCAGCATCCGGAAACGCACTTCCCGTCCATTCATCCACATCAGGGCAGGCGTCCCCATGCCGGCTCACGGTGACGGAGGTCTGCGTCGCCTTGATCTTGATCATGTTGTCGACTGCGAAAGGGTTCGTCAGGCTGCCCCGGGGGGGGCTGAGCACTGCCGTTTAGGTCAGACCCCCGAAAACAAGGCCAAGCCAGCGGTGAGGATGAAGAGCAGGAGTACAACCGCAATAATGAACAGGACCTCGGAACCTTCCCTGAACTTGGGCTTCGAGAAAGCTTTGGAGAACTTACCAGCACCCCATGTCATCCAGATGGGCGACGTAAGCAGAAACCCGAAGAAGAGAACCAACATGAGGACGATCACGTTCAGACCCTTTCATCATGCACACTCGACGGATTCACGCATCATACCGGGATTGGATCACCCGCCTGCCTCACCTCCGTAACAGGAGGTGAGGCAGGCTCTGGCGTGCTGGTCAGTTCACGGCGGCTTACTGGAACTGGTCCCAGTTGCCTCCGATAAAGTCCATCCAGGTGTTCAGGGACGTCCAGTCGGTCGATCCGAGGGGATGGCTCGGCCGGACTCCCAGGGCACTGCGCAAATTGTGGGCCATCACATTCCAGGTCATCTTCGTGTAGCCGCCCCACGTGCCCAACGTGGCCAGAGTAGTCGAATCATGCGCGACTGCATGCTGGGTCAGATACAGCTCTCCCTTACGGGATTTGAGGCTAAATTCGATGGTCGACCCCGGCCCATCAAAGTATTCGTCCGAAGCAACCGTGAACTTGAAACTTGTCGCCGCGGTAGCGACTCTCACAGTTCCGATTCCATGCGCGAATTTGGGGGCGGGATGCAGTGTGCAATAACCACCGTCGGTGAAATGCTGACATCCGCTGATCGGGAACGGGAAAATCGCTTGCGGACTCTCCTGGAACCCCGTCATGACCTCCTCCGGAGACCCGGTCCTGGAAACCGGTCCGATGTCTTCCGTGTACGTGTAGCCGTAACCGTTCAGCGTACCGTAGTGACTACCCATGGGGACGGTGATCAGCGGCTGGGCCGAAAGCGGAGAGGTCGGGGACTTGCTGACACTGTCGTACAGCGTGCCGGACGCGTGGCTCCCGCTACTGCACGAACCGTGGTGACAACTCCCGGCGCCGGGGTTGTCCGGATCGATCGGCCCGTCTGTGATGATGCCGCTTGAGCCGCCCACCACGTTGCCCCTCGGGACGCCGATGCCGCAGACGTCCGGGTGGCAGAGACCTGTGGGGTCGCTGTTGGTGAGAGGATTGTCAGCGGCGTACGTATAGCCGCCGAGATCCTGCGGACTGCTGGACTCGAAGACAGGGTCAGCGCTCAGGAAACTGCCGAGGGCGGGGTCGTACTTACGGGCGCCGACATCGGTGTAACCGGTACTCGTGTCCTGGGGTTTGCCGAGGTAGGAACGGGTGGGGTCAGGCCAGGCGGTGGTGTTCGCGCTGGACCGTTGCTGCCCGTAGGGCGTGTACTGCTGCCGGGCGATCTGCTGGGTGGTGGCGTCCATGGACAGGTTCGCGGTGCCGTGCGGGTCATTGAACAGGTACTTCAATCCGCCACCGCCGGGCAGGCTGGAGCGGACGGCCATGGGCATACCCGCGCCGCCACCGTGCACGTAGCTGCGCACGGCCCCGAGCAGGGTGTTGGGGGTGACGCCGGTGTTGACGACGATCTCGGTGTCCCCGGCGAAGAGGGTGGTCTGGCCGGGGTCGCGGCGGATGAGCTGGTTGCCGTCGGCGTCGTAGAGGTACTTGGTGGTCGACGGGCTGGTGCCTGCGATGTCCACCTGGGCCAGATGGCCCTCGTCGTCCCAGGTCAGGGTCTGTCCCGGGCCGCTGGCAGGGGTCCGGGTGTGCAGGTTGCCGTCCTCGTCGTAGCTGAACGCCGTCGGGTTCGTGCCACCCGTGGTGGCGGTCACGGTGTGCGGCTGCGCCCCGGTGGAGTTGCAGTCCTTGGTGCACCCGTCGGTGTAGTCGGTGGTGGACGTCGTTCCGGAACTGCCAATGGCGTGGTCAACGCTCTGCTTGCGGTTGCCGATGTCGTCGTAGCTGAAGGACTGCCAGTACGAGCCGGCCGTGGTGCTCAGGGTGCCGGTGGTCGGCGGGTTGGCGGCACAGTCGTCCTTGGCCGTCCAGGCGTCGGTGAGCCGGTTCAAGGTGTCATAGCTGTAGCACTGCTGGTCGGTGACGGTGTTACCTGTCTCCGACTGCTTGTCGGTGGCGGAAGTGGGGTTGCCGGAGGCGTCGTAGGTGTACGAGGCCTCGTCAACCGTCGGTCCGGGCGCCTGAGTACGGGTGATCAGACGGTCGGTCAGCCGACGGGTCTGGTCGTCGTAGCCGTAGGTGACCTGGGCCGGGTTGGTCGACGCCCCCATGGTGACCTGCGACGGCTCACCGTAGTTGGTGAGGACGGTGTCCCCGACGTAGGTGTTGATGCTGCTGCTCGTCTTGACGGGGGCGCCCAGAGCGTCGTGGGTGTAGATGATGGTCTCGTTGTTCAGGCCCTGGGTGCGCGGATCGCTCTGCGTGGCCAGCGTCTGGGTGTTCGTCGTGTACGTGTAGGTCGTGGTGTACGTCGCCGGGAGCGGCGCCTCCGAGTCGGGCAGGGTGATCTTGGTGCCGGTCGGCTTGCCGAGGCTGGTGTAGCCGGTGGTCGCCACCGTGTATCCGCCGGTCACGCCCTGGACATAACGCGTGGACGAGGTCGGGAGGCCGATCCGCAGGGTGTCGTAGGCCCAGGAGGCGAACTGGAAGCCGGCCTTCTTGTCCGTGGCCGTGAGCTTGCGGCCCAACAGGTCGTAGGTGTAGTCGAGTTCGTGCTTCTTGGCGTCCGTGGTGGAGATCATGTTGTCGGCGTCGTCGAAGCCGTAGCTGCTGCCGCCGGCGTCGGGGTCCGTCTGAGAGGTCTTGCGGCCGAGCAGGTCGTAGCCGAACGACCACACCGCCTTGTCCGGACCGGTGACCTGGTGCTGCTTCCCGTCGGGGAAGTAGGTGTAGGCGGTGGCCGAGGTGGTGCCGCCGGTGGCGGTGAAACCCACCGTGGCCGAACCGCTCAGGGTGGGGGGCGTCTTGTACTGGTCGAGTTCCTCGGTCTGGCCGCGGGCGTCGGTGACCGTGGTGGTGGGCACCCCGCCCTTGGGCGGCAGGACGGTGGTCCTGTCGCCGGTGTACGCGGTGGTCGTGGTCCAGGTCTTGGCGCCGTTGTGCTCCTCGGTGACCAGGTCGGCGCGGCCCATCGCGTCGTGGTCGGTGACGGTGGTGTCCGGGATGGAGACCTGGGAGACCGAGACCAGCTTGGCGGCGGGACTGCCTCCGATGTCGTAGGCGTTGTTGGTGGCGACGGTCCAGCCGTGCGAGTCGTACTGCGTGTCCGAGACGGTGGTCGTGCCGTTCTCGGCGGTGGTCTGCGTTTGGAGGGTGCGCAGCATGGCGTCTTGCAGCGTCTCGTTGATCTTGTAACTGCCGTTGTCCAACAGCGTGCTGGTGGTCACGACCGAGGGCGCCGTCTTGGACAGGCTGTAGGCGTAGGTCATGTTCGCCGGTGCGCTGTTCGCCTTGTTCTCATTGGGCAGCCAGACGGCCGTGAGGCGGCCGAGGGCGTCGTAGGTGAGCGAGGACAGACGGCCTGCCGCATCCGTCTTGGCGGTGGGCTGGACGCGGGCTGGGTCTTGGGCCGCGGTGGTCAGCTGGCAGTCCTTGGACGACACGGTGACCGCGGAGCAGTCCGTGCCAGGGGTGACCTGGGTGACAACCGTAGTGCTGGTGGGCAGCTCACCGCTGGCCGGGGTGTAGGTGGTGAAGATGCCCTGCGCCAAGCTCTTACCGTCAGGAGACGTGGAATTGGGGGTCCGGGTCGTCTTGGTGACCCGGCCGTAGCTGTCGTAGCTGCTGGCGGTCTGGTCGATGAACGAGGTCGCGGTCGCACCTGACGCCGCCGACGCGGCCTGCACCGAGGTGGCGTCACCGCGCGTAGGAAGGTCTGGGTTCTGCCGACCGTCACCGTCGTAGCCGAACGCCTTGTTGTCATAGGAGGTGCGGCTGTCCGAGATCAGCGTGCCGCTGGGGGTCGCTCCGGCAGTGGAGCAGTCCTGGGCCGTGGTGATGGTCTCAGCCGGCAGGGTCATCAGCGGGCTGTTGTTGGACAAGTAGCGCGTGTAGGTGCACTTGGCAACGTTGCTGCTGTCGGCGTTCTCACCGCGGTCGTCCACCTGCACCGGCGCACCGGTGGTGGGCTTGCCCAGCTTCGTCTCGTAGAAGGTGTCGGTCTCGGTCTTGCGCCAGCCGTACGAAACGGCTTCGCGGGTCAGCGACTTGGCGGTCCGGACCATCTGTGCCGTCAGGTCCTGCATACCGCTGCGGCTGCGCGTGGCGGTGGGGCCGATGATCGTGGGAACGTCGACCACAGCCTTGTTGAGGCTTCCGCCGGAAGCGGTGTAGGTGTCGGTCTCGAAGGCCTGACCGGCGAGCGCGTCATTGTCGGCGACCGTGGCGGTGGTGCCGTCCTGGCTGGTCAGCGACGGAACCGAGCGGGTCTTGCCGCCGGGCAGGGTGTCACCGTCCATGCCGAGGAAGTAGTACGTCTTCGTCAGCGTCTTCTGGTCGTAGACCTTCGCGCCATTGGTGTAGTGGAAGACGTCCGGGTCACCGGTGGTGACGTCCACCTCCGGGTAGCCGCGGAACTGGCCCCACGTGCGGTTCTTCGCCTTGACGACCTCGTTGTCGTCGTAGTGCCAGCCGGGGTCGCCCTTGTAGGCGTAGTCCGTCTCCAGCTTGGGCTCGGTGCCGTCCTGGTAGGAGTTGTGCGTGTCCTCGGTGACGATCGAGGTCACCTTGTACTTGTAGAACCAGTCCATCCAGGGGGCGGGCTGGCCGTCCGGTGTCCAGTAGACCGGGAAGCACGAGAGGGTGTTCGTGGAGGCGAACTTCTGTGCCGCCGCGTCCGTGGGGTCGTCGGGGTCGCTGGCCGGGGCGCTGGAGCAGTCGGGCCGGTCGTACGTGACGCTGGTCTGAGCGCCGGTCTCGCTGGTGACCGTCTGGATGCGGTCGTGGTACATCAGCGGCATCTGCGGGATGGTGCCCACGCGGTTGGGCAGCTGGAGCGGCGGGTCGAAGCTCACCGACGGTGTCGCGGTGCTGCCCGAGGCGCCGCCCAGGGTGTCCAGGCCGGTGCGCTGGATGGAGTCCAGCCACAGCGTGGGGGCGTGGTCACCGCCGTCGGGGAAGGACTGGGTGAAGGTGTACTTGTCGATCTGCTTGGTGACCCCGCCGGTCTGGATCTGCGTCGTGATGGAGGTCAGCCGCTTGCGCGACCAGAAACTCGGCCCGTGGTCGGTGCAGTTCGTCGACCCCGACGTGCAGTTCAGGTCGATCGGCACATCCGGCCAGTACGCCGCGTCGGCGACCGTGAACTGGCTGTCCGCGCACGTGTTGCCCGCCGGAGTACCCGCGATGCAGCGCTCGGCGGTGCCGAAGACGACCTGTGCCGGCGCGGTACCCGAGTAGATCGTCGAGGACGTCATGCCGTAGTCGATACGCGCCAGGGTGCCGCCGCGGACGTAGGAGACCGCGGTGTTCTTCATGTCCGCGCCGTAGTAGCCGGTCTCCGGCGAGTAGTACCAGGCGGTGGCGTTGCCGTGCAGGTCGACGGCGTAGTCCAGGTTGAACCGGTAGCCCAGCGCGCACGAGGTGGCGGCGAAGTCCGTGCTGTCCGGGCAGGCCGAGACCCCGTCGTGCGCGTGGTAGACCGGCGTGGTCCACACCGAGTTCGTCTCGTCCTTGCCGCTTGACCAGCCCGGCAGCCGGTTGTAGCCGAAGAAGTACTGCACGCCGCCCTGGGTGACCTTGAAGTACTCCTTGTTGTCCGTGCCGTTGGTCGTCGACCCGGTCACGTCCTCGATCTTCGTGGTGCCGTCGTCCGTGGCCGGGTGGAAGGTCTTGGTCGCGTCGTCGTAGACGATCTGCGTGGACTTGCCGTTCAGTGACAGGGTCAGGAGCTGCCCTGCCCAGCACTGGTCCCCGTCGTTCTTGGGCGCGCCCGAGGACGAATCGTCACTGCACGGCTTGTAGGTGCGCTCGACGAAGTTCTCCGTCGTGGACCAGCCGTCACCCAGCCACGAGGACTGGTTGTTCGTCCCCTCCGTCCGCCCGTCCTGGTCCGACGAGTCGTACGACAGGTCGACGTTGGGGGGCGCGCCACCGATCGCTGCCGGAACCGCGATCGGGTAACTGTAGGTGAACGCGCCGGTGTTGCCGGAGGTCGCCCACGTACCCGCAGGCGACAGGCTGGTCGCCGAGTAGTCACCGGACGAACCCGAGGTGTCGGACGTCGCGGCCATGACAATCGAAGGGGCGGCGGCACCGGCCCTCGCGGACGCGGCACCCGGTACGGACACCTGCGCGGTCAGTGGCGCACCTGGCGCCGTGCGCACGGGGGTCTGCACCTGGCAGCGCGCCAGCTTCGGCGTCGTCAGCACGCACGCCGGAAGCCGGACGAGGTGCAGGCGGGAGGCGAAGTCACCGCCGAAGGCGTAGCGGAACGAGGAGTCGTCCACCGTCAGGGCGACCTTGCCGCCGCCGACGCTCGTGCGCCGCAACGTGAACAGCGCGCCGTGGACACCGGCCGTGAGCGCGGACTTCTGGTCCAGCATCGTCACCCGTACGCGCTGCGTCGCGGCGACGGCGGCCGACGGGGTCCGGGTACTCGCCGCGGGGCCCAGCAGTACGGGCGTCTTGCCGGCCCGCACCTGGGTCGCCTTGGCGCTCAGCCCCTTGGCGGCCGTCGTGACGGGCAGGGTGACGGTGGCGCCGCCCGGGGCCGGAAGCTTCGCGCGCCCGCTGGGGTCGAAGTGCTTGAACGGCTTGGCGGCCTTCCCCCGCTCGGGCGTCGCCCGGGTGAACGGGATCCGCTTGTCGCGGGGTACGGCAGGGGCGGCGACGCCGTGCTTCGCCAGGGAGGCGGCCGAGGCCACATCCATGGGCAGCAGCCCCACCACCAGAGTGCCGACGGCCACGACCGCCGTACGACGAACACCGCGTGCGACCGACCGGTCGCCGCGTCTCCACCACGAAACCCGAGCCATGTTGCGCAATCCCCTCCCCAGCACCTCGCGCGCCCAAGCACTCAGGGGGCTTGGGCGGTTTGAGGGCATGCCAAAGCAGGGGCACATCTGGATCACACCCCCCGCAAAGCTTCACGCTAAGCGGTCGGTTCAGCACACACAGCAAAGGATCTTTGGTGAAATGGTAAAGGAATTGCTTTGAATGGAACGGACTTGTGCGTTCCATGGTCGGGAATAGGACACGCCTGTGTCGATGGCGCTCACTCAGGTGCCGAATACAGCGCCCTGGACTCGCCGCAAACGCCTCGGCTCGCGCGCTCGCGCGGTATGCCCGACCCCAGGGACCAGGCACAACGCCCCACAAAACCACCTCTGAAGTGGCTTTTCTTCACCTTGAATCTACCCGGCAAAATCATGCCGAAATGGTCACGCGGACCCCAGGGCGGGCCATCTGAATGCGTCGAAAATCAGCCAGACACAAGGGCTCACCGGCCATTTGTCGATGCTTCCGGCTGCTCCTTGCATTCAGAATGCACAGCGGCGCGGACCCAAGGGGGGGCCGCCTGAGTCCCGCGAAGGACCCCAACCTCGATGTCAGCTTTTCGCCCGGCGCTACGGGCATCCAGACGTCTCAAGTCCAGACCCGTCGCCGTCGCCGTGGCCGCGGCCCTCGCCGCCGGGTCGCTGACCTCGGCGGTGGTGGCCCAGGCGGCGCCGGCCGCGCCCACCCGCTCGCCGCACACGGAGTCCGGCACATCGGGGGGTCACCGCAGCCTCAACGCCACCGAGTCGGCGTCGGCCCGCGCGAAGGCCACGGGCAAGCCGGTGACGGTCGATCAGCTCACCGACACGGGGACGGTGGTGACGGCCAATCCGGACGGCACCTTCACCCGCACCGACTCCTCCATGCCGCAGCGCACCCTCCAGGACGGAAAGTGGGTGCCGATCGACACCACGCTGGTCCGGCGGTCCGACGGGAGCTGGGCGCCCAAGGCCGCCGTCACGGACGTGGCCTTCTCCGGCGGCGGTTCGGGTGCGCTGGTCACGATGCGCAGCGCCAAGGACAAGCTGGGCTTCTCCTGGCCGGGCACCCTGCCCGCGCCGGTGGTGTCCGGTGACACCGCCACCTACCCCGAGGTGCTGCCCCAGGTGGACCTCCAGCTGACCGCGGACGCCTCCGGCTACTCCTCGGTCCTCGTGGTCAAGTCCGCCAAGGCGGCGGCGAATCCACGCCTGCGGCACCTGGAGTTCGGTACCGCGTCGAGCGGGGTCAAGCTGGCCACCACGCGCGACGGCGGAGCCCAGGCCACGGACAAGCGCACCGGCAAAACGGTTTTCCACAGCGACACCGCGCTGATGTGGGACAGCACCGGGCAGAAGGCCGCCGCCGCGCCCCTGGCCCGCACCAGGACCGCGACATCGGCCCGTGCCGAGCACCGCACGGCGGCCAAGGTGGGCAAGCACCGCGCCAAGGTCCAGGTGAGCCTCACGTCCGGCAGGCAGCTGCTGGGCGTGGACGAAAAACTGCTCTCCGCCAAGAGCACCACCTACCCGGTCTACATCGACCCCGAGTGGAGCGGCCGCCCGTCCCAGCTGGACTGGGCGCGGATCTCCGACAACGGGTGGAACGTCTACAACTCGACGTCCACCTCGGGTTCCACCAACGCCCGCGAGGGGTGGGACAACTCCGCCCCCGGCAACGGCGAACGGGCGCGCACGTACTACCAGATCAACACCAGCGGCATCAAGGGCGCCGTCGTCACCCACGCCTCGCTGTATGTGAAGCAGCTGTCCGCCGCCTCCTGCTCCGACACCCCGGCCGCCGTCTATGGCACCGGCCGCCCCGCCGGGTGGAGTTCGTCCTCGCTGTACTGGGGCCACGAGCCCGACAAGAGCACCGGCGCGCTGGGCACCAATCCGAAGAGTCATGAGGCCGGCACCTGCCCGGTGACCAACGGCGCCAACTCCTGGGTCAGCCCGCCCTCGCTCGAGTTCGACGTGACCTCACGCGCGCAGAGCGCGGCGGCCGGCGGCTGGAAGAGCATGACGATGATGGTCCAGTCCCCCGACATGAACGACGCCACGCAGTGGAAGCAGCTCGCCTACGGCGGCGGCGCCACCATGTCGGTCACCTACAGCTACCGGCCCAAGCTCAAGAACGGCACCGGCACTCCCGCCATCAAGCCGTCCACGGTGAGCATGGGCAAGACGATGACCACCACGCACACCCCGACGCTGTCCGCGCGCGCGGTCGACCCCGACCTGGCCGGCGGCAGCGAGCTGGTGCGCATGGAGTACAACGTCTACAACTCCTCCGGCACGCTGGTGCACCAGGGCTTCGGCCCCAGCACGGACTCGAAGAAGCGCGCCCGGTACAACACCAACGGCAGCGACTGGACCACGCCGAGCCTGCCGGACGGCACCTACACCTGGAAGGCCACCGCGCAGAACGCGGCCGGATACTGGGCCGGGACCGGCTCCGGCATCTGGACGAAGACGCAGACCTTCACCGTCGACACCACCGCTCCCCCGGCACCGACGGTGACATCGAGTCAGTTCCCGGCCAAGCAGATCGGTGCCGCCTACGGCGACAAGGGCACCTTCACCCTCAGCAACAACCACACCAACAACATCACCGGCTACCTGTTCGCCCTGGACGGCACGCTCGGCAACACGGTGTACAGCAGCAGCGTCACCAAATGGACCACGAGTACGAAGATCACGCCCGGCGTGCCGTACTACGTCAGTTCCGACAACGCCTCCGGCACCGGCACCGCGGTCGTCAACGGCAGCGCCTCACCCGTCTTCGCCCCGGCCACGACGGGCCCCCACACGCTGTACGCCAAGGCCGTGGACCAGGCGGGCTCGACGTCCCTCACCCAGACGCCGTACGCCTTCTACGCGGGTAGCAGCACCCCGGCGTACGCCTACGGCGACAAGATGGTCACCGGCTGGACGGCCACCAACACCGACGGCACCACCACCGCCGTGCCCGCGGCGACGACCAGCACCAAGGGTGGTCAGCTGACCAGCCAGGCCGCGGGGAGCGGCTACGAGTTCGCCGACGGCTACCAGGCGTTCCTCGGCAACAGGAGCAGCACCTCCAAGGTCGTCTCCGGTGACAGCGTCACCCTCGGCTTCGACGTCCCGAAGGACGGCCCCTGGAGCTTCGGGGCCAACCTGACCAAGGCCAAGGACTACGGCATCTACCGGCTGGTCCTGGACGCGGGCAAGCCCACGCAGTCGACGCTGATCAGCGGCTACGACGCCTACAACTCCTACGTCACCACCCAGTTCCTCAACCTCGGTGTGCCGAAGGACTCCAGCGGTCAGCTGCTCACCCTCAAGCAGGGCGTCCACACGCTGACCCTCACCCTGACCGGCAAGAACCCCAGTTCCTCCGGGTTCCAGGCGGGTGTCGACGTGCTGCGGCTCGGGCCCGCGCTGACGTGCGCGATCAACGCCACCAGCAGCTGCCTGAACAACACCGCCACCAGCACGTTCACGACGACGACCAGCACCGCCGACGCCGACGGATCCGGCAACAGCATCAACTCCGCCGATCTGACGAGCACGTCGGGATGGCAGAGCGGCAAGACGGTCACCGTGGACGGCGCCACCGTCACGCTGCCGAAGTTCGGCACCGGCACCTACGACAACATGCTCGCCTCCGGCCAGACCGTCACCTTGCCGGGCAGCGGTGCGGTGAACACCGGTGACGCCGTGGTCTTCCTCGCCTTCGCCACCGGCGGCGCGGCCAAGGGAGCGGGCGGCACCATCACCTACGCCAAGGACAACTGCCTGGACGCGGACGGCAACCCGACCGACCAGGCGTACCACCTGGACACCGTGCCCGACTGGATCAGCGGGCCGACCTCCGCGGCCTCGCTGACCCTGGTCCACGAGAACCACAAGGACAACACCCAGACCAGCCCCAGCTCCAGCCCGAAGATCTACGCGGTCAGTGTGCCGCTGGCCTGCCCCGGTTCCGTCGTCAGCAGCATCTCCCTGCCCCTGTTCACCAATGGTGTCCAGGCCGGCCAGCCCTCGCTGCACATCCTCGGTCTCGGCCTGCGCCCGCTGACCGTCACCGGCAGCGGGACGACCGCCCGGCACTGGGTCGGCACCTACTCCTCCGTCCCGGACACCGCCAAGGTGCAGCAGTCCGGCGGCAGCGCCGCGACCGTCAACGGGCAGACGCTGCGCATCCCGGCGCACGTCAGCATCGGGACCAATGACGACGACGGGTCCGATGCCGGCAACGGGGTGCGCATCCACCTGTCGAACGCGAAGGGCACCGCCCCGGTGACCTTCGACGCGGCCTCCGTCGCCCCGCAGGACACCACCGCGGGCGGTGCCGCGGCGGCCGCGGCGCCGACCCCGCTGACCTTCGGCGGCAGCACGTCCGTCACCGTCCCGGCGGGCGGCGACGTCACCAGCGACCCGGTGACGCTGACCGTCGCTCAGCAGGCGACCTTGCTGGTCAGCGTGCAGGTGCACGGCTCGGTGTCCGCCATGTCCGGCCACGCCACGGCCCAGACCCCGGTGTGGGTCAGCGACGCGGCCAACCGCACCGGTGACACCGCGGCCGGCAACTTCACGCAGACGACGTACACCGGACTGCCGTACCTGGCCGGTATCGACGTCACCACGCCCACCACCGCCCCGACCGGTTCCCTGGTCCTCTACGGCGACCAGAGCGTCAACGCCGACACCGGGACGAACGACGGCCGGCACCACCTCAGCGACGCCATCACCGACGCCATCGTCCAGGACACCAACGGGGACGGATCCGTCGACTACGGCATCCTCAACGCCGGTACGAACAGCGGCAGTCTGAGCAACAACCTGCTCCCGCAGATCACCAACGACGCCGATCCCGCCAACGCGCTCAACCCGGTGGACCGCAATGTGCTGGCCCAGGGCAACGTGCGCACCGTACTCGTCTCCACCGGCGCCACCGACCTGCTCAACTGCACCGGCGACGCCAACACCTGCGCCACGAACGTCGAACACGGCCTGGAGGCGCTCAACAGCCAGCTGAGTTCGTACTACAGCGACGACGGGCAGTCCTTCGTCAACGGGCAGCCGGTGACCCAGAACTCGAACATCACCGTCTACCTCACCACCATCCCGCCGTTCACCGCCGCCCACCCCGGCACCGCAGCCCAGGAAACCGCCCGCGAGCAGGTCAACAGCTACCTGCTCGACAACTACCCGTCGCAGGTCATCGACTTCGCGTCGGCGGTCTCCACGGACGGCACCGCCACCTCGTCGACCGTGAAGGCGGCCGACCTCTCCGGCGGCAACCCCTCCGACGCGTACTACGCCGACCTCGCCGGTCTCTACCTGACCGACACGAACACCGATGTCGTCGCCATCGCGCCGAACCTGATCGTGCCGCTCGCCACCGGCGGCGACACCCCCGACAACGAGTGGGAGCTGTCCGCGGACGGCACCGACGCGCGCGGGGACAACCCGTTCACCGCCGTCGGCGCGGCGACCTTCAACGCGGCCGGGCCGGACGCGGTCAACGCGCCCACCGCCGCCACCTCGTTCGACGGCAGCACCGGATTCCTGGAGAGCGACCACACGGCCGTCGACACCCTCGCCGACTACACCGTCTCCGCCTGGGTGAAACTCGACTCGGCGGCCGGACCCGCGACCGCCGTCTGCGAGGGCACCAGCCAGCACCAGGCGTTCTATCTCGGCTACGACAGGGACAACAAGGGCTGGATGTTCCAGACCACGACCACCGACGACGACGCTTCCGACTTCCCCACCGCGGAAGGAGACGCCGGCACCGGGGCCCTGGGCACCTGGACACACCTCCTGGTCACCTACACGGCCCCCGTCGACGGGGACGACACCACCGGGGTGATGTCGATCTATCAGAACGGCACCCTGATGGGCACCGCCACCAACCCCACCCCGCAGTACGACTCCTCCATGCCCCTGACCATCGGCGGCTGCGTCAACACCCCTGACGCGACCTCCCCGTACAACGCCTTCCCCGGCTCCGTCTCCGACGTGCAGGTCTACCCGTACGCCATGGCGGCGGGCGACGCGAGCGCGGGCAGCGTGATGGTGCCGTCCGGGTGGGACAAGGGCATGCCCGAGGACGAGTGGAAGCTCTCCTCCGACGGCGCCGACACCGGGTCCCTCAACGCGTTCACCCCGTCCGGCAGCGTCGGCTTCGGCACCGACGCGCCCGGCGGGCTGTCCGGCAGCGCCGCCTTCGACGGCAGCTCCGGCTTCCTCAAGAGCAAGCAGAGCGCGGTGGACACGCTCGGCGACTACACCGTCTCCGCCTGGGTCAAGATCAACTCGGCCCTCGGCACCACCGCCGTCTGCCAGGGCACCACACAGCACCAGTCCTTCTACCTGTCGTACGACAAACCCAGTGCCGCCTGGATGTTCCAGACCACGACCACCAACGACGAGAACGCCGACTTCCCCACCGCCGAAGGAGACAGCAACAGCGCCCCGGTCGGCACCTGGACCCATCTGGTCGCCACCTTCCGGGCACCGGTCGCCGGTAGTACCAGCAGCGGCAACATGGCCCTCTACCAGAACGGCGCCCTCGTGGGGACCGCCACCAACCTCAGCCCCCAGTACGACTCCTCCATGCCGCTGACCGTCGGCGGCTGCGTCAACAGCGCCTCCGCCACGACCCCGTACCTGGCGTTCCCCGGCTCCGTGGCCGATGTCCACGTGTACCCGCGGACGCTGTCGGCGACCGAGGTCAGCGCACTCCACTGATTCCAGCACCGCAGGCGTGGTCCCCGCCGCTCGCACCCGAAGCGGCGGGGACCACGCATGCCAAGACGATGACTCGAACGGGGATCTTCACCATGCACAAGGGAAAGCTGATCGCGGGCGGCATCCTCGCCATGGCCGCCGTGGGCGCGGTCGTGAGCGCGGAAGACGGCGCGCACGCGACGAGGATCGCCCCCGCCCACGGCACGTCCTTAGCCACGACGGAGGCCGTACCGACCTCGGAGGCGAGTACGTTCAGACTCTGGGTCGAGCAGGAGGGGACCGCGGCGGAGCGAGCCGCCGCCCGACACGTCACCCGGCTGACCGCCCACACCGGCGACCGGCGGGTCGAGATATACACCGACTGGGACAGCCGCTTCGCGAGCAGTTACACCTCGCAGGCCGGACAGATCGCCGCGGCCTACCGGGCCTGGCAGAGCGGCACGGGCCACGACCGGGTGACCGTGTACGCCTCCGACGGACCGGCCGTCGCCACCCGGCGGTTCTAGACCCGGCGGTTCCAGGGGCTTTTGTCCGCGAAACCGGTCTGATCCGAACGAGCGGCCCTGGCGGACACGGGAACGGCCGGTGCCCCCGCACAGTGGGCACCGGCCGTTCAAGGTTCGACCTGTTCGTCGCAGGTCGGTTCATGTGACCTGCCGGCAGGTCAGAGCGCGAGGCCCGTCAGGACGAGGACGCGCTCGTAGGTGTAGTCCTCCATCGCGGAGCGGACGCCCTCGCGGCCGACGCCGGACTGCTTGGCGCCGCCGTAGGGCATCTGGTCGGCGCGGTAGGACGGGACGTCGCCGATCACCACGCCGCCGACCTCGAGGGCGCGGTGGGCGCGGAAGGCGGCCTGCAGGTCGTGGGTGAACACGCCCGCCTGGAGGCCGTACTTGGAGTCGTTGACCGCGGCGAACGCCTCGGCCTCGCCGTGCACCTTCTGCACGCTGAGGACCGGTCCGAAGACCTCCTCGCGGGCCAGGGTGACGTCCGAGGGCAGGTCGGTGAGGACGGTCGGCGCGTACGAGGCGCCGTCGCGGTCGCCGCCGGTGAGCAGCGCGGCACCGGCCTCGACGGCCTCCTTGACCCAGGACTCCACGCGCTGGGCGGCGTCCTCGCTGACCAGCGGGCCGACATCGGTCTTGGGGTCGTTCGGGTCGCCGGTGACCTGGGCCTCGACGGCGGCGACGATGCGCGGCAGCAGCCGGTCGTACACCGGGGCGTCCACGATCACGCGCTGCACGGAGATGCAGGACTGGCCGCCCTGGTAGTTGGAGAAGGTCGCGATGCGGTTCGCGGCCCAGTCCAGGTCGGCGTCCGAGGAGAAGTCGCCGAGGACGACGGCCGCGCCGTTGCCGCCCAGCTCCAGGGTGCAGTGCTTGCGCGGCACCGAGTCCATGATCGCGTAGCCGACCTTCTCGGAACCCGTGAAGGAGATGACCGGCAGCCGCTCGTCCTGGACCAGGGCGGGCATCTTGTCGTTGGCGACCGGCAGGATCGACCAGGAGCCGGCCGGCAGCTCGGTCTCGGCCAGCAGCTCGCCGATGACCAGGCCGGACAGCGGGGTGGCCGGGGCCGGCTTGAGGATGATCGGGGCACCGGCCGCGATCGCCGGGGCGATCTTGTGGGCGCACAGGTTCAGCGGGAAGTTGAACGGCGCGATGCCGAGCACGACGCCCTTCGGGAAGCGCCTCACCAGCGCGAGGCGGCCCTCGCCGCCGCCGTCGGTGTCGAGGCGCTGGGCCTCGCCGCCGTTGAACCGGCGGGCCTCCTCGGCGGCCCAGCGGAACACCGAGGCGGCACGGCCGACCTCGCCGCGGGCCCACTTGATGGGCTTGCCGTTCTCCGCGGAGATCAGCTGACCGATCTCCTCGGTGCGCTCGATCAGGCGCTTGGCCACGTGGTCGAGGGCGGCGGCCCGTACGTGCGCGGGGGTGGCCGCGAACTCGTCGCGGGCGGCGTACGCGGCGGCCACGGCCTCCTCGACCTGGGCGTCGGTCGGCACGCTGACGGTGCCGACGAGCCGGCCGTCCCACGACGAGGTGACGTCGAAGGTGGTGTCGCCGGTGACCTGGCGGCCGGCGAGCCAGAAGGCGTGGGTGGAAGTCATGTGCGATTCCCGGCCTTTCCGCGTTTGGGGGCGTCTTTGGGGGCGTCCTTGGCTTTCGTGCTCCACGGTAGGGCGGCGGGGGCCGGGGGTCGCTTGTCCGTGCCGTAGCAGTAGGGGCGGCGGGCACTACTGATTGGACTACTGCCTCGGTTACTGGTCGGTCGAGGTGGCCTTCAGCGCGAGCCACAGCTCCATGCGTACGTCGGGGTCGTCCAGCGAGCGCCCGAGGATCTCCTCGACCCGGCGCATCCGGTAGCGCAGCGTGTGCCGGTGCACGCCCAGGTCGGCGGCGGCCGCGTCCCACTGCCCGTGCCGGGAGAGCCAGGCGCGCAGCGAGGCGACCAGATCGCCGCGGCCGGTGGCGTCATGCTCGTACAGCGGCCGCAGCAGTCCGTCGGCGAACGCCTTCACCGCGTCGTCGGCGAGCAGCGGCAGCACGGATCCGGCGGCCAGCTGCTCGTGCTCGACCAGGACCCGGCCCCGGCGCCGGGCGACCGACAGGGACTGCTCGGCCTGCTTGTAGGCGGCCGCGGCGGCGATCGGACCGGCCGGGGCGGACAGCCCCACGACGATCTCGTCCTCGTCGGTGCCCGCGTGCTCGGGGCTGGTACGGGCCGCCTCCAGCTCGGCGGCGCGGGCGACGCAGGCGGCGACCGCCGCGCCACCGTCCGCGGCGAGTACGACGAGCCGCTCGCCCTCCGGTACGACCAGTACCGCCTCGCCGGAGCGCGCGGCGGCGGCCTCCAGGATCTCCGCGAGGGTGCCGAGCCGGTCGCCGCCGCTCGCGCCGGTCCGGGCGCCGGGCACCGGGTCGGCGACGATCATCCGGAACGGGGCGTCCAGCAGTCCGCCGTACAGGTCGCCGGCCACGGCGCGGGCGTGGTCGGGTTCCCCGGCGAGCAGCATGCGCAGCACGGCGGTGCCGATGCGCTGCTCGGCGGCGTGCAGGGAGCGGGAGCGCTCGGTGGTGAGGGTGAGCAGGGCGATGGCGGAATGGACGGCGTACCGCTCGGCGGTGCCGGGGGCGGCGGCGGTGCCGACGGCGAGGGCGGCGCGGGGACGGCGGCCGGTGCCGAGGGAGTGCAGCTCGACGCGGTCCTCGTGCTCGGGTCCGCCGACCACGGAGGAGGCGGGCGCGGGCCGTTCCCTGAGCCGCTCCACCTCGCCGGTGAGGCGGGCGGCGCGGCGGCCGGACCAGTCGGGGGCGGCGGCGACGACGGTGCCGGAGGCGTCGTAGAGCGCGGCCCAGCCGTCGACCTGGGCGGCGAGGGCGGTGAGCAGGCCCTCGGGGCCGGAGTTCAGGGCCTGCTTGGTCAGCTCGCGCTGGGCGGCGAAGCCGGCGGTGACGGCGCGGTACTGGTCGGCGGCGATGGCGGCGGAGACGGCCTTGCTGATGGCGAGGAAGGGGGTGCGGCGGGGGACTTCGAGCAGCGGCAGGGGTTCGTCCGCGCAGGCGTCCACGAGGGCCTTCGGGATCTCCTCGTAATTGACCCCGACGGCGAAGCCGAGCCCGACGACGCCGGCGCCTGCCAGCCGCCGTACGTACCGGCGCATGGCCTCCGGGTCCTCCGCGTCCAGCTTGAGCGCGGTGATCAGGAGCAGCTCGCCGCCCTCCATGTAGGGCACGGGGTCGGCCAGCTCGCTGACGTGGGCCCAGCGCACGGGCACGTCGAGGCGGTCGGCGCCGGCCCGGACGGTCAGCTTCAGCGCCGAGTGGTGGACGAGCGAGGCGAGCGTCGGGGGCATGGTGCCTTCACGGTGACGGAGATCTGTCTTGGCCGCCGCGTACCAACGGCCTTCCCCGATTCTGCCTCACCGTACGGTCCCCCGCTGGCCGCTTCACCCCCTGAGATCCACCAACAACGGCGGCGCGTGCTCCCCCCGCACACTGGTCAACGACAACACCGCGTGCCCGGCCGGAACCCCGTGCGCCAACTCGGAGGCGGACCAGCGTTCGCGTTCTACTTGGCGGACGGTGACCGCGTCCGTGGTCACCGGCTTGCCGGTACCCAGTTTCCGGACGGCGTGGATCATCCGGGTCAGTGGCTGGTCCGCGAACACCGTGTGCTTGGCGACCTCCGTCGTCTCCACCCACTCCGTGCCCCACGCCTGCGCGAACAGCGCACCCTCCCAGGTCGTGATTCCCGAGCAGGCGGCGTGACAGCCGACCGCCGCGATCAGCGGCTGCCTCAGGTGTTCGGGCACATCGGCCAGGGACCGCAGGCTCAGGACCACACCCGCACGGCTGTCCCGGAGCCTGCGCAGGGCGCGTACCGACCCGGAGGTGATCGCATGCGCCGCGTCGTCCAGGACCAGACAGGCGAACAGCGAACGATCCACCCGTGTCGCCATGCTCGCCGTGAACTGGGCGATCACCAGTCGAGCCAGCAGCTGGGCGGCTTCGGGGTGGGTCCGCTCCGGCAGGTCGATCCTTACTCGCAGGGGGTGGTCGAGCGACCGCAGAGTGAAGGGCCGCGCACGGTCCGAAGTGTCGAAGAATCCCGCGAACACGGGACGGTCCAGGCAGCCGAGCCGGTCGGCAAGCGCTATTCCGACGTCTCCCGGATTGCCGGCCTGCCGCACTCGCGCGTCCAACTCCCGGTGCAGCAGGGAGTGCTTGTGCGGGTCGAGCATCGACTTCAGCCGGTTCAGCGCCGACGGCTCCGCGTCCAGCAGTTCCCGCAGTTCGGACACGGACGGGAACCGGCCGTGGACCGTGCGGAACGGCCCGAGAAGCTGGGTCAGCACGGTCACCGCGCGCCGCAGCTCGACCTCGGACCAGTCTCCGGCCAGGGCGTCCGCGAGGAGGCTGGCCGCCTCGTCGGGGTCGTCCGTCCCACCGTAGAGATCGAAATCATGCTCCGATGTGCGGTCCCCCGGCTTGATCACGACGTCGTAGCCGTGATCCGCGCCCATGGCCGATCCGGCGGCGCCCACCATGACGAGGGCCGCCTGCCCCGACAGCGCCTGGAGGGCGAGGGACTCCGCGATGGGCCGCACCAGACGGGCGGTCTTGCCCGAGCCGGAGGGGCCCACCACAAGCAGCGACGTGCCCAGCGTGCCGGGGTCCACGGCAGCACCTGCGGCGCGCTGAGCAGCGGGTGTGCGCTCCGTGTCTGCGTACCGGCCGATGCGTACCTGGGAGGTCAGCAGGTCATGGAGGGTGGTGCGGCCGGGAAGGTCACGCTGCCCGGAGGGATGCAGGCAGGCCCGGGCCCCGTCGCTGAACACGGCGGACGTGAACGCGTTCAGACGCGCCGGGTCGGCCACGACCGAGGACCAGGCACGACGGATCCTCGCGCAGTCCACATCGTTCATCCGCCCCGTACGCGCCTCCTCGGTCAGCCGCTCGGCCACGGCGTGCTGGCCGTAGGCATGGAGGTCGGGCCAGTCCGTGTCCTCGGCGACCGGTTCTTTCCCTGGGCCGTCGGCCACCTGTCGGGCGGCGCCTCGCCGACCGCGGAACAATCCCCTCCAGTCGCCCGCCACGGCGAGCGGCCAAAAGATCAGCAGCGTGAGCACGGTCTTGAGCATCTTGAGCCGGTCCAGCGTGGCGACGGCATCCCCTGACACAAAGAGCCAACTGCCCGGCGTCACGCTCACGGCGAGCTTGTAGTACGACAGAAAACCGTGCCAGGCGACCAGCCAGGCGAGGAGTGCCCCGAGGACGGCGGCGCGTAGCGCGCGCGACGGCTGCGGCCGGTCGGTGACATACCGGCGGAGCACCTCTTTCCAGTTGCCCACACGCGCGAAGTAGTACAGAACGAGCGTGGCGAAGAGGCTGTCGTAGATGGCACTGGCGGTGAAAGCCGCGCGCGGCGGATCGATGCCCCACCAGTCGGACGGCGTGACCAGTTCCAGCAGGATCCTCTTGTGCGGCACCAGATTGTTGACCCAGAGCGACCACACGAGGAGGGCTGCCAGCAGGGCACCCACGGCTCCCGTCAGCAGCGCGCGGTCGGAGACTTTGCCGTCGCTCTCCTGGGGGCGCGGACGGTACCCGAAACGCCAGAGGCCAGGGGCGGCTTCCGGGCGGGGGGTGCGCAGCCACCGCAGGAAAGCCGAGCCGTCGGCGGGCGCCGGTGTGGCAGGAGGGGCCGTCGGTTTGGGGGGGAGGGCCGTCGCTTCTGGGGGGTGGGTCGGATGGGGTACCGGGCCCGGGTGGGTTTTGCGAGTGTTGTGGGTTTCGTCGTTGTGCATCCGCCCTGCCCCCTGACCAGCCGATCCGTCCACCGTCAGCGAGCAATCTAGTGCCTGGGGAGGGGAGTTCGGGGGTTGCGGGGCCGGAGGAGGCGTCGAGGGGGCCGGACGGTCGTACGCTCGCTATGTCCACCGCGGACAACCGCGGCGGCGTACAGCGCCCACATGGAGCATGCCCACCTCCCCGCACCCGCCTTAGCCTGCGAGAAAAGAAGGCAAGCGTCCGTATTACCCCCAGGAGCCCCGCATGACCGCACTTCCGCAGGAGCGCCGCGTCGTCACCGCCATCCCCGGCCCGAAGTCGCAGGAGCTGCAGGCCCGCCGCACCGCCGTGGTCGCCCAGGGCGTGGGCTCCACGCTGCCGGTCTTCGTCACGCGCGCCGGCGGCGGTGTCATCGAGGACGTGGACGGCAACAGCCTGATCGACTTCGGCTCCGGTATCGCCGTGACCAGCGTCGGCGCCTCCGCCGAGGCCGTCGTACGCCGTGCCTCCGCCCAGCTCGCGGACTTCACCCACACCTGTTTCATGGTCACCCCGTACGAGGGCTACGTGGCCGTCGCCGAGGCGCTGGCCGAGCTGACGCCGGGTGACCACGCCAAGAAGTCCGCGCTGTTCAACTCCGGCGCCGAGGCCGTCGAGAACGCCGTGAAGATCGCGCGGGCGTACACCAAGCGGCAGGCCGTCGTCGTGTTCGACCACGGGTACCACGGGCGCACCAACCTGACCATGGCGCTGACCGCGAAGAACATGCCGTACAAGCACGGCTTCGGCCCGTTCGCGCCCGAGGTGTACCGCGTCCCGGTCGCCTACGGCTACCGCTGGCCGACCGGTGCGGAGCACGCCGGTCCCGAGGCCGCCAAGCAGGCCATCGACCAGATCAGCAAGCAGGTCGGCGCGGAGAACGTGGCCGCGATCATCATCGAGCCGGTGCTCGGCGAGGGCGGCTTCATCGAGCCGGCCAAGGGCTTCCTGCCCGCGATCCGCCAGTACGCCGCCGACAACGGGATCGTCTTCGTCGCCGATGAGATCCAGAGCGGGTTCTGCCGGACCGGGCAGTGGTTCGCTTGCGAGGATGAAGGCATCGTCCCGGATCTCATCACCACCGCCAAGGGCATCGCCGGTGGTCTGCCGCTCGCCGCGGTGACCGGCCGCGCCGAGATCATGGACGCGGCGCACGCCGGTGGCCTGGGCGGCACGTACGGCGGCAACCCGGTCGCCTGCGCCGGTGCGCTCGGCGCCATCGAGACCATGAAGGAGCTCGACCTCAACGCCAGGGCCAAGCACATCGAGGAGGTCATGAAGGGCCGCCTCGCCGCCATGGCCGAGAAGTTCGACATCATCGGCGAGGTCCGCGGCCGCGGCGCCATGATCGCCATCGAGCTGGTCAAGGACCGCGCCACCAAGGAGCCGAACCCGGAGGCCACCGCCGCGCTGGCCAAGGCCTGCCACGCCGAGGGCGTGCTGGTCCTGACCTGCGGCACCTACGGCAACGTGGTCCGCTTCCTGCCCCCGCTGGTCATCGGCGAGGACCTGCTGAACGAGGGTCTGGACGTCGTCGAGCAGGCGCTCGCCCGTATCTGAGATCCGGGTCCCGGCCCGTATCCGGGATTCCGGTTTTCCGGCTGCGGCAGGCCGTGTGAAGAAGGTGTGCGGGGTGCATGTCGGGACGGGGATCCGTCTGCCCAAGCGCCTCGGCCTGCCGTAGGTTCTACCCAGATGAGAGATGCACCCCGTCCACGGGGGACCGTGGACGACCTCAGGCCGGGGCCTCCCCAGCTTCGACCTGGTCGTGCCTTCGCGCACACAACCGGCGCCTGACGCCGGGATCTCCTCACCGATCGGACGGTCGCCGCCCCAAACCCCCCGGGGCGTGCGACGTTCCGGTCCGGACGGCCGCCCCGTGACCACCCCCCCTGTTCCGGGGCGGCCGACCTCCTTCTCCGGGCACGCTCACGAATACAGCCCCGGTACGGCCCGGCCCGCGCCCGCCTGCCAAGCTGGCCCCCGTGTCGCACCCCGTCCACCGCGCCCGCCGCGTCCGCCGCGTCCGCCGCGTCCTTCTTCTCGGCATCCCGGGCCCCGTCGTCCTCTTCCTGCTGCTCACCTGGCAGGTCCTCGGCCACGGCCCGCTGCTGCGCGCGGACGCCCGCCTCAGCCGGGACCTGGTCCGGCCGGACGGGTTCGCGCAGTTCCTCTCCGACCTCGGCGATGTCCAGGTCGCCGTGCCGGTCCTCGTCGTCGCCGCCGGGTACGCCCTGTGGCGGGGGCGCGGCGCCGGGCACGCCCGCTGGTGGCTGCCGCCGCTCGCCGCCGCCGTCCTGATGGCGCTGCTCCCGGCGCTCGTGGTGCCGCTGAAGGACTGGATCGCCCGGCCGGGGACCCCCGTGGTGCCCCCGGCCACCGGCTACTTCCCCTCCGGGCACACGGCGACCGCCGCCGTGGCCTACGGCTCCGCGACCCTCCTGCTGCTGCCCTGGCTCCGCTCCCGCGCGGCCCGCCGGGGCGTCCTCGCCCTCTGCGCGGCCCTGGTCCTGGGCGTCTCGTACGGACTGGTCCGCCATGGCTACCACTGGCCGCTGGACGTGCTGGGCAGCTGGTGCCTGAGCGCGGCCCTGCTGACCGCGCTCGGGGCGCTGCCGGGGTTCAGCCGAAGTAGCCGTCGAACGTCTTCTGGAACTCCCAGTTCGAGTAGTGGTCCCAGTTGATCGACCAGGTCATCAGGCCGCGCAGATCCGGCCAGGTGCCATGGGTGGTGTACGAGCCGCAGTTGGTCTTCTTCGTCAGGCAGTCCAGGGTCTTGGTGACCTCGGACGGGGCGACATAGCCGTTGCCCGCGTTGACGGAGGCGGGCATGCCGATCGCGACCTGGTCGGGGCGCAGCGGCGGGAAGACGTTGTTCGGGTCGCCCGCCACCGGGAAGCCGGTGAGGAGCATGTCGGTCATGGCGATGTGGAAGTCGGCGCCGCCCATGGAGTGGTACTGGTTGTCCAGGCCCATGATCGGGCCGGAGTTGTAGTCCTGGACGTGCAGCAGGGTGAGGTCGTCGCGCAGGGCGTAGATCACCGGGAGGTAGGCGCCGCAGCGCGGGTCCTGGCCGCCCCATTTGCCGGTGCCGTAGTACTGGTAGCCGTTCTGCACGAAGAAGGTCTCCGGGGCCATCGTCAGCACGAACTTCGCGCCGTACTCGGCCTTCAGGGTCTTCAGCGCGGAGATGAGGTTGACGATCACGGGCGTGGTGGGGTTCTTGAAGTCCGTGTCGCTGGTGTCCAGGGACAGCGAGTGGCCCTCGAAGTCGATGTCGAGGCCGTCGAGGCCATAGGTGTCGATGATCTTCGAGACGGAGGAGACGAAGGCGTCCCGGGCGGCCGTGGTGGTCAGCTGGACCTGGCCGTTCTGGCCGCCGATGGAGATCAGCACCTTCTTGCCGGCCGCCTGCTTGGCCTTGATCGCCGCCTTGAAGTCGGTGTCGCTCTCGGCGTTCGGGCAGTCGGTGACCGGGCAGCGGGTGAACTCCACGTCCCCGGAGGTCGGTGAGGTGGGCTCGGCGAAGGCCAGGTCGATGACGTCCCAGCTGTCGGGGACGTCCGCGAGCCGGGTGTATCCGGAGCCGTTGGCGAAGCTGGCGTGGAGGTAGCCGACGAGGGCGTGGGCCGGGAGACCGGCGGAGCCGCCACCGCCCGGGTCGCCGCCCGTTCCGCCGGTGCTCGTGGTCACCACCACCGCCGCCGACTTCGCGGACTCCCCCGCGCTGTTGACCGCCGTGACCTGGAAGCTGTACGCCGTCGAGGCGGTGAGCCCGGTGACGGTGGCCGACGTCCCGCTCGCCGACTGGACCTTGACGCCGTCGCGGTAGACCGCGTACCCGGTGGCACCGCTCACCGCCGACCAGGACAGGGCGACGGACGAGGCGGTGACGGAGGAGGCGGTCAACCCGGCCGGTACGGCGGGCGGTTGGGTGGTGCCGCCGCCCCCGCCGGGGCCGGTGAGCGAGAGGTCGTCGGAGCCGTAGGCGCCCGTGCCGTACCAACCGTGGGTGTACACCGTGACCTTGGTGGTCGAGGGCCCGGTGGTGAAGGTGGTGCTCAGCTTCTGCCAGTCCGGCGCCGACTGGGTCCAGGTGGAGACATCGGTGGTGCCGGTGCCGCTCGCGCCCAGGTAGACGTACGAGCCCCGGACGTAACCGGCCAGTGTGTACTGGGAGTTGGGCTGCACGCTCACCGTCTGCGCGCACTGGGCGTCGTCACTGCCGGCCGGGGTGGCTTGAAGCGCGGAACTGCCGCTGTGTACAGGCGAGTTGACGGCCGTACCGGAGGAGGCGGAGCAGGTCCAGCCGGAGAGGCCGGACTCGAAGCCGCCGTTCTGGAGCACGTCCGCGTCGGCCGCGCGCGCGGCCGACGAGAGCGCGGTGAGGCCGGGCACGGCGAGGGCCGTGGCCGCGAGGAGGGCGAGCAGGGGTCTGGAGCGGTCCACAAAGACCTCCGGGCAGGGGGGAGTTGGAGGGTGGAACGGCACTCAATTTGGTCCAGACCAATCCCGGTGTCAAGAGACGCGCGCGCTACCCGTCCTCCCCCGCCCCCAGCACCAGGCGGGCCGCCGCCTCGTGCATCGCCAGTTCCAGCAGTGCCGCGTCGGTCAGCGTGCCGGAGCCGTCCGGCGGCACCAGCCAGCGCACCCCCCGGCTCGCCCGGCCCGGATGCGGTACGACGATCCAGGTGCCGTTCCCCGCGGCGCGCACCCCGGTGCCCAGCCAGCGCTCCGCGGTGCCCGGCGCCACGAAGAACCCGATCCGGTTGTCGCCGAAGTCGGCGAGCACCGGGCCGGTCCTGTCGAGCATCCGGGTCAGCACGTCCAGCGTCGGGTGGCCCAGATGGGCCGGGAGGATCAGCACGTCCCAGGCCCGGCCCGCGGGCAGCAGCGCGACCCCGTGCGGATTGCGCTCCCACTCCCGGCGGCACCCCCGGGGATCCGGTGCCACGGATGCCAGCCACTCCACCGCCGTCTTCGTCCCGCCCATGAGCAGGCCTCCCGCTCTCCTCGGTGCGCGACGCGAGCGCGCCGCCTCGGGGGGAGAGAGGGAGGCCGTACCGGAGCATTACGCGGGTTCCGGGACCCTTACGGGGTGACCTGGGTCACGCGAACTAGCTGTCGAAGCCCAGGCCCAGCTTGTCCATCGTGCGCAGCCACAGGTTCCGGCGGCCGCCGTGGGCGTCCGCGCGGGCCAGCGACCACTTGGTGAGGGCGATACCGGTCCAGGCGAACGGCTCCGGCGGGAACGGCAGCGGGCGCTTGCGCACCATCTCCAGCTCGGTGCGCTCGGTGCGCTCCCCGTCCAGCAGGTCCAGCATCACGTCCGCGCCGAAGCGGGTCGCGCCGACGCCGAGGCCGGTGAAGCCCGCCGCGTAGGCCACCTTGTCCTGGTGGGCGGTGCCGAAGAACGCCGAGAAGCGGGAGCAGGTGTCGATCGCGCCGCCCCAGGCGTGGGTGAAGCGGGTGCCCTCCAGCTGCGGGAAGCAGGTGAAGAAGTGCCCGGCGAGCTTGGCGTAGGTCTCGGGGCGGTCGTCGTACTCCGCCCGGACCCGGCCGCCGTAGTGGTGGACGGCGTCGTAACCGCCCCACAGGATCCGGTTGTCGGCGGACAGCCGGAAGTAGTGGAACTGGTTGGCGCTGTCGCCGAGTCCCTGCCTTCCCTGCCAGCCGATCTCCGCGAGCTGCTCCGCGCTCAGCGGCTCGGTCATCAGCGCGTAGTCGTAGACCGGGACGGTGTACGAGCGCACGCGCCGCAGCAGGCTGGGGAAGATGTTGGTGCCGAGCGCGACCTTGCGGGCGCGGACGGCGCCGTACGGGGTGCGGACGGCCATCCCGGCGCCGTACTGCTTGAGGGTGAGCGCGGGCGTGTGCTCGTACACCCGCACCCCGAGCCGGACGCACGCCTGCTTCAGGCCCCAGGCGAGCTTCGCCGGGTGCAGCATGGCGACGCCCCGGCGGTCCCACAGCCCCGCCTTGAAGGTCGGCGAGTTCACCTCGGCGCGCAGGGCGGACTCGTCCAGGAAGTCGACGCCGTCCGCGAGGCCCTGCTCCTGGAGTTCCTTGTGCCAGTCGCGCAGCTCCGCGGCCTGGTAGGTCTCGGTGGCCACGTCGATCTCGCCGGTGCGCTCGAACTCGCAGTCGATGCCGTGCCGGGCGACGGCCGCCTCGATCTCGTCGAGGTTGCGCCGCCCCAGCTCCTCCAGCTTGTGGATCTCCCCGGGCCAGCGGGTCAGCCCGTTGGACAGGCCATGGGTGAGGGAGGCGGCGCAGAAGCCGCCGTTGCGGCCGGAGGCGGCCCAGCCCACCTCGCGGCCTTCCAGCAGGACCACATCCCGCTGCGGATCGCGCTCCTTGGCGATGAGCGCGGTCCACAGTCCGCTGTAGCCGCCGCCGACGACCAGCAGGTCGCAGGTCTCGGAGCCGGTGAGGGCGGGCTCGGGCGCCGGCCTGCCGGGGTCTTCCAGCCAGTACGGGACCGGCTGGGCTTCGGAGAGAGAGGAGATCCAGTTGTCTTGGCCACGACTCATGGCGCTTGGGGCCATGATTTCAACTCCCTACAGAGCTTTTCGCGCTTTTCGGCTTACGCCTTTTGACTGTTACGGCGATTGTTGATCAGCATCGACACGAGCACCAGCAGCACCGCGAGAAGGAACATCGCCGTGCCGATCACATTGATCTGAACGGGCGTTCCGCGCTGTGCCGAGCCCCAGACGAACATGGGGAAGGTGACGGTCGAGCCGGCGTTGAAATTGGTGATGATGAAATCGTCGAAGGAGAGCGCGAAGGACAGCAGCGCGCCCGCCGCGATTCCGGGTGCCGCGATCGGCAGGGTGACCCGCAGGAAGGTCTGCACGGGCCCGGCGTACAGGTCCCGGGCGGCCTCTTCCAGGCGCGGGTCCATCGACATCACGCGCGCCTTGACGGCGGTGACGACGAAGCTCAGACAGAACATGATGTGGGCGATCAGGATCGTCCAGAAGCCCAGCTGGGCGCCCATGTTGAGGAACAGGGTGAGCAGCGAGGCGGCCATGACGACCTCGGGCATCGCCATCGGCAGGAAGATCAGCGAGTTGATGGCGCCGCGGGCGCGGAAGCGGTAGCGGACCAGCGCGAAGGAGATCATCGTGCCGAGGACGGTGGCGCCCAGCGTCGCCCAGACGGCGATCTGGAGGCTGATGGACAGCGAGTTGCACATGTCGGCGACGCCGCACGGCTGTTTCCAGGCGTCCAGGGAGAACTGCTGCCACTGGTAGTTGAAGCGCCCCTTCGGTTTGTTGAAGGAGAACACCGTGACGATGACATTGGGCAGCAGCAGATACGCGAGGGTGCAGAGTCCCGCGATGACGACGAGATGGCGCTTGAGCCAGTTGACGACGGGCATTTAGACCAGGTCCTCCGTCCCGGACCGGCGGATGTAGATCGTCACCATGGCCAGGATCGCGGCCATGAGGATGAAGGAGAGGGCCGCCGCCGTCGGATAGTCCAGGATGCGCAGGAACTGCGTCTGGATCACATTGCCGATCATGCGGGTGTCGGTGGAGCCGAGGAGTTCGGAGTTGACGTAGTCACCGGCCGCCGGGATGAAGGTCAGCAGCGTGCCGGAGACCACGCCCGGCATCGACAGCGGGAAGGTCACCTTGCGGAAGGTGGTCGAGGGCCTCGCGTACAGATCGCCGGCCGCCTCGTGCAGCCGTCCGTCGATCCGCTCCAGCGAGGTGTACAGCGGCAGGATCATGAACGGCAGGAAGTTGTACGTCAGTCCGCACACCACCGCGAGCGGGGTGGCCAGCACCCGGTCGCCGGCCGTCCAGCCGAGGAAGTTGGTGAGGTCCAGGATGTGCAGCGAGTTGAGCGCGTGCACGACCGGGCCGTTGTCGGCGAGGATCGTCTTCCAGGCCAGGGTGCGGATCAGGAAGCTGGTGAAGAACGGCGCGATCACCAGGATCATGATCAGGTTGCGCCAGCGGCCCGCGCGGAAGGCGATCAGATAGGCCAGCGGGTAGCCGAGCAGCAGGCACAGCACGGTGGCACCGGCGGCGTAGAAGATGGACCGCAGGAACTGGGGCCAGTACTCGGAGAGGGCGTTCCAGTAGGTCGCGAAGTGCCAGGTGACCTTGTAGCCCTCCTCCAGGGAGCCCGTCTGCACGGACGTGCTGGCCTGGTAGACGAGGGGCAGCGCGAAGAAGACGACCAGCCACAGGATGCCGGGCAGCAGCAGCCAGTACGGGGTGAACCGGCCGCGTTTGCGCGGGGGCTTGGCCGTGGATTCGGCGGGGGCGAGCGGCGGGGGCGCCTCGGTGAGCGTCGACATCAGGCGGCGACCTCTTCCCCGGTGCCCGCGTCGATGGCCTGGGCCGCGTCGAGGCCGAAGGTGTGCGCGGGGCTCCAGTGCAGGACGACGTCCGCGCCGGGGACCAGCCGGGCGTCCCGCTCGACGTTCTGGACGTAGACCGAGAGTTCGGCGCAGGCCGGGCTGTCGATGACGTACTGCGTGGAGACGCCGATGAAACTGGCGTCGGCGATCTTGCCGGTGAGGCGGTTGCGGCCCTCGGGGACGCTGCCCGCGTCGTCGGCGTGGGAGAGCGCGATCTTCTCGGGGCGGATGCCGACCAGCACCTTGCCGCCGGCCGGGGCGGGGGCGCTACATCGCGCGGCGGGCAGCACCAGCTTGTCACCGGCGGCCTTGAGCACGATGTCGTCGCCGCTCTTCGTGTCGACCTCGGCCTCGATCAGGTTGGAGGTGCCGAGGAAGTTGGCGACGAAGGTGGTCCGCGGGTTCTCGTACAGGTCGGTGGGGGCGCCGAGCTGTTCGACGCGGCCGCCGTTCATCACCGCGACCGTGTCGGCCATGGTCATGGCCTCCTCCTGGTCGTGCGTGACATGGATGAAGGTGATGCCGACCTCGGTCTGGATGCGCTTGAGCTCCAGCTGCATCTGGCGGCGCAGCTTGAGGTCGAGGGCGCCGAGCGGCTCGTCGAGGAGCAGCACCTTGGGGTGGTTGATCAGCGCGCGGGCGACGGCGACGCGCTGCTGCTGGCCGCCGGAGAGCTGATGCGGCTTCTTGCGCGCCTGCTCGCCGAGCTGGACCAGGTCCAGCATGTCCTCGACCTGCTTCTTGACGCTCTTGATGCCGCGTCGGCGCAGACCGAAGGCGACGTTCTCGAAGATGTCGAGGTGCGGGAAGAGGGCGTAGGACTGGAAGACCGTGTTCACGGGCCTCTTGTACGGCGGCAGATGGGTGACGTCCTGGTCGCCGAGGTGCACGGTGCCGCTGGTCGGCTCCTCCAGGCCCGCGATCATGCGCAGGGTGGTGGTCTTGCCGCAGCCGGAGGCGCCGAGCAGGGCGAAGAAGGAGCCCTGCGGCACGGTGAGGTCCAGCGGGTGTACGGCGGTGAAGGCGCCGTAGGTCTTGCCGATACCGGAGAGGCGGACGTCGCCGCTGTTGTCTGTCGTCATCGTGGTCGTCACGCCCCTGTGAGCTTGGAGAACTTCTGCTGGTAGGCGGTCTCTTCCTTCTGCGTCAGGGCGCGGAAGGGGTGGGACTTCGCCTGCATGGCCTTGTCGGGCACGATCAGCGGGTTGCTCGCGGCCGACTTGTCGATTTTGGCGAGGTAGGGAACGACTCCCTCGACCGGGCTCACGTAGTTGACGTAGGCGGCGAGTTCGGCGGCCGGCTCGGGCTCGAAGTAGTAGTCGATGAGCCGCTCGGCGTTCGTCTTGTGGCGCGCCTTGTTGGGGACCAACAGGTTGTCGGTCGACGTCATGTAGCCGCTGTCCGGGATGAGGTAGCCGACGTCCGGGTTGTCGGCCTGGAGCTGGACGATGTCGCCGCCCCAGGCGACGCAGGCGGCGATGTCGCCCTTGGCCAGGTCGGAGGTGTAGTCGTTGCCGGTGAAGCGGCGGATCTGGCCCTTGTCGACGGCCTTCTGAAGGCGGGCGATGGCCGCGTCGTAGTCGTCGGCGGTGACCTTCGCCGGGTCCTTGCCGAGGTCGAGCAGGGTCATGCCGACGGTGTCGCGCATCTCGGTCAGGAAGCTGACACGGCCTTTGAGCTTGGGGTTGTCCAGGAGGTCGGAGACCGATTTCACCTCGATGCCGTCCAGGGCCTTCTTGTTGAAGGCGATGACGGTGGAGATGCCCTGCCAGGGGTAGGAGTAGGCGCGGCCCGGGTCCCAGTCGGGGTCGCGGAACTGGTCCGAGAGGTTGGCGAAGGCGTGCGGCAGATTGGCCGCGTCCAGCTTCTGGACGTAGCCGAGCCGGATCATGCGGGCGGCCAGCCAGTCGGTGAGCACGATCAGGTCGCGGCCGGTGTCCTGGCCCGCGGCGAGCTCCGGCTGGATCTTGCCGAAGAACTCGTCGTTGTCGTTGATGTCCTCGGTGTACTTGACCTGGACGCCGGTCCGCCTGGCGAACGCGTCGAGGGTGGGGTGGTGCTTGCCCGAGTCGTCCACGTCGATGTACTCGGGCCAGTTGGAGAAGTTGACGATCTTCTCGGTGGCCGAGTGGTCGTCGGCGGACACACCGCCCTGGTTCTTGCTCGCGGCGGGGATGCCGCAGGCGCTCAGCGTCCCGAGTCCGCCGATCGCCAGCGCGCCACCGGCACCGGCGCGCAGCAGCGAACGGCGGGTCGGCGCGGCCCTGCCGCTGCGGAAACTCCGGCGTATGGCGGCCTTTTCGACCGGTGTCAGGCGGTCGGGCTCGTAACTCTCCATGCGCGTGGTGGCCTTTCGGGAGGGGAGGGGGTGCCCGGTGGAGGGGACGGGCGTCGTACCCGGCGAAGCGGACCGCGGGCGGGGGGACCCGCGGCCGGGGGTCGCTCTACCGGTCCCCGAAGATCGTGCGGTGCCAGTCCTTGCGGACCACCGCCGTGTTGTCGAACATTACGTGCTTGACCTGCGTGTACTCCTCGAAGGAATACGTCGACATGTCCTTGCCGTAGCCCGAGGCCTTGTAGCCTCCGTGCGGCATCTCGCTGATGATCGGGATGTGATCGTTGATCCACACGCAGCCCGCCTTGATGTCGCGGGTGGCGCGGTTGGCCCGGTAGACGCTGCCGCTCCAGGCGGAGGCGGCGAGGCCGTAGGGGGTGTCGTTGGCGAGCCGGATGCCCTCGTCGTCGGTGTCGAAGGGCAGGACGACCAGTACGGGTCCGAAGATCTCGGACTGGACGATCTCGCTGTCCTGGGCGGCGCCTGCGATGAGGGTGGGCCGGTAGTAGGCGCCCTTGGCCAGGTCGCCGCCGGGGGCCTCGCCGCCGGTGACCACGCGGGCGTAGGCGCGGGCGCGGTCCACGAAACCGGCGACGCGGTCGCGCTGGGCGTGCGAGATGAGCGGCCCGAGGTCGGTGCCGGGGGCGAACGGGTCGCCGAGCCGCACGGTCTCCATCAGGGCGGCGGTGCGCTCCACGAACGCCTCGTACAGCGGCCGCTGGACATAGGCGCGGGTGGCGGCGGTGCAGTCCTGGCCGGTGTTGATGAGAGCGCCGGCCACGGCCCCGTTGACGGCGGCGTCCAGGTCGGCGTCGTCGAACACGACGAACGGGGCCTTGCCGCCCAGCTCCAGGTGGAGCCGCTTGACGGTGGCGGTGGCGACCTCGGCGACGCGCTTGCCGACGCCGGTGGAGCCGGTGAAGGAGGTCATGGCGACGTCGGCGTGCCCGACCAGGTGCTCACCGGCCTCCCTGCCGGTGCCGGTGACGATGTTGAGCACGCCGTCCGGGAGGCCCGCGGCGGTGGCGGCCTGGGCGAAGAGCAGCGAGGTCAGGGGGGTCAGCTCGGCGGGCTTGAGCACGATGGTGTTGCCCGCGGCGATCGCCGGGAGCACCTTCCAGGCGGCCATCTGGAGCGGGTAGTTCCAGGGCGCGATGGACCCGACGACACCGATCGGCTCGCGCCGGACGTACGACGTGTGGTCGCCGGAGTACTCACCGGCGGACTGCCCCTGGAGGTGCCGGGCGGCGCCCGCGAAGAAGGCGGTGTTGTCGACGGTCCCGGGGACGTCGAACTCGCGGCTGAGCTTGAGCGGCTTGCCGCACTGGAGCGACTCCGCGCGGGCGAAGTCCTCGGCGCGCTCGGCGAGCACGGCGGCGAAGCGGTGCAGGGCGTCCGAGCGCTCGCCGGGGGTGGCCGAGGACCAGCCCGGGAACGCCGCGCGCGCGGCGGCGACGGCCGCGTCGACGTCGTCGGTGCCGGCCAGGTCGTAGGTGTACACCTCGTCGCCGGTGGCCGGGTCGACCACGGCGTGGCGGCGCCCCGAGGTGCCCTTGGTCAGACGGCCGGCGATGAACTGAGCGCCTTCCGCGAAACGGTCCGCTGCGGGAAATCGTTCCTGGCTGGCGGTGCCCGGGTTGTGCATGTCGCTCTCCTCCGCCGATGACCCCCGTCCCGGGGGTGGGTGGCGTAGCTCCAGCTCGATTTGAGTGCCGATCCTGACAGAGCTATAAGCCTCCAACAAGTGATTCCGTTGTTGCCTTTTGGTTACGCGACGGAATCTGTCGACCAGGTGTCGAGTCGGGCGAGGAAAAGCCGGACGGAGTGTCAGTGGTGCGTGCCACACTCGCGTGCATGGGGAGGATCACTGGGCTGGAAGCCCTGGTCAGCGAGGTCCGGGCGGGGTCCCGGATCAAATACCTGCACTTCTGGGGCCATCGCCCCCGGCCGGACGGCAGCATCGGCGCGAGCTGTCTGAGCCAGTGGTGGCCCTCACCCTTCGTGGTCGACGGCAGGCGGTACGCGACGGCGGAGCATTGGATGATGGCCGCGAAGGCCCGCCTCTTCGACGACGCGGAGGCGGAGCGCCATGTCCTCGCCGCGGCGCATCCCGCCCAGGCCAAGAAGGCGGGCCGCCTGGTCCGCGGCTTCGACGAGGCGATATGGGAGCGGGAGCGGTTCCGGATCGTGGTCGAGGGCAGCGTCCACAAGTTCGCCGCCGACCCCGCGCTGCGCGCGTTCCTGGTGAACACGGGCGAGCGGATGCTGGTCGAGGCGAGCCCGGTGGACCGGGTGTGGGGCATCGGCCTGACGGCGGACAGCGAGGCGGCCTTGGACCCGGAGCGCTGGCGGGGGCTGAACCTGCTGGGCTTCGCGCTGATGGAGGCACGAGCGGAACTGACCGGGGGCTAGGCCGGGGCGGGCAAGGGGTGAAGGGGTCAGTCCTGTGCCGTCACCGTCAGCGGCGCCGAGACGGAGTGCAGGGAGCCGTAGTACGGATCGGGGCTGGAGTCGTGGTCGTTGATCGCGGCGGTGATGCCGATCGCGAGGAGCACGATCATGGCGACGCCCACGATGATCCCGATGACGCCCATGATCAGACCGGCCTGGGCCTGGCCGTGGTTGGTCGCCTCGCCGCGCTCGGCCCGGCGCCGTCCCTTGACGCCGAAGACCACCGCGAGGATGCCCAGGATCACGGAGGCGACGCCGTACAGGCAGAACAGGCAGATCGAGAGGATGCCGAGCACCATCGCCGCGGTGCCCATGCCGTTCTGCGGGGTCATCGGCACACCGGTCCAGCCGTAGCCGCCGCCGGCCGGGTAGCCGGGGTAGCCGTAGCCACCCGCGGGCGGCGCGGACACCGGGGGCACGCCGGGGCCGGTGGGCGCGATCGGCGGGGGCGGCACCGGCTCACCCGTGCCGGGGGAGATCCCGCCTCCTGACGACCCTGCTGCGCCAAGCACCGGAACCACCGCAGGCCGGGACCGAGGCGGACAGCCCGGAGGAAACGGCCTCAACTCCGTGACGAGCACTGGGAAACTGACCGACGGGGGCAGGTCGGTCACGGTGGCCTGCTCGTGCACGGACGGCGGCTGCGCCGGGGGCTGTCCCGCACCGGGCGCGGCGGGCTGGTCCTTGTTCAGCGACAGGCCCGGCTCGGGCGGCGCCCACGGGTCATGGCCGCCGCCGGCCGCGCCACTCGACTGCGTTCCGTCTGACACGCGTACTTCCCCCTCGGTCGTTCGTCCCGCCATGCTACGGCCTCCCCGACCCGCCCCGACCGGCCGGTCCCGCCGTCCCGGCGGCGGAGCGGAGCCCGGCCGCACCGCTCGTCCGGCCCCTCCCCGTCCGGCGCCCGCCGCCCCTGCCCCGCGCCCACCCCGGCCGCACGGTTCCTCCACCCCGCGCCACCCGTTCCCACCCAGCATCCGCGCGGCCCTCCCCCCGGCCGGGCCGCGCCCCCACCCGCCTACGATGTCCTCTGACGATCAGCCGATCACCCGCGCCGCGCCCGTGAGGGCCTGTCGGCGCCCCGCCCGGGGAGGCCCCCTTGTCCGACAGTTCCGTACCCGCCACCGGCTCCGCCGACCGCGACCTGCGCGCGTTCATCGCCGGACTGCCCAAGGCCGAACTGCACGTCCACCACGTGGGCTCCGCCTCCCCCCGCATCGTCTCGGAACTGGCCGCACGCCACCGCGACTCCAAGGTGCCCAGCGACCCCGAGGCCCTCGCCGAGTACTTCACCTTCACCGACTTCGCGCACTTCATCGAGGTGTATCTGTCGGTGGTGGACCTGATCCGCACCCCGGAGGACGTCCGGCTGCTCACCTACGAGGTGGCCCGCGACCTGGCCCGCCAGCAGGTGCGCTACGCCGAGCTGACCCTCACCCCGTTCTCCTCCACCCGGCGCGGCATCGACGAGCGCGCCTTCATGGAGGCGATCGAGGACGCCCGCAAGAGCGCGGAGGCCGAGTTCGGCACGGTGCTGCGCTGGTGCTTCGACATCCCCGGGGAGGCCGGGCTCCAGTCGGCGGAAGAGACCGTGCGGCTCGCCACCGACGACCGGATCCGGCCGGAGGGCCTGGTGTCGTTCGGGCTCGGCGGGCCCGAGATCGGCGTGCCCCGCCCGCAGTTCAAGCCGTTCTTCGACCAGGCCATCGCGGCCGGACTGCGCTCGGTCCCGCACTCCGGCGAGACCACGGGCCCCCAGTCGGTGTGGGACGCGCTGAACGAGCTGGGCGCCGAGCGCATCGGACACGGCACCAGCTCCGCGCAGGACCCGGCGCTGCTCGCGCACCTCGCCGAGCGGCGCATCCCGCTGGAGGTCTGCCCGACCTCCAATATCGCCACCCGCGCGGTGCGCACCCTGGACGAGCACCCGATCAGGCAGTTCCAGCAGGCCGGGGTGCTGATCACGATCAACTCCGACGACCCGCCGATGTTCGGCACCGACCTCAACAACGAGTACGCGGTGGCCGCCCGCCTCCTCGACCTGGACGAGCGCGGCGTCGCGGACCTCGCCAAGAACGCGGTCGAGGCGTCCTTCCTGGACCCGGCGGGCAAGGCGCGGCTCGCGGCGGAGATCGACACGTACACCGCCGACCGGCCCGCCGGCTGAGGCACACCACGATCCGCACCACAATGGGGACCATGCAGACCGTGACCGCCGTGGCTCATCGCGGCGACCCCTACCGCTTCCGTGAGAACACCCTCGACTCGCTGCGCTCCGGTCTCGACCGGGGCGCGGACGCCGTGGAGTTCGATGTCCGGCTCACCCGTGACGGGGTGCCCGTGCTGCTGCACGACGACACGCTCGAACGGCTGTGGGAGGTGGCACGGCCGCTGAGCGCGCTGTCCGCCGAGGAGGTGCGCGGGCTCACCGACGGCGGGGTGCCGACGCTGGCCGAGGCGCTCGCGGTGACCGGTGACAGCCGGGTGATGGTGGATCTGTGCGGGCGGGTGACGCGGCGGACGATGGAGCGGATCCTCGACGTGGTCCGGCAGAGCGGGGCCGGGGACCGGGTGTACTACAGCGCGGGCGCCGAGACGATGCTCACCGTGCGCGCCGCCGACCCGGCCGCGGAGATCGCGCTGACCTGGACGACCCTGGCCCCGCCCCGCCCCGCCCTGCTGGCCGCGATCAACCCCCGCTGGCTCAACTACCGCTTCTCCCTGGTCGACCACGACCTGATCGCCCAGGTGCACCGCGCCGGTCGGCTCGTCTCCGTGTGGACCCCGGACACCCGACGCTCGCTGCGCCGCCTGATGGCCCTGGGCGTCGACTCGATCACCACGAACCGCATCGACGCGCTGCACGATCTGCGCTCCCGTTAGGCCAGCGCCTCAAGGCGCTTGATCTTCGCGCGGACGACGTACAGCGGGACGATCCCGAAGACGCCGAAGGACATGTCGATCAGGCTCCACCAGAACGGGATGCCGCGGATCGGGCCGCAGACGAGGGCGAGCGGGACTATGCCGGCGCAGGCGATCATGCCGAACTCGATCACCCAGATGTTGCGCACCGGGTCGCGGTACGGGCCGTAGAAGGCGACGGCGATGACGAGATGGGCGAACGCCAGCCAGTCGGTGCCGTAGAGGACGAACGGGTACTTCGCGTCGACGGCGTCGAGCCCGTCCCGCACCCGCGTGATCCAGTCCATCAGGCCGGGCAGCAGATCCGGCACCCCCAGCGCCCGCAACACGCCCTCCGTCCAGCGCAGTTCATGCACCAGCGGAAAGGCCGTGGCGCCGCTCAGCACCAGGCACACCACGAAGAAGACCAGCCAGCGGCGAATGCCCTTCACCAGGGCGGCTCTGTCGCTCATGGGTAGAGCGTAGCCCTGAATTGAACGCGTTCAAAACCCAAGGGGCGCGATCGCCGAGAGCCTGACCGGCCGCCAATCACGCCCCACTCCCCCCTATGCCTGTACATTTCGGACCACCGTTTCGAGAGGTGGTCGCCGGGCGCCCCGCCGGGAAGGACGGATCCGTCGATGTCATCAACTCCGGTCGGCAGCAGGGAGATCCGAGGGTTCCGGGCCGGTGACGGGCCGCCGCTCGTGGCCGCCTGGTGCCGGAGCGCGCCGGCCGATCCGATCACCCCGGACCGCTTCCGCACCCTCGTGCTGCTCGACGCCAACTTCGACCCCGCCGGGCTCCGGGTCGCCGTGGCCGACGGGCGCGTCCTCGGCGCCGCCTACGCGGTGCGGCGGCTGATCCCGACGCACGGCACCGACCTGGAGCCGGAGCAGGGCTGGATCCCGTTCTTCTTCGTCGACCCCGCCGCCCGCGGGCAGGGTCTCGGCCGCCTGCTGCTGACGGACGCCCTGGACTGGCTGCGCGCACAGGGCCGTACCAGCGTGGACTTCTCCTCCTACACCCCGCACTACATCCTCCCCGGCCTGGACGCCGAGACCTATCCGCAGGCGGCGAAGCTCCTCGACTCGCTCGGGTTCCGGACGCGGTACGAGGCGGCCGCGATGGACCGCTCGCTCGTCGGCCACCGGATGCCGGACGCCGTCGCGCGACGCGCGGACGAACTCACCGCCCAGGGCTACCGGTTCGGCACTCCGGCCGACGACGACCTGGTGGAGCTGATCGCGCTCGCCGGGGACCGGTTCACCCCGGACTGGGCGCGCGTGATCCGGGAATGCCTGGCGGGCGGGGCCCCGTCGGACCGGATCGTCGTCGTCCGGGAGCCCGGGGGGCGGCTGGTGGGGTGGGCGATGCACGGGGCGTACGAGTCGGCCGTCGAGCGGTTCGGGCCGTTCGGGGTGCTCGCGGAGATGCGCGGCACCGGGCTCGGCAAGGTCCTGCTCCACCTGGTGCTGGCCCGGATGCGGGCGCGCGGCGCGCACGGGGCGTGGTTCCTGTGGACCGGCGAGCGGTCACCGGCGGGCCATCTCTACCGCGCCGCCGGGTTCCGCACGACCCGGGTGTTCCGGGTGCTGCGCCGGGAGAGCGCCCGATGACGCGGGCCCAAGGCGGCCCGAACCGGCGGCACTTCGCGCTCGCGCTCCCCGCCGCCCTGCTCACCGCGGGCTGCGCGGCACCGCGCCAGGGCACCGGCCGACCCGGGGACCCGATCGTGCTCACCCTGCTCTCGCACTATTCCAGCGGGGTGCTGAAGAAGGCGCTCCAGGACCCGGTGGACGAGTGGAACGCCACGCACGACCGGGTCAAGGTCCGTACGAAAGCGGTGGAGTTCACCGATCTGCTGACCACGTTCATGGTCCGGCAGGCGGCGGGACAGGGCGCCGACATCATCCAGCCGTACTGCCTGTGGACCGGCCAGCTCGTCCGGGCCGGGGTGCTGCGGCCCGCCCCGCCCGAGCACACGGCGGAGATCCGGCGCGGCTACAGCGCGGCCGCGGTCGCCGCAGCGTCGGTCGGAGGCCGCGTCTACGGCTATCCCACCGAGACGCAGACGTACGCCCTCTACTACAACGCACGGCTGCTGCGCGCGGCCGGCGTCCCCCGACCGCCGCGCACCTGGCCGGAGTTGACCGACGCGGCCGAGCGCACCACGCGCCGGGACCGGTACGGCAACACGCTGGTGCAGGGGTTCGGTCTCTCCTCGTACGACGACTCCACCACCGTCGGCCAGACCCTCGCGCTGCTGAACGCGGCCGGGGGCACCTTCGTGCGCGCGGACGGCCGGGGCACCGCGATCGACTCGGCGGCCGGGCGGGCGGTGTTCGAGCTGGAGCACCGTCTGGTGGCCAAGGGGGCGAGCGCCCCCGGCGTCAATGTCTACCAGGCGTTCCCCGCCGGGCAGGTGGCCATGGTGATCAGTGCGGGCTGGTGGACCGGCAGTCTGAAGCCGCTGATGGGCGCGGGCTACCGAGAGGTCGGCGTCGCCCCCGTGCCCGTCCCCCGCGCGGGCGAGGGGCCCGCCACGCTCTCCACCGGGTTTCTGCTCGGGGTCAACGCGGCCAGCCGATTCCCGCGCGAGGCCTGGGAGTTCCTGCGCTGGCTCAACGCGGAGCGGACCGGCGCGAAGGGCGTGACCCGCATGAGCGCCCTCCAGGTGTCGGTCGGCTCGCTCACCGGCCGGGCCGACGACATGCGGGCGCTGCTCGGCAGGGACGGGGACCCGAATCTGCGGCCGTTCCTGGACGCGCTGGCGTACGCGGTGCCGGAGCCGAACATGCCGGGCGCGCAGCAGGCGAAGACGCTGCTGCGCGCCAATATCGAGGCGCTGTGGACCGGTCAGCAGTCGGTCGAGGAGGCGCTGCGCCGTACGCGCCGGCAGGTCGATCAGGAGGTGTCGCGGCTGTGGTGAACACGCTCGCCCCGGAGCGGGCCGGAGATCCCGCGGCCCGCGTACGGCCGCCGGGCCCCGGTCTCGCCGCGCGCGCCCGCCGCCGTCAGACGGTGGTCGCCTATCTCTTCCTGGCCCCGGTCCTGCTGTTCTTCGCGGTCTTCCTCGTGCTGCCGCTCGGCTTCGCGCTGCTGCTGTCGATGTCGCGCTGGTCCGGGTTCGATCTCGGGGACATCCGACCGGTCGGCCCGGCCAACTTCACGGCGCTGTTCGCCCGGGGATCGACGTTTCTGGCGCCGGTCCTCACCAACACGGTGCTGTTCGCGCTGGGCACGGTGGTCCTCGCGCTCGGTGGCTCGGTGCTCGTCGCCACCTGCGTCGACCGGCTGCGGTTCCAGGGGCTGTGGCGGACGCTGTACTTCCTGCCGATGGTCACGACCGTGGTCGCCGTCGGCAATGTGTGGAAGTACATGTACGAGCCGGGCGGCCTCGTCAACGGCGCGCTGAACGCCCTCGGGCTCGGCTCGGTCGCCTTCCTCCAGGATCCGCACACGGCGCTGCCCGCGGTGGTGGTCGTCCAGGCGTGGGCCTCGGCGGGGTCGGCGATCCTCGTCCTCACGGCGGGGCTGAAGTCGATCCCGCGCTCGTACTACGAGGCCGCGGAGCTGGACGGCGCCGGTACCGGCACGGTCTTCCGGAAGATCACGCTGCCGTTGCTGCGGCCCTCGCTGCTGTTCGTGTGCGTCACCCAATTCCTCACCGGGCTCCAGTCGTTCGCGCTGATCACGGTGATGACCAAGGGCGGTCCCGGTGACGCGACGGCGGTGGCGGCGCTGGAGATGTACCGGCAGGCGTTCTCGTACGGCGACTGGGGCACGGCGAGCGCGGCCGCGTTCGTGCTGTTCGTGGTGGTGCTGGTGATCACGCTGGCGCAGTTGTGGGTGTTCCGGCGCAAGGGGGAGGACGCGTGAGCCGTCGTCGCAAGCGGGTGCCGTGGGTGTCGTACCTCCTGGTCCTGTCCGGTGCCGTGCTCATGGTGGTGCCGTTCCTCGACATGGTGATGACGTCCTTCAAGGGGCCGGGCGAGTCGGGGAGGCTGCCGTACCGCTTCCTCCCCGAAGGGTTCGGCTTCGGCAACTACCGCGCGGCACTCGACCAGTTGGACCTCCCGGTGCTGTTCCGCAACAGCGTCACCGCGACGGCGCTGATCACCGGTTCGGTGCTGCTGACGTCATCGCTCGCCGGGTACGCGCTCGCCAAACTGCGGTTCCGGGGGCGGGACTTCATCTTCCGGCTGGTGCTGGCCACGATGATGTTCCCGCCGTTCCTCTTCTTCATCCCGCACTTCCTGATCCTGGTGCACTGGCCGCTGGCGGGCGGCAACGATCTGCTCGGGCGGGGCGGCGCGGGGCTGACCGTCAGCATCGTGGCGCTCGCGATGCCGTTCCTCGTCAACGGGTTCGGGATCTTCCTGATGCGGCAGTTCATGGTCTCCGTCCCGGACGAGATCCTGGAGGCCGCCCGTCTGGACGGCGCGGGCGAGTTCACCCTCTGGTGGCGCATCGTCCTCCCCCAGACCAAACCGGTCCTCGTCACGCTGGCCCTGCTGACCTTCGTGGACGCCTGGAACGAGTACATCTGGGCCCTGCTGATCTCCACCGCCGACCCGGACGTGATGACCCTCCCGGTCGGCATCCAGCTCCTCCAGGACTACGTCGACCCCACCCGCACCATGCCGGTCGTCATGGCCGCCCTGGTCCTGAGCATCCTCCCGGTCCTCGCCCTCTTCCTGCTGCTCCAGAAGCACTACATCCGGGGCGTGCTGCTCAGCGGTCTGAAGTGAGGCACCAGCGCGCCTCCAGATCCGCGCAGCGGACGGTGATCGAGGCGTCGGTGAGCGCGATCTCGTGCGTACACCCGCCGTCCCCGTCCGGGAGGATCTCGTCCAGCAGCACGGTGTCGACGAGCAGCCAGTCGATGGAGCGGTGGTGGTCGACGGCGAAGTGCCGCACGCCCGAGTAGGTGATGCGCAGCCCCTCCTCGTGCTTCCACCGGTTCGGCGCGAACTCCAGCACCAGTGTGCCGCTCTTGTCGGTGGCGAGGTGGATCCCGGACAGCTCCAGGTCCTTCACACAGCGGGTGGCGCCCGGGATGTCGTAATGCCCGGGGTCGCAGGCGAAGTCCCGCGCGCCGGGCGGCAGTTCAGCGCGGATCTTCGGAAGTTCCGCCAGGTACGCCCGGGGATCCAGGAAGAACCCGTGGTCCTGCCAGACGGCGGTGACGTGTCGCATCCGTGTCCCTCACAGCCCCACGATCTGGTTCCAGCGGCGGGCGAACTCCACGCGTTCCACGGAGGTGATGTCGCGGGCGATGGCGAGACGGGAGCGCATCGTGGAGTCGGGGAAGATCAGGGGGTTGTCGGCGAGGGCCGCGGTGTCCTTGTCGGCGGCATCGGCCAGGACGTCCTTGGCGGCCGGGACCGGGCAGACGTAGTTGACCCAGGCGGCCAGCTTCGCGGCGACCTCGGGCTGGTAGTAGTAGTCGACCAGCCGCTCGGCGTTGGCCTTGTGATCGGCCCGGTCGGGGATCATCAGGGAGTCCGACCACAGCTCGGCGCCCTCCTCGGGGACGACGAAGCGGATGTCGGGGTTGTCCGCCTGGAGCTGGATGACGTCGCCCGAGTACGCCTGGCAGGCCAGGACGTCGCCGCTGACCAGGTCCTTGGTGTAGTCGTTACCGGTGAAGCGGCGGATCTGGCCCCGGCGGACCTGCCGTTCCACCTCGTCGCACATGGTGTGGAAGTCGTGCGCGGTCCACTTGGTGACGTCCACGCCGTTGCCCTGCATCAGCAGCGCGAAGGACTCGTCCAGGCCGGACAGGAGGGTGACCCGGCCCTTGAGGCCGGGCGCCCAGAGGTCCTTGACCGCACGGATCTCGCGGCCGAGCTTCTTGCGGTTGTAGGCGATGCCGGTGATCCCGGACTGCCACGGCACGGTGTACCTGCGGCCCTTGTCGAAGGCGGGCGTGCGCAGCAGCGGGTCGAGGTACCTCGCCACGTTCGGCTGGTGCGCGCGGTCCATCTCCTGCACCCAGCCCAGCCGTACGAACCGGGCGCACATCCAGTCGCTGATGACGATCAGATCGCGCCCGGTGGACTGGTGGTTCATCAGCGCGGGGCTGATCTTGCCGAAGAACTCGTCGTTGTCGTTGATCTCCTCGGCGTACTCCACCCGTATCCCGGTGCGCTTCTCGAACGCGTCGAGGGTGGGCCGACGGTTCGGGTTCTTGTCGTCGGTGTCGATGTACAGCGGCCAGTTCGCCCAGGTCAGCCGGTGATCGGTGGCGGAGACGTCGCTCACCGAGCGATCGCCTGCCCGGACGTAGGCGGCGGGCACTCCACAGCCGGCCAGCGCGCCGAGCGCGGCGGTGCCGCCGAGCGCGCGCAGCAGGGAACGGCGGGACACGGTCGTACGCGAAGAAGTCTGGGGCACCCCGGAAGGATGCCGCTCCCCCGTCCGGGCACACAATCGACGCTGCGTCGAGCGGGGAGCGCCCTGTCCGACACCTTGTCGATCAGTCGGGTTCACCAAAAGGCGGCCCCCGCACAGGAAGGTGAACCTGTGCGGGGGCCGCCGGTGATGTTCCGGGAGGACTAGCCCAGCGACGTCATCACGTGCTTGATCCGGGTGTAGTCCTCGAAGCCGTACGCCGAGAGGTCCTTGCCGTAGCCGGACTTCTTGAAGCCGCCGTGCGGCATCTCCGCGACCAGCGGGATGTGGGTGTTGATCCACACGCAGCCGAAGTCCATCTTCTTGGACATGCGCATCGCGCGGGCATGGTCCTTGGTCCACACCGAGGAGGCCAGGGCGTACTCCACGCCGTTGGCGAACTCCAGGGCCTGGTCCTCGTCCGTGAAGGACTGGACGGTGATGACCGGCCCGAAGACCTCCTTCTGGATGATCTCGTCGTCCTGCTTGACACCGGAGACCACGGTCGGCGCGAAGAAGTAGCCCTTGTCGCCGACCCGCTTGCCACCGGCCTCCACCCGCGCGTGCGCGGGCAGCCGCTCGATGAAGCCCTCGACCTGCTTGAGCTGGTTGGGGTTGTTCAGCGGGCCGTAGAGCACGTCCTCGTCGTCCGGCTGCCCGGTCTTGGTCTCCTCGGCGGCCTTGGCCAGCGCGGCCACGAACTCGTCGTGGATCGACTCATGGACGAGGACGCGGCAGGCGGCCGTACAGTCCTGGCCGGCGTTGAAGAAGCCCGCCACCGAGATGTCCTCGACGGCCTTGGCGATGTCGGTGTCCTCGAAGACGACGACCGGCGCCTTGCCGCCCAGCTCCAGGTGGACCCGCTTGAGGTCCTTGGACGCGGACTCGGCGACCGACATGCCGGCGCGCACGGAGCCGGTGATGGAGGCCATCGCCGGGGTCTCGTGCTCGACCATCAGACGGCCGGTGTCACGGTCGCCGCAGATGACGTTGAAGACGCCCTTGGGCAGCACCGAGCCGATGATCTCCGCGATCAGCACCGAGGAGGCGGGGGTGGTGTCCGAGGGCTTGAGGACGACGGTGTTGCCCGCGGCGAGCGCCGGGGCGAACTTCCATACGGCCATCATCATCGGGTAGTTCCACGGCGCGACCTGGGCGCAGACGCCGATCGGCTCGCGGCGGATGATCGAGGTCAGCCCCTCCATGTACTCGCCGGCCGAGCGGCCCTCCAGCATCCGCGCCGCACCGGCGAAGAAGCGGATCTGGTCGACCATCGGCGGGATCTCCTCGGAGCGGGTGAGCCCGGTGGGCTTGCCCGTGTTCTCCACCTCCGCCGCGATCAGCTCCTCGGCCCGCTCCTCGAACGCGTCCGCGATCTTCAGCAGGGCGCGCTGGCGCTCGGCCGGCGTGGCGTCGCGCCAGGCGGGGAAGGCGCGGGCGGCGGCCTCCATGGCGGCGTCCACGTCCGCCGGTCCGGACAGCGGCGCGGTCGAGTACGCCTCACCGGTCGCGGGGTTGACCACCTCGGTGGTCCGTCCGTCGGCGGCGTCCCGGAACTCACCGTCGATGTAGTTGCGCAGACGACGCAGCTCGGTGCTCACTGCCGGCCTCCTGATCTGGTTCGAGGGTTCGAGCGGCCCAGCCCGGACGGCCGCTGGGGCTGTCCGATCACTGAGACACCCCACCCTAGTCGGCACCCCCACGTTTTCAACACCCCCAGCCCGGCCACTTCTGCGAAATCCGCAAGCTTTGATCCCTCAAACAACGAATTTCATCGATCGGGGCTTGCGAAACTGACGAGACCTCGTGCACAGTGAGCGCGTGGCCAGTCGAAGCGCAGACCAGAGGGACTCCTCCCGCGAGTCCAGGAACGGCAGTCCCACGTTGGACGCCGTCTCCCTCGCCATCATTCAGCAGCTCCAGGAGGACGGCCGTCGGCCGTACGCCGCGATCGGCAAGGCCGTCGGCCTGTCGGAGGCGGCCGTGCGCCAGCGCGTCCAGAAGCTGCTGGACCAGGGCGTGATGCAGATCGTCGCCGTCACGGACCCGCTCACCGTGGGCTTCCGGCGGCAGGCGATGGTGGGCATCCACGTCGAGGGCGATGTCGAGTCGATCGCTGACGTGCTGACTGACATGTCGGAAGTCGAGTACGTGGTGATGACCGCGGGCTCGTTCGACATCCTCGCCGAGATCGTCTGCGAGGACGACGACCACCTGCTGGACGTCATCAACAAACGCATCCGGGCACTGCCCGGCGTGCGCTCCACCGAAAGCTTCGTATACATGAAGCTGAAGAAGCAGACCTACATGTGGGGAACCCGATAACCGTGACCCAGAAGGACCTCAGCCGCACCGCGTACGACCACCTGTGGATGCACTTCACCCGCATGTCCTCGTACGAGAACTCTCCCGTCCCGACGATCGTCCGGGGCGAGGGCACCTACGTCTACGACGACAAGGGCAAGCGCTACCTCGACGGTCTCGCGGGCCTGTTCGTGGTCCAGGCCGGGCACGGCCGCACGGAGCTCGCCGAGACCGCGTTCAAGCAGGCCCAGGAGCTGGCCTTTTTCCCGGTGTGGTCGTACGCCCACCCGAAGGCCGTCGAGCTCGCCGAGCGCCTCGCCGACTACGCCCCCGGCGACCTGAACAAGGTCTTCTTCACCACCGGTGGCGGCGAGGCCGTCGAGACCGCCTGGAAGCTGGCCAAGCAGTACTTCAAGCTGACCGGCAAGCCCACCAAGTACAAGGTCATCTCCCGCGCGGTCGCCTACCACGGCACCCCGCAGGGCGCCCTGTCCATCACCGGCCTGCCGGGCCTGAAGGCCCCCTTCGAGCCGCTGGTGCCGGGCGCGCACAAGGTGCCGAACACCAACATCTACCGCGCGCCGCTCTTCGGTGACGACCCGGAGGCCTTCGGCCGCTGGGCCGCCGACCAGATCGAGCAGGAGATCCTGTTCGAGGGCCCGGACACCGTCGCCGCGGTCTTCCTGGAGCCGGTGCAGAACGCCGGTGGCTGCTTCCCGCCGCCGCCCGGCTACTTCCAGCGCGTGCGCGAGATCTGCGACAAGTACGACGTGCTGCTCGTCTCCGACGAGGTCATCTGCGCCTTCGGCCGCCTCGGCACGATGTTCGCGTGCGACAAGTTCGGCTACGTGCCGGACATGATCACCTGCGCCAAGGGCATGACCTCGGGCTACTCCCCGATCGGCGCCTGCATCGTCTCCGACCGCCTGGCGGAGCCGTTCTACAAGGGTGACAACACCTTCCTGCACGGCTACACCTTCGGCGGCCACCCGGTCTCCGCGGCCGTGGGCCTCGCCAACCTCGACCTGTTCGAGCGCGAGAACCTCAACCAGCACGTGCTGGACAACGAGGGCAACTTCCTCCAGACACTGCAGAAGCTGCACGACCTGCCGATCGTCGGCGACGTCCGCGGCAACGGCTTCTTCTACGGCATCGAGCTGGTGAAGGACAAGGCCACCAAGGAGTCCTTCAGCGACGAGGAGACCGAGCGCGTCCTGTACGGCTTCCTCTCCAAGGCGCTGTTCGAGAACGGCCTGTACTGCCGTGCCGACGACCGCGGCGACCCGGTCATCCAGCTCGCCCCGCCGCTGATCTCCAACCAGGAGACGTTCGACGAGATCGAGCAGATCCTGCGGGCCACCCTCACGGAGGCGTGGACCAAGCTGTAATCAGCTGACGGTGTGACCGCGACCGGCCCCGGAGCCGCCCGTTCGAGTGAGAACGGGGGCCCGGGGCCGTGTGCTGTCCGGCCACCGTGCGGCGGCTGCCTAGCGTGCCAGTGACCGATCGGCCCTGCCTTCGTTCCCCCATATGGAGGAACGGGCACGGGAAAACGGATCAGAACCGAGGTGTACGCCCATGGAGGCTCCGCCGGACAACGACGTGCTGTGGGCACGGTCCCTGCACTTCACGCACCCCGACGGCTCCCCCGGTCTCGCCGGGGTCTCGATCGCCGTCCGGGAGGGCGAGATCCTCGCCGTCAGCGGCCCCCGGGGCAGCGGCAAGACGACCCTGCTGCGGTGTCTGTCCGGCCTGGAGCGGGTGCGCGAGGGCGAGGTCTGGTTCAACAGCACGCCCGTGCACACCCTCGGCCCGGCGCACCGCGAGCGGCTGCGCCGCGACCGCTTCTGCTGGATCGGCCCCGAGCCGGGCCTGGTGCCCGAGCTGAACGCCTGGGAGAACACGGCGCTGCCGCTGATGCTGCGCGGCACCAGCCGCCGCCGGGCCAAGGCCACCGCGCTGGAGTGGCTGGAGCGCCTGGACATCGGGGAGGTGGCCCGCAAGCGCCCGCACCGGCTGCGCCAGTCCGAACGCCAGCGGATCTCCATCGCCCGCGCGCTGGCCCCTGCGCCCACCGTGCTGTTCGCCGACGAGCCGACGGCCCCGCTGCACCGCGCCGACCGCGGCCATGTGCTGCGCACCCTCACCAGCGCCGCCCGCTCGCACGGCATCACCGTGGTCCTCGCCACCCACGACCCGGAGACCGCGGCCCTCGCCGACCGCACGGTGAACCTGCTGGACGGCCGGCCGGTGCGGACCGTACACCTGCCGGAGGTCCCCGACCCGGAAGGCCGGGCCGCGTGCTCGATCTCCGTCTGACCCGCGCGGCCCGGCCCGCCGTCCAGCTGCGCCGCCTGCTGGTGGCGGCGGCCTCGGCGGGCACCGGGTTCCTGCTGCTGTCCTGCCTCGGCTACGCCCTGAAGCGCCCCGAGGCCGCCGGCTCGGGCGCGCTGCGGCTGGCCTGGTGCGGGGTGCCGGTCGCCGCGACGGTGTACCTCGCCCTCGCCGTGGCCCGCACCGACCCCGGTACCCGCCCGCGCCCCGGCCTCTCCGCCATCGGCCTCGGCCCGGCCCGGCTGATGGCCGTCTCCGCCCTGGTCACGGCCCTGTCCACCACCCTGGGCTCGCTCGTCGCCCTCTCCCTCTTCCTGCATCTGCGGGGCGATCTGACGGGGCTGCCGTTCGACGGCGCGGCCGCGTCCTTCCTGGCCGCCGGGAAGGCCCTCCCGCTCGCGGCGACCGTGACCCTGCTGGCGGTGGTACCGGTGGTGGCGACGGTCGCGGTGGCGCTGGCGCTGCGGCCGAGGGACCCACGGCCGGTGGTGCGGCCGCAGCGAAGGTATCTGCCGTTCGTCCGGCAGGCCGGTGGTGCGGCCGCGGGCGGTTCGGCGGGCGGTTCGGCCGCGGGTGGCCGGACCGCGGAGGCGGAGGCGGAGGCGGCGGGCGGCGGGCGCGGCTCCGCCGGGGAAGGCGGCCCGGCAGCCCGGGGCGGCGTGATCGACCCGCGGTTCACACCGCCGTCGACCGCCGCCAAGGACGACGACAAAGGCCCCGGCGACACCCCCTTTGGCCTCCCCTGGGCGGTGGCCCTCGTCGCCGCCGGTCTCACCGCCCAGGCGTACGCGGGCCGCAGGCCCCCCGCCCCCGTCTTCACCTTCACCGCCGCCCCCACCGGCGCCGGTCTCTTCCTGCTCGGCTGGCTCCTCACCGCCGTCGGCCTGGTCCTGGCCGCCCCCGGCCTCACCCACCTGTGCGGCCGGCTCCTGCAGTGCGCCCGCCCCGGCGCCCTCCGCCTCCTCGCGGGCCGGGGCCTGATGGCGGAGGCCACCAGGATCGGCCGCCCCCTCGGCATCCTGTGCGCGGTCACCGCCACCGGGTACGCCATGACCACCCTGTACGACTCCCCCGGCCGCCCCTTCGGCCCGCTGAGCGCCCTCGGCGCACTGGTCGTCGCCGGTTGCGCCTTCGCCACTTTGCTGACCGTGGCCGTCGAAACCCGCCAGAGCCGCGCCGAGACCACCGACGCGCTGCTGCGCCTCGGCGCCCCCGCGACGGTGCTGCGCGGCGCCGCCGCCCTGCGCGCGTTCGCCCTGCTGGCCTTCTTCGCACCGCTCACCCTGGCGATCGCCGCGCTGGCCGCCTTTCCGCTGACCCGCTGACCCGCTGACCCACTGAAGGCTTGAAGACGTGAAGGGTTGGGGGCTGCTTGGGGGGCGTCGCCGCCCACGGACCCGCGCCCGGCACTCCCGAAGCGCCCCGCGCGGCGCTCATCCGAAGTTCGAGTTCTCCAGCCAGAACTCCAGCACCGCACGCTCTCCCACGACTTCGAGCCCCGGCGCGTCCAGGGGCAGCCGCTGGTAGAAGGCGAGCAGCACCGAGGTCAGCGGCCCGCGCAACGCGACCGTCGCCTTCTCGTGGCCGCGCCGCCAGCTGACCCCCTTCTCGTCCATCTCGACCAGCCACTCGGCGTTCAACTCCGGCTCGGCGTCGGTGGCGTGCAGATGGATGCCGCGGGCGGGCCCGCGCAGCTCCGCGGCCCATGGTCGGGCGCCGGTGCGCTGCACCCACTCCACCAGCTCAAGCCACTCGTCCAGCGCGTCGACGGCGATGTCCGGCGCGAGCTCGTACGGCGCCCCCGCGGTGAGCGCCGCGTCGGCGCGGTGGACGGTGATCTCATGGGTCATCCGGCGCGCCCAGAAACCGCTGGTGACCATGCCGGTCCAGCTCCACACCCCGAGGTCGGGGCCCGCCTCGCGCAGCGCGCCGACGACCAGTTCGCCGCACTCCCCGAGCCACGCGTCCAGCGCGGCCGGATCGCCCTGCTGCTCGGGGCCGCCGCCGAGCGGAATCCGGTCCCACGGGATCATCTCCTGGGCCCGCTCCCGCACCAGCGTGCCGGACCAGCGCAGGGCGCCGCCCATGTGTCGTACGAGCCGTTCCAGTGACCACTCCGGGCAGGTCGGGACCGTGGCCGACAGATCCGCGCCGGAGGCGATCAGTTCCCTCAACTGGCCTACTTGGAGGGCGATTTCGTCGCAGTACCGCTCATGCGCGAGGTAGGTCATGGGCCCACCCTAGGCGGCGGCGTTCAGTCGAGCACGACGATTTCGGCGGCGTCGAACTCCGCGCCCACCGTGTCCCCGCTCTCCGGCGCGTCCCGCAGCGCGCAGGCCGCTTCGAGGCGGGGGCCGTCCTGGGGCTGGAGGTGGACGGCGACATGGGTGCCCTTGAAGGTGCGGGCGGCGACCGTGCAGGTCAGCCCGGTGTCGGCGGGGACGAGGCGCACCCCGGCGGGCCGGACGAGCAGGGTCCGCGCACCCTGCGGGGCGTCCTGCGGGACCGGCAGTTTGCCCCAGGGGCTGTCGGCGACCGTACCCGAGACCGTCGCCGGGACCACGTTCTCGAAGCCGAGGAAGTGGGCCACGAACGCGTCGGCGGGGCGCTGCCAGACGTCAAGTGGGGCCCCGGACTGGGCGATCCGGCCGTCCCGCATCACCACCACCCGGTCGGCCAGCGCGAACGCCTCGCCCTGATCATGGGTGACGGCGAGCACGGTCGTACCCAACCGCCCGAAGAGTTCGCGGAGTTCGACCACGAGGCGTTCGCGCAGCGAGCGGTCGAGCTGGCCGAGGGGTTCGTCCAGCATCAGCAGCCGGGGCCGGGGGGCGAGCGCACGGGCGAGGGCGACGCGCTGCTGCTCGCCGCCGGACAGCGCGGCCACCGCCCGGCGGGCCGCGCCCGGCAGCCCGACCAGTTCCAGCAACTCGCCCACCCGGGCGTCCCGTTCGTCCTTCGCCACGCCGTGCATCCGCAGCCCGAACGCCACATTGGCACCGGCGTCGCGCTGCGGGAAGAGCTGGTGGTCCTGGAACATCAGGCCGACCCCGCGCTGATGCGCGGGCACCCCGCCCTGGTCCCGCCCGGCGAGCGACACCCGCCCGGCGTCCAGGGGCTGGAGCCCGGCGACCGCCCGCAGCAGGGTGGACTTGCCGCTGCCGCTGGGCCCGAGCACGCACACCACCTCGTGCTCGGCGACCTCCAGGTCCACCGCGTCCAGCACGGGCCGCCCGCCGAAGCGCACGGTCGCGCCCTGAAGGCTCAGCATCAGAACTCCCCTGTCCGGTCCGTCCGCAGCCGTTCCAGGAGGAGCAGGGCGGCGGCGCACACCACCATCAGAATGGTCGAAAGGGCCATCGCCTGGCCGTAGTTGAGATCGCCGGGGCGGCTGAGCAGCCGGGCCACGGCGACCGGCAGGGTCGGGTTGTCGGGCCGGGCGATGAACACGGTCGCGCCGAACTCGCCGAGCGAGACGGCGAACGCGAACCCGGCCGCGACCAGCAACGCCCGCCGCACCAGCGGGAGATCGATCTCCCGCCACACCCGCCAGGGCGAGGCCCCGAGCACGGCCGCGGCCTCCCGCAGCCGGGTGTCGACGGCGCGCAGCACCGGCAGCATGGTGCGGACCACGAACGGGGCGCCGACCAGGGCCTGGGCGAGCGGCACCAGGATCCAGGACTGGCGCAGGTCCAGCGGCGGCTTGTCGAGGGCGATCAGGAAGCCGAAGCCGACGGTCACGGCGGACACCCCGAGCGGCAGCATCAGCAGCGCGTCGAAGCCCCGTACCAGACGGCCCGCGTCCCGGCGGGCCAGCGCGGCGGCGGCGAGGCCACCGATCAGCACGGCGATGGCGGTGGCGGCGACGGCGTACTGGAGCGAGGTCCACACCGCGTGCACCGGCGCCACCAGGAACGTACCGCCGTCGGTGCGGGTCAGTGCCCGGTAGTAGCCGAAGCCGGGGGCGTCCAGGGAGCGGCGGACGAGGACGGCGAGCGGCAGCACCAGGAGCAGCGCCACGGTGGCGAGGACGCCCGCGAGCAGGGCCCGCTGCCCGGCGCCGCGCGGCCGGCGCGCGGTGAGCCGGGGGTCGACCAGGCGCAGGGCGCTCTCCCGGCGTCGTACCGTCCAGGCGTGCACGCCGAGGATCGCGCCGACGGCGGCGAACTGGACGAGGGTGAGGACGGCGGCCGTGGTCAGGTCGAAGACCTCGGAGGTCTGCCGGTAGATCTCCACTTCGAGGGTGGAGAAGGTGGGGCCGCCGAGGATCTGGACGACGCCGAAGGAGGTGAAGGTGAACAGGAACACCATCAGCGCGGCGGCGGCCACGGCGGGCGCGAGGGCGGGCAGGGTCACCTTCCGCCAGGCGGCGAACGGTGAGGCGCCGAGCATCCGCGCGGCCTCCTCCTGGCGCACATCGAGCTGGGCCCACAGTCCGCCCACGGTCCGTACGACCACCGCGTAGTTGAAGAAGACGTGCGCGAGCAGGATCGCCCACACGGTGGTGTCCAGGCGTACGCCCCACAGCTGGTCGAGCAGTCCGCCGTGGCCGACGAGCGCGAGGAAGGCGCTGCCGGCGACGACGGTGGGCAGCACGAACGGGACGGTGACCACGGCCCGCAGCACCTGTTTGCCGGGGAAGTCGAGGCGGGCGAAGACGAACGCGGCGGGCAGCGCGAGCAGCAGGGTGAGCGCGGTGGAGGCGAGCGCCTGCCAGGTGGTGAACCACAGCACATGCCGGATGTCCGGCTGGCTGACCACGTCCGCGATCCGCCCGAGCTGCCAGCCGCCGCCGGTCTTCAGGCCGCGGGCCACGATCGCGGCGACGGGCCAGGCGAAGAACAGCGCGAAGAACGCGACGGGCAGGGCCATCAGCCCCAGCCGCGCCGCGCTCCCGCGCCGGGTGCGCGCGCGGGCGGTCACTTGAGTACGAGTGACGTCCACGTCTTGACCCACTGATCACGGTTGGCGGCGATCTTCTCGGGGGCCATCGTCTCGGGGTGCCGGGCGGCCGGACCGTACTTCGTGAAGTCCGCGGGCACCTGGGCGCCGGCGACCACCGGGTAGACGTACATGTTCAGCGGCATGTCCTCCTGGAACTCCTTGGAGACCAGGAAGTCGAGGAACGCCTTGGCGCCCTTGGGGTTCTGCGCGTTGCTCAGCAGCCCGGCGAACTCGATCTGCCGGAAGCAGGTGCCGGTCGCCACGCCGGTGGGTGCGGTGGCGGGGCGCTTCTTGGCGTAGATCACCTCGGCGGGCGGGGAGGAGGCGTACGACACGACGAGCGGCCGGTCGCCGCCGGCCTTCTTGCCCTCCGAGGAGCCGGAGAACTCCTGGTAGTAGGCCTGCTCCCAGCCGTCGACGACCTTGACGCCGTTGGCCTTGAGCTTCTTCCAGTAGTCCTGCCAGCCGTTGTCCCCGAACCGCGCGGCGCTGCCCAGCAGGAAGCCGAGGCCGGGCGAGGCGGTGGCCGCGTTCTCGGTGACCAGGAGGTTCTTGTACGCGGGCTTGGCGAGGTCGGCGTAGGACTGCGGCGGCGCGAGGTGGTGCTTGCTGAAGTACGCCTTGTCGTAGTTGACGCAGATGTCGCCGTGGTCGACGGGCGTGACGCGGTGCTTGCCGTCGAGCTGGTACTGGGCGCCGACCTTGTCCAGGCCCTTGGCGGTGTACGGCTGGAACAGCCCGTTGTCGAGGGCGCGCGAGAGCAGGGTGTTGTCGACGCCGAAGAGGACGTCGCCCTGCGGGTTGTCCTTGGTCAGGATGGCCTTGTTGACGGCCTGTCCGGCGTCGCCGTCCTTGAGGACGCGGACCTTGTACCCGGAGCGCTTCTCGAAGTCCGCGAGCACGCTCTTGGAGACGGCCCAGGAGTCATGGCTGACGAGCGTGACGGTCTTGCCGTCCGCCTTGTCCTGGCCCTGGGTCGAGCCGCACGCGGACAGCGCGACCAGGCCGAGCCCGACCGCCGCGACCACGAAGGTCTTGTTGTGCACTTGGTTGTCCTCCTGGGGTTGACCAGGAAGAACGCGGCCCTGTCCGGAGGATCCGGACAGGGCTCAACAGCTTGAGTAGTGACCGAACTTCCTACCCAGAATGACCTGGGCGAGGTTCAGAGGGTCTGCGGCCTGATGCCGCACTCTCAGCGCTGTGGCGCTCCCCTGTCGGAATATGAAGATGTTTCGACTATTTCAACGGCGGGCCCAGACTACCGCTCGGTGGCGGCGAGCTGACCACAGGCTCCGTCGATCTCCTGCCCACGGGTGTCCCGGATCGTCACCGGCACACCATGGGCGGCGATCGCCTCCACGAACGCCTTCTCGTCCTCGGGCCGCGAGGCCGTCCACTTGGAGCCCGGCGTCGGGTTCAGCGGAATGAGGTTGACGTGCACGGGCCTGCCGCGCAGCAGCCGGCCGAGCCGGTCGCCGCGCCACGCCTGGTCGTTGATGTCACGGATGAGGGCGTACTCGATCGACAGCCGGCGCCCGCTCTTCTCGGCGTACTCGAACCCGGCGTCCAGCACCTCGCGCACCTTCCACCGCGTGTTCACGGGGACGAGGGTGTCGCGCAGCTCGTCGTCCGGGGCGTGCAGCGAGATCGCCAGGCGGCACTTGAAGCCCTCGTCGGAGAACCGGTGGATGGCCGGCACCAGCCCGACGGTGGAGACGGTGATACCGCGCTGGGAGAGACCGAGGCCGTCCGGCGCCGGGTCGGTGAGCGCGCGGATGGCGCCGACGACCCGCTTGTAGTTGGCGAGCGGCTCGCCCATGCCCATGAACACGATGTTCGACAGCCGCGCCGGGCCGCCCGGCACCTCGCCGTCGCGCAGCGCCCGCATGCCGTCCACGATCTGGTGGACGATCTCCGCGGTGGACAGATTGCGGTCCAGGCCGGCCTGCCCGGTCGCGCAGAACGGGCAGTTCATCCCGCAGCCCGCCTGTGAGCTGATGCACATGGTGACCCGGTCCGGGTACCGCATCAGCACGGACTCCACGAGGGTGCCGTCGAACAGCTTCCACAGCGTCTTGCGGGTGGTGCCCTCATCCGTCGACAGATGCCGGACGACCGTCATCAGCTCCGGGAACAGCGCCTCGCGCAGCTTCTCCCGGGAGCCGGCCGGGATGTCGGTCCACAGCTCCGGGTCGTGCGCGTACCGCGCGAAGTAGTGCTGGGACAGCTGCTTGGCACGGAACGGCTTCTCACCGATCCCGGCCACCGCTTCCTTGCGCTCGGCGGGCGAGAGATCGGCGAGATGCCGCGGCGGCTGCTTGGCTCCGCGCGGCGCGACAAAGGTGAGTTCTCCGGGCTTGGGCATGGTGGTACCAGTGTCGCAGATCCATTGGAGTGACCCGCGGCATGCGCTCGCCCCGGTCCCCCCGTCCGCATCCGCCGTCTACATCGGGGCGGGCTTGATCATCGCGAAGGGGGCGCCCTGGGGGTCGGCGACCACGGTCATCCGGCCGGCCATCATGTCGAAGGGCGGGGCCAGGACCGTGCCGCCGCTTCTGACCAGGGCGTCCACGGTGGAGTCGACGTCGTCGACCGCGAAGTAGCTGAGCCAGTGGGCCGGGGTGCCGGGCGGGTCGTCGGCGAGCTGGGTGACGCCGCCGACCGCGCGGCCGCCGACCAGCAGCGCCCAGTAGGAGTCCGCGCCCTCCATGGGCTCGATCTCGATGCCGAACGCCTCGCCGTAGAAGCCGGTGGCCCCGGGCACGTCGCTGGTGTGCAGCTCGTTCCAGGTCAGCGCGCCGGCCTCGTTGACCACCTGGGCGCCGGAGAACTCGCCGGGCTGCCAGACACCGAAGACGGCGCCCTGCGGGTCGGCGGCGATCAGCATGCGGCCGAGGCTGCCGACGTCCATCACCGGGACCAGCAGGGTGCCGCCCGCCGAGACGATCGCGTCCTGGGTGGCCTGGGCGTCGGTGGACGCCAGATAGCTGGTCCAGACGGTGGGTGGCGGCTCCGGCATGTCCTGGGGCTTGGGGCCGAGCCCCGCCACGGCCTTGCCGTGCAGCTCGCAGACCGTGTAGCCGCCGAACTCGGCCGGTCCCGGCTGACCCTGCCAGCCCAGCAGGTCGCGGTAGAAGTCCAGCGCGGCCTGCTGGTCCGAGGCCATCAGGTCGACCCAGCACGGGGTGCCGGTCGCGTACGGAGTGGTGACTTCGGGCATCTCTCGCTCTCCCTACCAGGGGCCACGCCAGGGGCCGCTCTTTGTCACCATCGTGTGGCCAAACGTGAGCGCCCGCGCGTCAGGGACGAGGCCCTGGGGGGACCGGGTGATCCCTGGGGTGCCGGGTGAGCGGACGGCCGTACGACGACGGGCCCCGGCCCTGGGGAACCAGGACGGGGGCCCGTCGTCGTACGGACGTGACGACGCGCGCCACCGGGTTTCGCGCGCGCCACCGGGTTTCGTCAGGTGGAGCCGACGAAGAGCACCAGCAGGAGCCAGACCACCGGCGCCGTGGGCAGCAGGGAGTCCAGGCGGTCCATGATGCCGCCGTGCCCGGGGAGCAGGGTGCCCATGTCCTTGATGCCCAGGTCCCGCTTGATCATGGACTCGCCGAGGTCGCCCAGGGTGGCGCTGGCCGCGACCGCGAGGCCCAGCAGCAGGCCCTGCCACCAGTGGCCGCCGTCGATCAGGAACTGCATGCACAGCGCGCCCACGACCATCGCGAACGACACCGCGCCGAACAGGCCCTCACGGGTCTTGCCGGGGCTGATCCGGGGGGCGAGCTTGTGCTTGCCGAAGCGCCAGCCGACGGCATAGGCGCCGGTGTCGCTGACGACGGTGAGCAGCAGGAAGGTCAGGACCCGCCAGGGACCGTCGTCCGCGGTGAGCATCAGGGCGACGAAGGTGGCCAGGAAGGGCACGTAGAACGCCGCGAAGACACCGGCCGTGACGTCCTTGAGGTAGCCCTCCGGTGGCTCCGTCATCCGCCAGACCAGCACCGCGAGCGCGGTGAGGGCCATGGCGACCCAGGCGCCCTCGGCGCCGCGCACATAGCCGGCGACCACCATCGCCGCGCCACCGACCGCGAGCGGCACGAGCGGCGCCTTGATCTCCTTGCGCTCCTGGAGCCTGCTGGTCAGCTCCCACAGGCCGACGACGACGGCGACCGCGATCACACCGACGAACACGGCCTTGACGATGAACAGCGACGCGATGATCACCACGCCGAGGCCCACGCCGACGCCTATGGCCGCGCTGAGGTCGCGGCCCGCGCTCTTCTTCTGCGGCGCCGGCGTCGGCTGCGGGGCGTCGGGCATGGGTACCGGATTCTGGCTCGGGCTCGGGCTCGGGCTCGGGGTCGGAGCCGGGGTCGGCTGGGGCGTCCCGTACGGGGGCTGCGGCTGCGACCCGTAGGGCTGCTGCTGTCCGTACGGCGGCCGCTGCTCGAACGGCTGCTGCGGCGGCTGCTCGTACGACGGCGGCGCCCCCGTAGGGGACTGGGTCCCGTAGGGGTCGTACGGTCCCGAACCCATGGGCGGATGCGGGGTGCCGTGGCCAGGCCCCCGCTCGTACGGCGACCGCTCCCCGTAGGGGGGCTCGGTGCCGTACCGCGGCGGTGTCCCGTACTGCGGCTGGGGCTCGTCCCGGAACAAGGGGCCGCTCAGCCGAGCAGCCCCCCGGGTGTCGTCCTGGTCTCCGCCATACGCGGGTACATCGGGCACGATGGGCATGGGGCGCGTCTGCTGCGCCGCGGGCGCGTCGTACGCGGGACCCGCCGGGGCGTCCCCGCCCTGGGCGGGCCCACCCTCGGTGGGCCCCCAGTAGCCGGTCTGCCCCGCCGGTGGCGGCGCCCCCCAGGAAGAGTCGCTCATCAGACTTCGAGCAGCTCCGCTTCCTTGTGCTTGAGGAGCTCGTCCACCTGAGCGACGTACTTCGACGTCAGGTCGTCCAGCTCCTTCTCCGCACGGCGGCCCTCGTCCTCGCCGGTCTCGCCATCCTTGATCATCTTGTCGATGGCGTCCTTGGCCTTGCGGCGCACGGAACGGATGGAGACCTTGGAGTCCTCGGCCTTGCCCTTGGCGACCTTGATGTAGTCGCGACGGCGCTCCTCGGTCAGCTCGGGGAACACCACCCGGATGATGTTGCCGTCATTGCTGGGGTTGACGCCCAGGTCGGAGTCGCGAATCGCCTGCTCGATGTTGCGCAGCGCGCTCTTGTCGAACGGCGTGACGACCGCCATCCGCGGCTCCGGCACGGAGAACGAGGCCAGCTGGTTGATCGGCGTCAGGGCACCGTAGTAGTCGGCCACGATCTTGTTGAACATCGCCGGGTGCGCACGGCCGGTGCGGATCGCGGCGAAGTCCTCCTTGGCGACCACGACGGCCTTCTCCATCTTCTCCTCGGCTTCGAGGAGGGTCTCTTCGATCACCACTTGCTCCTGCGTGTCTTGAGTAAGGCCCGGCTGCGGTTCCTCAGCGGTTCGCCGGCCGGCTGCGTCGCGTCTTCTTCCTGCACGGTTCCCGACCGGCAGGACATTGTCCATCCCCCGGCCGAGGCGCGTCCCGTCCGTCCCTCGGACAGGTGTCGTACCCGGGCGACGGGGGCGTGCCGGTCAGTTCCGGCTGCCGTGGTCACCCACCAGCGTGCCGATCTTCTCACCCTTGACGGCACGGGCGATATTGCCCTCCGCGAGAAGCTCGAAGACGAGGATCGGGAGCTTGTTGTCGCGGCACAGCGTGATGGCGGTGGCGTCGGCGACCTTCAGGTCCCGGGTGATGACCTCGCCGTAGCCGAGGGCGTCGAACTTGACGGCGTCGGGGTTGGTCTTGGGGTCGGAGTCGTAGACCCCGTCCACCCCGTTCTTGCCCATGAGCAGCGCCTCGGCGTCGATCTCCAGGGCGCGCTGGGCGGCGGTGGTGTCGGTGGAGAAGTAGGGCATGCCCATACCGGCGCCGAAGATGACCACGCGGCCCTTCTCCAGGTGGCGCACGGCGCGCAGCGGGATGTACGGCTCGGCGACCTGGCCCATGGTGATGGCGGTCTGCACCCGGCTGTCGATGCCCTCCTTCTCCAGGAAGTCCTGGAGGGCGAGGCAGTTCATCACGGTGCCGAGCATGCCCATGTAGTCGGAGCGGGCACGGTCCATGCCGCGCTGCTGGAGTTCGGCGCCGCGGAAGAAGTTGCCGCCGCCGATGACGACCGCGACCTGCGCGCCGTCCCGTACGACGGCCGCGATCTCGCGAGCGATCTTGTGCACCACGTCCGGGTCGACACCCAGGCCGCCGCCACCGGAGAACGCCTCTCCGGACAGCTTCAGCAGAAACCGGCCGCGTACTTTGCCGTCGTCGCTCTTCTGGGCCTTGTCGGTCATGGGAGATCCCGCCTCTTTCACGTGTTGCACATACGAAGAAGGCCATTGCCGGTGGGGTCGCTATTCGCTCCCATACTCGGCAATGGCCTCCTCGTCAGATCTGCTGCCGTCCGCCCCACACCCGGGTGTGGCGGTGGTCGCGGACGACTGCTGTCGACCCTATCGGGATTTCTCCGCGGGTCGCGCGTCGATCGCGGTACGGACTCAGATGCCGACCTTGATGCGCGTGAAGCGCTTCAGGGTGACACCGGCCTCGTCCAGCACCTTCTGGACCGACTTCTTGTTGTCCAGCGCGTACGGCTGGCCAAGCAGGGTGGCGTCCTTGAAGAAGCCGTTGACGCGACCCTCGACGATCTTGGCGATCGCGGCCTCGGGCTTGCCCTCGGCGCGGGTCGTCTCCTCGGCGATGCGACGCTCGGACTCGACGACCTCGGCCGGGATGTCCTCCTTGGCCAGGTACTTCGGCGCGAACGCGGCGATGTGCTGGGCGATGCCCTTGGCGACGTCGGCGTTCGGCTTGTCCAGCTCGACCAGGACACCGATCTGCGGGGGCAGGTCGGGCATGGTGCGGTGCATGTAGGCGGTGACGTAGCCGTCGGAGAACTGCGCGAAGCGGTCCAGGACGATCTTCTCACCGAGGTTGGCGTTGGCCTCGTCCACGAACGCCTGGACGGTCTTGCCGGCCTCGATCTCCGAGGCGAGCAGGGCCTCGAGGTCGGCCGGGGAGGTCTTGGCGACGTGCTCGGCGATGGTCTTGGCCACGGCCTGGAACTTGTCACCCTTGGCGACGAAGTCCGTCTCGCACTTCAGCTCGACCAGGACGCCGGAGGAGTTGTCGTCGGCGATGATGGAGACCACGGCGCCGTTCTCGGCGGAGCGGCCCTCGCGCTTGGCGACGCCCTTCTGGCCCTTGATGCGCAGCGCCTCGACGGCCTTGTCGACGTTGCCCTCGGCCTCGTCCAGCGCCTTCTTGCAGTCCATCATGCCGGCGCCCGTGAGCTCACGGAGCTTCTTGACGTCGGCGGCGGTGTAGTTCGCCATGAGTCAGTGAGTCTTTCTCGAAGTCTGGGAGATCTTCAGATCCGCACGGTTTGCGATCCACATGTAGTCGCAGAGCGCATATGTCGTACCGACCTATGGGTGAACAGCGGGGGCGGAGTTGATGTCGCCGCCCCCACTGTCAAACGCTGACGCGGCGGATCAGGCCTGCTCGCCCTCGGCGGCCTTCTCCTCGGCCGGAGCGGCCTCGGCGGCGGGAGCCTCGGTGGCCTCAGCGGCCGGAGCCTCGGCGGCCGGAGCCTCGGTGGCCTCGGCGGCGGGGGCCTCGGCAGCCGGAGCCTCGTCCTTCTTCTCACCCTCGAGCAGGTCGCGCTCCCACTCGGCGAGCGGCTCGGACGCGGCCTTCTCGCCCTTGTCACCGGTGGCGACGCGCGAGCGGGAGATGAGGCCCTCGGCGACGGCGTCGGCGATCACGCGGGTGAGCAGGGTGACGGAGCGGATCGCGTCGTCGTTGCCCGGGATCTTGTAGTCGACCTCGTCGGGGTCGCAGTTGGTGTCGAGGATCGCGACGACCGGGATGTTCAGCTTCCGGGCCTCACCAACGGCGATGTGCTCCTTCTTGGTGTCCACGATCCAGACGGCGCTGGGCACCTTCTGCATCTCGCGGATACCGCCGAGGGTCTTCTCCAGCTTGGCCTTCTCGCGGGAGAGGACCAGCAGCTCCTTCTTGGTCAGACCGGAGGCCGCGACGTCCTCGAAGTCGATCTGCTCAAGCTCCTTGAGGCGCTGCAGACGCTTGTAGACGGTCGAGAAGTTGGTGAGCATGCCGCCCAGCCAGCGCTGGTTGACGAAGGGCATGCCGACGCGGGTGGCCTGCTCGGCGATGGCCTCCTGCGCCTGCTTCTTCGTGCCGACGAACATGACCGTGCCGCCGTGGGCGACGGTCTCCTTGACGAACTCGTAGGCGCGGTCGATGTACGACAGCGACTGGAGCAGGTCGATGATGTAGATGCCGTTGCGCTCGGTGAAGATGAAGCGCTTCATCTTCGGGTTCCAGCGACGGGTCTGGTGACCGAAGTGGACGCCGCTCTCCAGCAGCTCCCGCATCGTGACGACGGCCATGGCCATCTCCTTGAGTTTCTCGGTTGTGCCGCGTCCGCCGGACGGCGGTCGCGCCTGACGCCCGCGTGCGCCGTGCCGCGAAGGACCGAGAGGCGCTTGGTACGGACCGTTTCCGGATGCCGTACCGGGGCGTGCGAAGTCGACCCGGTGACCCGGATCGCCAGAAGAAGTGTACGGGACCGCCGGGCCACCGGGTGACGCAGCTGTCCACAACCGGGGAGTAGCCCACAGGTGAGGAGGCCGGGGCGGTGGGGTGCGGGACGGTGGGGGCATGCGACGACGTGTGTGGTGCGGGGTGGGCTGGGCGGTCCTGGTGACGGCCTTGACGCTGATCGGGTACGGGCTCGCGTTCGGGAGTCGGGCGTGGGCGGGGGCGGCGGGGCCGGGACCCTCCCGGGCGGGGTCTTCGGCTCCGGCTCCGGCTGCGGGCGTGGCTTCGGAGTCGGCCGGGGCCAGGGCTGGGACCGGGACCGAGGCCGGGGCCGATGTCGCAGTGCCCGCGATCGCCCGGGTCTGGCCGGTGGGTGTACGGCCGTCGGTCCTGCGCGGCTGGGAGCCACCGGCGACACCGTACGGGCCCGGGCACCGGGGCGTGGATCTGGCGGCCGCGCCCGGGAGCCCGGTACGGGCGGTGGCGGCGGGCCGGGTGGCCTTCGCGGGCCGGGTGGCCGGGCGCGGAGTGGTGACGGTGGAGCTGGCGGGGACGGGGCTGCGCACGACGTACGAACCGGTGAGCCCCTCGGTGGCGGAGGGGGCGGAGGTGGGGGCGGGCGACGTGGTCGGGGTGGTGGTGGCGACGGGTGCGCACTGCGGGGCCACGGCCTGTGTGCACTGGGGTCTGCTGCGCGGCGGGACCTATCTGAACCCCTTGTCCCTGCTGCCGCCGTGGCTGCTGGGGCGGGGGCCGTCGAGACTGCTGCCGGTGCTCACCGGCTGACTCCAGGGCGCTCAGCCCTGTACGCCCCGAAGCGCCATCCTGACCGCGGCCTCCGTCACCGCCGCCGGGTCCTCCGCACCGATCTCGATCCGCCGGACCGCCGCGTCCACGACGCCCTGGAGCAGCATCGCCGCCAGCCGCGGCTGCGCCTGCCCCAGCTCTCCCAGCGCCTCGACGATCATCGCGACCAGCTCGCCGTGCGCCGCCCTGATCTTCTCCCGGGCCCCGGCGTCCAGCTCGCTCGCGGAGATCGCCACGACCGCACGGTGCCGCCGGTCCCCGACGAGGGCCAGCTGCCGGCGGACGTACGCCGCCACCTTCCCCTCGGGTGAGTCCGCGCGCTCCATGGCCGCGGCCACCTCCGCCGCCCACAGCGGGAAGTCGACCTCGCACAGCTCCTCGACCACGGCCGCCCGGGACCGGAAGTACTCGTACACCGAGGAGCGCGCGAGCCCCGTGCGCTCGGCCAGCGCGGGGAAGGTCAGCGCTTCCGTCCCGCCCTCGGACAACAGGGAACGAGCCGCGTCCAGCAGGGCGGCTCGCTGCATCGACCGGTGCTCGGCCACGGAGGCCGCTCGAATCCTTGGCACGTCGACCACTTTAGGACGCGCCCTCGCGAACCGGCGTCCGCTCAGCGTCCAAAGCTCGCCAGCTTGGCCCGCAGCTGGAGCACCGACTTGGTGTGGATCTGGCTGACCCGGCTCTCGGTGACCCCGAGGACATTGCCGATCTCGGCGAGCGTGAGGCCCTCGTAGTAGTAGAGCGTGACGACGGTCTTCTCCCGGTCGGGCAGCGTGTTGATGGCCCGCGCGAGGAACCTCCGCAGCTCCCGGTCCTCGGCCACCTCCACGGGGTTGTCCGCGGCGGTGTCCTCCAGCGTGTCCATGAGGCTGAGCCGGTCCCCGCCCTCGCCGCCGACATGCAGCAGCTCCTCCAGGGCGACCACGTTGGCGAGCGACAACTGGCTGAAGACGGCGTGCAGTTCGTCCACCTCCATGCCCAGCTCCGCGGCCACCTCGCTCTCGCTCGGGGTGCGCCGCAGCCGGGCCTCCAGGGTGGCGTAGGCGCGCTCGACATTGCGCGCCTTCTGCCGCACCGAGCGCGGGATCCAGTCCAGCGCCCGCAGCTCGTCGATCATGGCGCCGCGGATCCGGGTGATCGCGTACGTCTCGAACTTGATCTCCCGGTCGATGTCGAACTTCTCGATCGCGTCGATCAGCCCGAACACCCCGGAGGAGACGAAGTCGGCCTGCTCCACATTGGGCGGCAGGCCGACGCTCACCCGCCCCGCCACGTATTTCACGAGCGGCGAGTAGTGCAGGATCAGCTGCTCCCGCAGCCGTTCGTCCCCCGTCGCCTTGTACGACCGCCACAGCTCGTCGAGCGTCGAGGGAGCGGGCGGCCGCACGCTGCCACCGTCGCGGGCGGCTGGGGGGATCGCCGCCCGGTCGGACCCGGAGGTGTGCTGGGGCATTCGTCGCCTTGTGCCGTTCTGCCGTGAAGTGCCGTCAAGTGCCGTGACCGTGTGTGCGGTGCGGGGAGGTCATGGGTCGAAAGGGGGCCGCCTGGGTGAGGTGTCGGTCTGATGTCGAGTTGGGTGGTCTGTGGAGACGTCTTCGTGAGCGTAGCGTGACTGGGGAGTCGCGGTGCGCGAACGGCGAGGCGCCACCCCTGCGCGGGTCCCGGAGGCCCCTTCGGCATCACCTTGCGCAGCTCGCTCTGTGTGATGGCCGATGGGCGCCAACTCCGGGAAACCCCAAGGGCGTCGGGTGTTCCCCCGGACGGCCGAACACGCTCGGTCAGCACGGGGGGCGACCCGTGCGGGCCGAGATCACCGCCTGGCGTGTCAACTTCCAGCCATCGCCGTGTCGTTCGACGTAACCAAGCGCTCGGAGTTCGTACAGTCTCGCGATCGCCTCGTCCGGGGTGGTGCGGGCGGCCGCGGCGATCTCCCCGGCCAGGGACGCGCGGTCGCCGGGGAGCGCGGCGAGGACGGTCCTGGCGGCCGGGGTCAGCAGGTCGCGGGGCAGCACCGGACCCCTGCGGGGCGGGGCCAGGTCACCCATGTCGCCGACGAGTTCGGCCACCTCGGCGGCGTCGGTGACCAGGGTGGCCTCGCCGCGCAGCAGTTCGTGCACCCCGGCGCAGAGCGCGCTGGTGACCGGGCCCGGTACGCCCATGGTGTGTCTGCCCAGGCGCTGCGCGGCCCGCGCGGTGGCCAGCGAGCCGCTGCGGCAGGCGGCCTCCACGACGACGGTGCCCCTGGTCAGGGCGGCGATGACGCGGTTGCGCAGGATGAAGCGGCTCGGGGTCGGGTGGTCGCCCGGGGGCAGCTCGCCGATCACCAGGCCCTGTTGCGCGATCCGTTCGATCAGGTTGGTGTGGCCGCGGGGGTAGGGCCGGTCGACGCCACCGGCCAGGACGGCGACGGTGGCTCCACCGGCGGCGAGGGCGCCGCGATGGGCGGCGGCGTCGATGCCGTAGGCGCCGCCGGAGACGACGACCCAGCCGCGCTCCGCGAGGCCGGCGGCGAGGGTGGCGGCGACGTGGGCGCCGTACTCGGTGCAGGCGCGGGCGCCGACCACGGCGACGGAGCGCAGGGCCCACAGGCGCAGGCTGGGGCCCCCGCGGACCCAGAGCCCGAGGGGGCGGGCGTCCGCGAGATCGTCCAGCTGGCTCGGCCACTCGGGGTCCCCCGGCGCGACGAACCGGGCGCCCGCGGCCCGCGCCTGCGCGAGATCCCGCTTCGGCTCGGCCCGCGCGCCGCGCGCCACCAGCCCGGCCCACCGCACCTCGCTGACCCCCGGCAGCGCCTCACCCCCGTCCCTGACCCGCCGCATCACCTCCCTCACCCCGAACTCCCTCACCCAACGCCCCCCGACCTCGTCCCCGGGCTCGATCACCCGCCCCAGGAAGATCCGGCCGAGTGTGTCCTCGTCCACGGTGGGATCAGGGACCGGCCGAGCGGCCCCGGCCGACCCGCGGCCCGGGAAGGCGGTCTGACTACGCCCCGTCCCGGAGCCGCGTGCCTCGGCCGCACCAGGACCGGCCTCGATCCGGTCACCTCCAGGGCCAGGAGTCGGTGGCCCCTTCTCGGCCGGTCCCTGGGTCGACCGGCCGGGTTCGGGAGCAGCACCGTTCATGTCAGCGCGCCGATGGCCATCGGGACCCCGCGGGGGACGCCGGTGCGCAGATGCAGGGCGAGGGCGACGTCGGTCGCGCCGGGCCGGTCGTGCCCGACGAGGTCGGCGACCGTCCAGGCGACGCGCAGCACCCGGTCGATGCCGCGAGCGGTGAGCACGCCCCGCTCCAGATTGCGCTCGGCCTCGTCCATCGCGCCGCTGACGGCCTGGAACCGGCCGCGCAGCTCTCTGCCGGGCACCTCGCCGTTGGTGCGCCAGGGTGTTCCGGCGAGGCGGGCGGCCGTACGCTCCCTGGCCGCCCGGACCCGGTCCGCGACGGTCGCCGTGGACTCTCCTCGGGCGCCCGGCGCGGTGAGCTGGGCCCGGGTGAGCGGATCGACCTCGACGCGCAGGTCCACCCGGTCCAGAAGGGGTCCGGAGAGCCGGGCCTGGTAGCGGCGGATCACCGAGGGCGGGCACTCGCACAGGGCGTCGCGCTGGGAGAAGCGGCCGCAGGGGCAGGGGTTGGCGGCCAGCACCATCAGGAAGCGCGAAGGAAAGCGGACCACTCCCGCGCTGCGCGCGATCACGACATGCCCGGACTCCAGGGGCTGCCGCAGGGCGTCCAGGGTCTGGCTGTGGAACTCGGGCGCCTCGTCCAGGAACAGCACACCGCGATGGGCGAGGGACACCGCCCCCGGTCGCGCGATGCCGGGGCCGCCGCCCACGAGCGACTGCATCGTCGCCGAGTGGTGCGGGGCGCAGTAGGGGGCGATGTCGATCAGCGGCCTGCCCGGTGGCAGCAGCCCTGCCACCGAGTGCACCGCGGTGACCTCCAGGGACTCCTCCCTGGTGAGTCTCGGCAGCACGGCGGGCAGGCGTTCGGCCAGCATCGTCTTGCCCGCTCCCGGCGGCCCTTCGAGGAACAGATGGTGTCCCCCGGCGGCGGCCACCTCCACGGCCGTACGGGCCGAGGTCTGGCCGACGACGTCCGCGAGGTCGTGCTCGGAGTCGTGCTGGGCCGCGCCGAGGCTGTGCATGCCGGTGGCGGCGCCGGTGCCCGGCATCCGCAGCCCGGCCAGCAGCGGGTCGGGGCGGCCCAGTTCGTGGGGCTCCTCCTCGGGCACGGGTTCCTCGGCCAGTACCGCGATGAGCTGGCGCAGACTGCGGACGCCGAGCACCGAGACGCCGGGGACCAGCGCGGCCTCGGCGGCGGCGCACTCGGGCACGACCACCTGCTCGTAACCGGCGTCGGCGGCGGCCAGCACGGCGGGCAGGATGCCGCGCACCGGGCGCACCCGGCCGTCCAGGCCCAGCTCGCCGATCATGACGATGTCGGCGAGGACCCGGGGGTCGATGCGTTCGGCGGCCCCGAGCACCGCGCAGGCCACGGCGAGGTCGAAACCGGAGCCGGCCTTCGGCACCGAGGCGGGGCTGAGGCCGACCGTGAGCTTCTTCTGGGGCCATTCGGCGCCGGAGTTCACCACCGCCGCGCGCACCCTGTCCCTGCTCTCCGTCAGGCTCTTGTCCGGGAGGCCGACCAGGGTGAAGGCGGCGACGCCGGGTTCGAGGTCGGCCTGGACCTCGACGACCACGCCCTCGACGCCGACGAGGGCGACGGAGCAGGTGCGGGCGAAAGCCATTCAGGCCACCCCCCTGGCGTGCTCGACCCGGGGTGCGCCGCGGCCGGGGACGAGGACGCCGACCAGGTCGATGCGGACACCGCCCGGTGGGGCGCCGCCATGGGCGTGGATCCAGTGTTCGGCGAGGTCGCGCAGCCGGGCGGCCTTCTCGGGGGTCACCGCGGCCATGGGATGTTCATAGCGGTCGCCCGCGCGGGTCTTGACCTCGCAGACGACCAGGACCTCGCCGTCCCTGGCCACGATGTCGATCTCGCCGCTGCGTCCGGCGCGCCAGTTGCGCGCCAGGATCGTCATCCCGCCCTCGGCCAGCCGCCGGGCGGCCAGATCCTCTCCGTACCTGCCGATCGCTTCTCGTGCGTTCATGTCGGCACCACCTCCGGCGCCAACCGTCACGCATCCCGCCCCACCGAGTGGATCTTGGTGGGCTACCGGGCGGTTGTGGAAAACCCTGTCACCCGGATGGAGCAAGCGGGCGAAACCCGCAGGTCATCAGCCGCCCGGCAGTTCCAGATCGCTCTTGTTCAGCTCCTCGATGTTCACGTCCTTGAACGTGAGCACCCGGACCTGCTTGACGAACCGAGCGGGCCGGTACATGTCCCAGACCCAGGCATCGGCCATCGACACCTCGAAGAACACCTCGCCCTGGACGGAGTGCACCTGCATCTCGTAGTCGTTGGTGAGGTAGAAGCGCCGTTCCGTCTCGATCACGTATTTGAACAGACCGACGACGTCTCGGTACTCCCGGTAGAGCTTCAGCTCCATCTCGGTCTCGTACTTCTCGAGGTCCTCGGCGCTCATGGCATGTTCCCCTTCAGCCGTGCGATCCACCCATTGTGCGCCAGTTCCGCCGGCCCTCAGACGATTTCCGTGTCGAGGGTCACGGGGCCGGCCGGGGGACCCTCGTCGAGCAGGGTGCGCAGCAGCTCGGCGAGCCTGGTCGGATACACCGTCTCATGCGCCCGGGTCAGTTCCTGACACGTCCACCAGCGCGCTCCGGCGACGCTGCGCCGTTCCAGCTCCGTCAGGCCCGTCGCCGCGATCGCGGTCCGGGTCGTACGGGCCAGGTAGTACCACTCGTCCTGGTCCCAGCGGCGGCCCGCGAACGGGAAGGAGCAGCGGCGCCGCCACAGCACCGGGCCGAGGTCGACCTCGGTGATGCCGGTCTCCTCGGCGAGTTCCCGCAGCGCGGCCTCCTCGCGGGTCTCGGCGCCCTCCACGCCGCCGCCGGGTGTGAACCACCAGTCGTCGGCGGGGTCGTCGGGCTCATGTCCGTGCAGCAGGAGAATGCGGTCCTGGGGGTCGAGCAGCACCACGCGGGCCACCTTGCGCAGGCCACTCTCGTACGGCTGTTCGCACTCGGGCTCAGCGGACACCGGCCGCCTCCGCGCGGGCGGCACGGGCCCGGGAGCGGCCGGTGCGCTTGGCGATCGGGCCGTAGGCGCCGCCGCCGAGAACCAGGACGGCGCCGATGACGATCAGCAGCTCGATGGTGGAGAGCGGTCCCGGCTGCGAGAGGGCGCCCAGGGCCTCGAATCCGGTGGGGCGCTTCAGCCCGCCCTTCCACGGGAAGACGACGGCGTCCACCCGGGCGATGACCGCGGTGCGGGCGACGGTGCCCTTGGCCGCGTCGGTGAGGTGGGCGGTGGAGTCCAGGGAGCCCTGGCGTTCGTCGCCGAGCAGGAAGAGCCGGCCCTGAGGGACGGTCACGGTGGCGAAGTTCTGGTTCTCGGCCAGGGTGCCCTTGGGCAGATACGGCTCCTCGATCTGCTTGCCGTTGACGGTCAGCTTGCCGTCCGTGCAGCAGGAGACGGTGTCGCCGCCGACCGCGACCACGCGCTTGACGACATCGGAGCCGGTGACCCAGCTGTTGTCGCGGAAGACGACCACATCGCCGCGGCGCACCTCGCCGCCGTCCACGCGCTGGGCGAGCACGCGGTTGCCGGCGTCGATGGTGGGGGTCATGGAGCTGGTGGGCACGGTGTAGGGCCGATAGCTCAGTGCCGCCCAGCCGAAGCCGCCGAGGAACAGCACCAGGCCCAGGGCCACGGCCACTCCGGACAGCCGCTGCCCGAGCCGGCCGCCGCTCGCCGCCGTCCCGGTGCCGCCGCTGCGCGGGGCCGTACGCGTCGTACTCTCACCACCCATGGACCCGCACCCTACCTGTCGGTACCGAGCGAGGTCAGCCCCTCTTTCAGGACCCGGGGCACAGCTTTCCCGGAGCTTCACACACAGCCCGGGAAAGCGACGGCGCGGGGCTCAGCGCTGTCCGCTGACCGACTTCCGCACGGCGTCCGAGCGCAGCCGGTCCGCGCGCCGGCGCCGCCACACCACGACGGGGGCGACGGCCGCGACGGCGACGCCCTCGGGGGCGACCGTCAGGGAGGCGGCGGAGGAGGACTGCTGGTTGCCCAGACCGGGCTGGTCGAAGGTGTCCGGGACGGGCAGGGTGCCCCAGTGGCTGATGGGCCAGGCCTTGACGATGGCGCGGCCGACGACCTTGTCGACGGGCACGAAGCCGTGGTTCTTGTCGGTCTGGTTGTAGCGCGAGTCCCGGGAGTTCTGCCGGTGGTCGCCCATCACCCAGATGAAGCCCTTGGGGACCTTCACCTTGAACTGGCCGCCCTGGTCGTCCTGGCTGCACGGGGTGTTGCCCGCGTAGACGTACGACGATTCGTTCAGCGCCTTGCCGTTGACCAGCAGGGGGCCCGTGCCCTTGCACTCGATGGTGTCGCCGCCGACCCCGATCACACGCTTGATCAGGTCCTTCTCATTGGCGGAGGGCATCAGCCCGATCCAGCTGAGGACCTTCTGCACCGCGTTCGGGTTCGGCGCGGGCTCGCCCGCCAGCCAGTCGTCCGGGTCGTGGAAGACGACGACCTCGCCGCGCTCGGGCTCGGAGCCGAACCACGGGGTGAGCTTGTCGACCAGGACGCGGTCGCCGATCTGGAGGGTGTTCTCCATCGAGGCGGAGGGGATCGAGAACGCCTGGACCAGGAAGGTCTTGATCAGCAGCGCGAGGACCAGCGCGATCACGATCAGGATCGGCAGCTCCTTCCAGAAGGAGCGCGGCTTCCTGGGCGGTGGCGTGGCGTCGCCGGTGCCGCCGCTGCCGAAGCCCTGTCCCTCGCGCGGGGTGCCGTCGCCGCCCGTCGCGTCATTTCCGGTGGTCATCGCGCCGCCCGAACCTGAGTCGTCCGCCGCCGCGGGGTTTCCGCGGGGCTCCTCGCCGTCGTGACCCGACCGTGCGCCAACCGCCACATCCCCCACGCCAACTCCTCACTCCGTGCCGCCGCCCGCGCCACAGACGGCGCAGGCCCACCACTCCCATAACGAGCGGGAGTTCCGCAGGGGTCGGGAGCCGGGTCATTCCGTTCGGATTCTCATGGTCAACCCTATGCGACGGGGGCGGGGCCGCAGCCGTCCGCGTCCCGGCGCGGGCAACGCTTGCAAAGGTTTTAGGTTCCTCCAGGCGCGTCCAGTGGCCGATCGGCCAGCCGATCCACATGGCCCGCCCGACCACCGATTTCACCGACACCGTTCCGCCGAACGGGGAGTCCCGGTGGTAGCGGGAGTCCGCGGAGTCGGCCCGGTGATCGCCCATCACCCACAGCCGGCCCTTGGGGACGGTGATGTCGAAGCGCATGTCGGACGGGTCATTGCCCGGATAGAGGTAGTCCTTCTCGGACAGCGGCACGCCGTTGACGGTGATCCGCCCTTGCGCGTCACAGCACTTGACGTGGTCGCCGCCGACCCCGATGACCCGCTTGATCAGGTCTTTCTCGTTGTCGGACGGCAGCAGCCCGATGAAGCTGAGGCCCTGCTTGAGCTGCTTGACGACGACCGGGTCGGGCTTCTGGGCGGCCTGTTCGCCCGCCAGCCAGCCGCCCGGGTCGTGGAAGACGACGACGTCACCGCGCTTCGGCTCGGCGCCGAACCAGGGCGTCAACTTGTCGACCAGCACGCGGTCGCCGATGCGGATCGTCTGCTCCATGGAGCCGGACGGGATCACGAACGCCTGGACGAGGAAGGTCTTCAGGACCAGCGCGATCAGCACCGCGACACCCACCAGAAGGGGGATCTCCCGGACGGCTGAACGTCTGCGCTTGCGCTTGACCTTGCGCTGGAGTTTCCGCCGTTCCGCGCGGGTACGGCCGCCACCGGGCGCGGAGCTGCGCCGGGAGCCGGCGCCTGACGACCCGGGGCCGGCCGGGCCGGAGCCCGCGGGGCCGGCCGGGCCGGAGCCCGCGCGCGGCCTGCCGCGGTTACCCATGGGCGCCGCCCGTCGCGGCGGGCACGCGCGCGTAGGCGGGCGGCCGGGTCAGATGGGTCCAGCGGGAGTAGGGCCAGACGATCCAGTCGGCCCGTCCGATGACGCGGCCGACCGGGACCATGCCGCCGCCCGGCGAGCCGAGGTGGTCGCGGGAGTCGCTGGAGTCGCTGCGGTGGTCCCCGAGGAGGAAGAGGGTGCCCGGGGGCACCACGAGGTCGAACGGCACGCTGGAGGGGCTGTCCCCGGGGTAGAGGAACGACGACTCGTCGACCGCGCGGCCGTTCACCTCGATCCTCCCCCGCTTGTCGCAGCAGACCACATGGTCCCCGCCCACCCCGACGACGCGTTTGATGTAGTCGCCGTCCCCGAAATACCCGCTTCCGTCGAACACAATCACGTCTCCGCGGGCAGGCCCGGCGCCGAAGCGGTAGGTCAGCTTGTTGACGAGGACGCGGTCGCCGATCCGCAGGCCCTCTTCCATGGATCCGCTCGGGATCTGGAAGGGCTGCACCACGAAGGTGCTCAGCAGGAGCAGGAACACCAGGCAGGCGAAGAGGGTGAGGGTGACGCGGCCGCCCGGCAGCCATTCGGTGATCCGCGTCAGCGACGCGAAACGCGACCGCTCCTCCGGACCCGGGGAATCCGGGCGGGAGGTGCGGTCGCGTTTCGTCGGCTGTGCTTCGGTGTCCATCGGGGCGAGATGTTATCCGGCCCCGCTATGACTCCGGGGAGGCGCTCAGCTCTCGCGCTTCTCCTTGATCTTCGCGGCCTTGCCGCGCAGCTCACGGAGGTAGTACAGCTTGGCGCGGCGCACGTCACCACGGGTGACCAGCTCGATCTTCTCGACGATCGGGGTGTGCACCGGGAAGGTGCGCTCGACGCCGACGGAGAACGAGACCTTGCGGACCGTGAAGGTCTCGCGGACACCGGAGCCCTGGCGACGGATCACAACGCCCTTGAACTGCTGCACACGGGAGCGGTTGCCCTCGATGACGCGCACGTGGACGTTGACGGTGTCACCCGGGCGGAAGGACGGGAGGTCGCTGCGCAGCGACGCGGAGTCGACGGTGTCGAGCAGGTGAGACATTTCGTCTGCTTTCTTCGCTGATGCCACAGGTCATCAACGGAAGTGGCGATGTACAGGGAGCTGCCGCGCGCGTCGGGTCGGGCGTCTTGTCCCCCTGTGGCAGGGGCGCACACCGGACGAGCGCACAGCAGCGGCCTATTCTTCCATGCCGGGGGCCCGGCGCCAAAATCGGCCGTACGAGTGACCGTCCGGGTCCGGTTCCCAGCCCAGGATGGACAGCATCTCGCGGTCCTTCTTGTCGAACGCCTTCGGGTCGCAGTGCTCGATCAGATCGGGCCGGTTGCGGGTCGTACGGCGCAGGGCCTCGTCGCGGCGCCAGCGGGCGATCCTGCCGTGGTGGCCGCTGAGCAGCACCTCCGGTATGTCCCGGCCGCGCCAGGCGGGCGGCTTGGTGTAGACGGGGCCTTCCAGGAGGTTTGCCATGGCGCCGGGCGCGAAGGAGTCGTCGCGGTGGGACTCGGCGTTGCCGAGGACACCGGGCAGCAGCCGGGCGACGGCCTCCGTGACGACCAGGACGGCGGCCTCGCCGCCCGCCAGGACGTAATCGCCGATGGAGACCTCGTAGACGGGCATCCGGGTGGCGTACTCGTCGAAGACACGCCGGTCGATGCCCTCGTAGCGCGCCGGTGTGAAGATCAGCCAGGGCCGCTCGGAGAGCTCCACCGCGAGTTCCTGGGTGAAGGGCCGGCCGCTGGGGGTGGGGACGATCAGCGCGGGGGCGTGGGCGCCGCTCTCGTAGCCGTCGGCCAGGACGGTGTCCAGGGCGTCGCCCCAGGGCTCGGTCTTCATGACCATGCCGGGGCCGCCGCCGTACGGCGTGTCGTCGACCGTGTTGTGCCGGTCGTACGTCCATCCGCGCAGGTCATGGATGTGGACGGCGAGCTGTCCGCGGTGCCGGGCCTTGCCGACAAGCGAGACGTTCAGGGGATCCAGGTACTCGGGGAAGATGGTGACGACGTCCAGGCGCATTACGCGTCTTCCCCCGGCTCGCGGCTGGAGGCGATCTCGGCGCGGTCGTCGATCAGGCCGGGCGGGGGCGTGATGACGGCCCGCTGCTCCTCCAGGTCGATCTCGGCGACGATCTCCGCCACGAAGGGGATCATGACCTCGGTGCCGTCCGGGCGCTCCACGATGAACAGGTCCTGCGAGGGCAGGTGCGAGATCTCGGTGATCCGGCCGACCTCCACCCCGTCCACGGTGACCACGTCCAGGTCCATCAGCTGATGGTCGTAGTACTCGTCCTCGTCCTCCGGCATCTCCTCCGGGTCCACCTCGGCGATCAGGAGGGTGTTGCGCAGGGCCTCGGCGCCGGTCCGATCGGTGACGCCCGCGAAGCGCAGGAGCAGACGGCCGCTGTGGACGCGGCCCGTCTCGATGGTCAGCGGCCCCGTGGCGGCGGGATCCGTGGCGAGTACGGCGCCGGGGGCCAGCCTCAGCTCCGGCTCGTCGGTACGTACCTCGACGGTGACCTCGCCCTTGATGCCATGGGCCCGGCCGATCCGTGCGACTACCAGCTGCACCTGTCCAATTCTCCTGTCATCTGCTGCGCGTGTCCTGCCGATACGACTGCTCGTACGACTGCGGGCTGATACGACTACGGGCCGGGGACGGCCGAGTGGCCCTCCCCGGCCCGAGCCGGTTGCGATGAAGCGTCAGCGGACGTTGTCCACGTCGACCAGGTCGACGCGGACACCGCGACCGCCGATGGCGCCCACGACGGTACGCAGAGCGCGCGCGGTGCGACCATTGCGGCCGATCACCTTGCCGAGGTCTTCGGGGTGCACCCGGACCTCCAGCACGCGCCCGCGGCGCAGGTTGCGCGAGGCGACCTGCACATCGTCAGGGTTGTCGACGATGCCCTTCACGAGGTGCTCAAGCGCCTCTTCGAGCATGCTGCTCAGGCCTCGGTCGACTCGGACTCAGCCGCGGCCTCGTCCTTCTTCTCAGCCTTCTTCTTCTGGGTGATGGCCTCACCCTTGGCGTCGTCGTCGCCACCGAGGGCCTCGAACGACGGACGGGCCGGCTTCGGCGCAGCGACGAGCAGCGGCGCGGGGGCCGGCTCGCCCTTGAACTTCTGCCAGTCGCCGGTCTTCTTCAGGATGGCGAGCACGGGCTCGGTCGGCTGGGCGCCGACGCCGAGCCAGTACGCCACGCGGTCGGCGTCCACCTCGATGACCGACGGGTTGTAGGTCGGGTGGTACTTGCCGATCTCCTCGATGGCCCGGCCGTCACGGCGGGTACGGGAGTCGGCGACGACGATGCGGTAGTGAGGCGAACGGATCTTGCCCAGACGCTTCAGCTTGATCTTGACTGCCACGGGAGTGGATTCTCCTGGTTTTGACGTGGTGGGGCACGGCGCGTTGCCGCGTGGGGTTGCGGTACCCGTGTGCCCGACGGACGCGTCAGCCGGAGGAGAGAGGGGTCCTGTGCGGCTGTCGAGTACAGCCATCCATTCTGCCATACCCGGCGGACCGCTCTCGGCCGGGGGCGGATACCCGGCCGCGCCCGCCGGCCTGGGGTGCCGACGGGCGCGGGGTGTGGTCGTGGTGTGGGGTCCGGCACCCACGAGATGCCGGGGCGAGGGTCAGGCGGCGCCCGACATCTCCGGGATGCGGAAGGGTTTGCCGCAGCCGCCGCAGACGATGGGCGCCTGGGCGAGGACGGAGGGGACCACGCGGACGTTGCGACCGCAGTCGCAGACGGCCTTGACGCGGACGCCGCCACCGGAGGAGCCATGGCGGGCGGCGGGTCCCCGGAAGGTGCGGGAGGTGTCCTCCGTCGTGGCCGCCGAGTGCGCCTTGAGGGCGCGCTGGAGACGCTCGATGGTCGGCCGGTAGCGCCGCTTCGCCTCGGGGTTGAGCGTGACCAGGGAGAAGCCGCTGCTGGGATGCGGTTCCTCGGGGTGGTCCAGGCCCAGCTCCTCGGCGATCGAGAGGAACCGTCGGTTGTGGTAGCGACCGGCGCGGGAGGTGTCGCGCACCCCGCGCGCGGCGGCGATGCCGTGGACTGCCTCGTGAAGCAGTCGTTCGAAGGAGAGCTCGTGTCCGCACGCGGACGACGACTCTCCGATCAAGGACTCTGGCGCGGCGAGATCCGGCAGATCGGGGTGGTACCGCTGAATGTCGGCCCACGCCTGTGCCAGCTCTGCGGCGAGAACAGGTGGTGTCTGTGTCGTGCTCACGTAATGACAACGAGCGGAGGGCACGCTGTGTTCCTATTCCGGGGCATCCCAAATAATTTGCACGTACCCGTCAGTTGGCACTGATGCGTCCTGACGAGGGCGCGTGCGCCGATGTGCGGAGGAAGCCTCACAGCTCGTAACAAGCCGGTGCGTAGGCGGCACTGCGATCCGCCCGGTACGCCCTGTCACGACGGTGGCCCGCGGCTGTGCAAGGGGCGATTCGGCCGCTCTGGATGCCGAGCATCACCTCGGCCGGCGCCCGTGCCGGTCGCGACGTTACCGTGCGCGACCGCGCCCCCCGGCACCGGCCCGTCCTCCGGCGTGATCACCGTAAGGGCAGCCTGATTGCCGGGATGTGAATTCTCGCCACACCGGCGCACTCCGTCCAAGCGGGCCCCCTCGACCCCTGGACGGGGCCGCGAGGCGGGAGTTACCTGGCATACGTGGAACGTCCGCGAGGGCGGCACGGGGGCCACACACGGCCGGACACAGCGGCGAACCGTCGGCGGATGGGAGCGCTTATCCATGACAGCCTCGCTCGTACGGCGGCATCCGCCGCACGTGGCCCCCGCGGCTCACGAGGACGCGGGGGCACGCGCGCGGGACTGGGCCGAGATCCAGGAACGCGTGCTCGTCCCGCTTCACGAGGCCGTGTACGAACGGCTCGACGTGGGCCCGGACACCCGCCTGCTGGGCCTGCGCTGCGGCTCCGGCCTCGCCCTTCTCCTCGCGGCCGCCCGCGGCGCCACCGTCACCGGCGCCGACCCCTCCCCCGGTCTGCTGGCCCTCGCCCGCGAACGGCTGCTCCCGCCGAACGGCGGCGTCCCGCGCGCGGAACTCCTGCACGGCTCACCGGCGGACGCCAAGACCTTCGAGTCGTACGACCTGATCACCGCACTCGACCCGGTCCGGGGCCCCTCGGGCGACCCCCGGGCGCTCGCCGACCTGCTCGTGGAGGCGCTCCCGCGCGCCGTGCCCGGCACCGCCGTGGTGCTCGCCGGCTGGGGTCCGCAGGAACGTTGCGCCACCTCCGGCGTGCTGCGCGTCGCGGCGAAACTGGCTGATCCTTTGCGCAGCGACGGCGGCTGGCGCCCGGCCCGGCGGGACGATCTGGAGGAGGCCGCCCAGCGGGCGGGGCTGCGCCCGGACGGCTCCGGGCGGGTCTCCTGCCCGTTCGGCTACGCCGACCCGGACAGCGCGGTGCGCGGACTGCTGTCCACCGGGCTCTTCGACGCGGCGATCGCGGCGACCGACGCCAAGCAGGTCGACAAGGAATTGACGGAGGCCCTGCATCCGTACCGCCGCGCCGACGGCACCGTCTGGATGCCCAATGTCTTCCGCTATCTGATCGCCCGCGTCCCATGAGGCACGGTCAGCGCGGCTCCTCGGGGTCCTTGGCCAGTCGCGTGATCCCGGCGATCCGGTACGCGTCCGCCTCCTCCAGCGTCTCGTGCTCAAGGAGCGCCAGCGCCAGCGCGTCCAACTGGCCCCGGTGGTCCCGGAGTTTGTGCCGCGCCTCGTCGTAGCACTCGTCCACGATCCGCCGCATCTCGGTGTCGATCACATCGAGCGTCCCGGGCGCGGCGGCCAGCCCGTACGCCTGCTGGGCGTCGCTCGGCAGCGCGGACAACCGGCCGACCCGCTCGCTCATGCCCCAGCGGGCCACCATCGCACGGGCGATGTTCGTCACCTGTTCGAGGTCGCTCTCGGCGCCCGTGGTGACCACGCCGTAGACGACCTCCTCCGCGGCCATGCCACCCAGCGCACCGATGATCCGACCGCGCAGATACTCCTCCGAATGGGCGTACCGCTCCACCTCGGGCGTGGACATCGTCACCCCGAGCGCCCGGCCGCGCGGCACGATGGTGATCTTGCGGACCGGGTCCGCGCCCGGCTGGAGCATGCCCAGCAGCGCATGGCCGCTCTCGTGGTACGCCGTACGCCGCCGGTCCTCCTCCGGCATCACCAGGGTCCGCTCGGCGCCCAGCTGGACCTTCTCCAGCGCCTCGGAGAGATCCGCGCCGGTCACCCGCTCCTGCTTGCGCTTGACCGCGAGCAGCGCGGCCTCGTTGGCGAGGTTGGCCAGGTCCGCGCCGGTCATACCGGGGGTCGCGCGCGCCATCCGGGCCAGGTCCACGTCCGGCTCCAGCGGCACGTCCCGGGTGTGGATCCGCAGGATCGCCTCACGGCCCGCGCGGTCCGGCGGGGCCACCGTGACCACCCGGTCGAAGCGGCCGGGGCGGGTCAGCGCCGGGTCCAGGATGTCGGCGCGGTTGGTCGCCGCGATGACGATCACACCCTCCGAACCCGAGAACCCGTCCATCTCGGTGAGGATCTGGTTGAGCGTCTGCTCGCGCTCGTCGTGCCCGCTCATGGCCGTACCGCCGCCGCGCGCCCGGCCGATGGTGTCGATCTCGTCGATGAAGATGATCGACGGGGCCACCTTGCGGGCCTCCGCGAACAGCTCGCGCACCCGGGAGGCGCCGACGCCGACGATCATCTCGATGAACTCCGACGCCGAGGCCGAGAAGAACGGCACCCCGGCCTCGCCCGCGACCGCCCGCGCGAGCAGTGTCTTGCCGGTGCCGGGCGGGCCCGCGAGCAGCACGCCCCGGGGCAGCTTGGCGCCCATTTTGCGGTAGGCGTCGGGGTGCTCCAGGAAGTCGACCACGTCGTCCAGCTCGCCCTTGACCTCGTCGATCCCGGCCACGTCGGCGAACGTCGTACGGCGGGTCTCCGGCTCGGGCCCCACCGGCTTGGGCGGCGCCCGGCGCCCGAACAGACCGCCCGCGCCGGGCAGCGAGCCGCCGAGCTTACGGGCGAAGAACACCCACACCGCGACCAGGACGAGGATCGGGATCAGGGAGAGCAGCAGATTGGACAGGAAGCTGCGCTCCTGCACCATCGGCCGGGCGGTCACCGTGACGCCATGACCGCTCAGGTTCTGCCACAGCCGGTCGTCCGCGAAGGCGGGACGCTGCGTCTTGAACTTGGTGTACCGGCCACCGCCCTCGGGATTGCTCCGGGACGTCTTCAGCTGCCCCTGGATCGCGTCGCCCTTGGAGTAGATCGTGGCGACATTGCCCTCGGAGACCTGCCGGCTGAACTCGGTGTAGGAGATCGTCGGCTGATTGGCCTGGCCGAGGTAGTTCAGGCCGAGATAGGCCAGCAGGAAGACGATCACCGCGGTGACGAGGAGCCCCCACCACTTCCCGCCCCGAAGCCCTCCCCCACCGGACCGCCGGGGCCCTTCCGGGGTGCCCTCGGCGCGCCACGGCTGCTCCGGGTCCTTGCGCGGGGGCGGCGCGTTGCTCATATAGGGACGTTAAGGCAGATAGCGGCTCACGGCACATGATGAAGGGCGCCCCCTCGGAGAGGAGGCGCCCTTCCAAGCCGTACGGCAAAGTCGTACGGCCGTCATGTCATACGGCCATGTCGTACGACCGTCAGCCCATGAACTTCTTGAACTCGTCCGGCAGCTCGAACTCCTCGGCGCCCTGCTGGGGCAGCTGGAAGGCGTTGCCGCTCTGGGCCGCGGCCTCGCGGCGCTGGGCGTCCTCCAGCTCCTGCTGCTTGCGCTTCATCGGGTTGCCGGAGCGCTGCTTGCCCTTGGCCTTCTTCTGCTGCTTCTTCTGCCGGCCGGGGCCGCCGCCCATGCCCGGGATCCCCGGCATGCCCGGCATGCCGCCGCCCTGGGCCATCCGGGACATCATCTTGCGGGCCTCGAAGAACCGCTCGACCAGGCCCTTCACGGCGCTGACCTCGACACCGGAACCCTTGGCGATACGGGCGCGGCGGGAGCCGTTGATGATCGTCGGGTCCTGGCGCTCGCCCGGGGTCATCGACTTGATGATCGCGGCGGTGCGGTCGACATCGCGCTCGTCGATGTTCTGGATCTGGTCCTTGATCTGCCCCATGCCCGGCAGCATGCCGAGCAGCTTGGAGATCGAGCCCATCTTCCTGACCTGTTCCATCTGGGACAGGAAGTCGTCCAGGGTGAAGTCCTGGCCCTTCTTGGACGCCAGCTTGGAGGCCATCTTGGCGGCCTCTTCCTGGCTGAAGGTCTTCTCCGCCTGCTCGATCAGGGTGAGCAGGTCACCCATGTCGAGGATGCGGGAGGCCATCCGGTCCGGGTGGAACGCGTCGAACTCGTCCAGCTTCTCGCCGTTCGACGCGAACATGATCGGCTTGCCGGTGATCTGCCGGATGGACAGCGCGGCACCACCGCGGGCGTCACCGTCGAGCTTGGAGAGGACGACACCGTCGAAGCCGACGCCGTCCCGGAACGCCTCGGCCGTGTTGACGGCGTCCTGGCCGATCATGGCGTCGACGACGAAGAGGATCTCGTCCGGGGAGACGGCGTCGCGGATGTCCGCGGCCTGCCGCATCATCTCCTGGTCGATGCCGAGACGGCCGGCGGTGTCGACGATGACGATGTCGTGTACGCGGGTCTTCGCGAACTCGATGGAGTCCTTGGCGACCTTGACCGGGTCGCCGACGCCGTTGCCCGGCTCCGGCGCGTACACGGCGACGCCCGCGCGCTCGGCGACGACGCTGAGCTGGTTGACGGCGTTGGGGCGCTGGAGGTCACAGGCGACGAGCAGCGGGGAGTGGCCCTGCTCCTTGAGCCAGCGGCCGAGCTTGCCCGCGAGGGTGGTCTTACCGGCACCCTGGAGACCCGCGAGCATGATCACGGTGGGCGGCTGCTTGGCGAAGCGCAGGCGCCGGGTCTCGCCACCGAGGATGGTGACGAGCTCGTCATTGACGATCTTGAGGATCTGCTGGGCCGGGTTCAGCGCCTTGGAGACCTCGGCGCCGAGGGCACGTTCCTTGACGTTCTTGATGAACGTACGGACGACAGGAAGGGCCACGTCCGCTTCGAGGAGCGCGATGCGGATCTCGCGTGCCGTGGCGTCGATGTCCGCCTCGGACAACCGGCCCTTGCCGCGGAGGTTTTTGAAAGTCGCGCTGAGGCGGTCGGAGAGGGTATCGAACACGGTGGCGTCGGTCCTCGGGGTCGGAGGGATCTGGGCTGCCCTCCAGGGTATCCGGCCCGGCAGGCCATCAGTCCCCGCCCGTCGCATTCGGCGTCCCTCAGGGCGCCCGCAGCGTCTCCTCCAGCACCCTCGCCACCGACCCCGCGTCCTGCTCCGGCAGCGGCGCGCCCGCGCCGGTCGTCACGTAGAAGGCGTCGACCGCGTTGGCGCCCAGCGTCGAGACGTGCATGCTGCGGACCCGGACGCCCGCCTTCTCCAGGGCCATGCCGATGCGGTGCAGCAGGCCGGGGGCGTCCTGCGCGCGGACCTCGATCACCGTGGCGTGGTGGGAGGCGGCGGGGGCCACCGTCACCCGGGGCGGCGGGGCGAGCAGGCCCCGGCGCCTCGGATAGGCGGCGTCGCGCTCGGCGAGGCGGCCCCCGATGTCGAGCGAGCCGTCCAGGGCGCGGACCAGGTCGGCGCGCAGCCGGGCGGCCTCGGGCAGGGAGCCGTACTCGGCGGCGACCCGCCAGTCGAGCAGCAGCACCGAGGCGTCGCCGTCGCCGTCGTGCACGTCCTGCGGCAGCCGCAGGGTGCGCAGCTCGGCGGTGCGGACGGTGAGCCGGTGCACCGCGAGGACACCGGCGACGGCGGGCAGCACGGCGCTCTGGTCGGGTACGGCGATGAGCAGCTCGACGCCGAGGGGCTCGGGCGCGCCGGACGGTTCCTCGGCGGGCACCGGCTCGCTGCGGGCGCGCAGCGCGAGGACCGGGCCGCCGGTGCGGAACGCCTCGACGGCCAGGCGTTCCTGCTCGGCGCTGGGCGCGGTGGGCGCGGGCTCGTCCGGCAGGCCCCCGGCGAGCAGGGCGCCGACGCGGCGGACGAGGTCGGTGACGAGGGAGCCGCGCCAGGAGGACCAGGCGGCGGGTCCGGTGGCGAGGGCGTCGGCCTCGGTGAGGGCGTGCAGGAGTTCCAGCGTGCCCTGGGTGCCGACGGCGTCGGCGACGGAGCGGACGGTGGCGGGGTCGTCCAGGTCGCGGCGGGTGGCCGTGTCGATCAGCAGGAGGTGGTGGCGGACCAGGGTCGCGAGGACGGCGGCGTCCTCGGGACCGAAGCCGATACGGGTGGCGACGTCCTTGGCGATGATCTCGCCGGCCACCGAGTGGTCGCCGGGCCAGCCCTTGCCGATGTCGTGCAGCAGGGCCCCGACCAGGAGGAGGTCGGGGCGGTGGACGTGCCGGGTGAGCGCGGCGGCCCGTACGGCGGTCTCGATCAGATGGCGGTCGACGGTCCAGATGTGCACGGCGTTGCGCTGGGGGCGGCAGCGGACCCGCTCCCAGTCCGGGAGCAGCCTGCTGATCAGCCCCTCGGCCTCCAGGGCCTCCCAGACCTCGACGGTGGGGCGGCCGGAGCCGAGCAGGGTGACCAGTTGCTCGCGGGCCTCCGCGGGCCAGGGCGTGGGCAGCGGGCGGGCGGCCGCGGCCAGGCGTCGCACGGCGTACGGGGAGAGCGGGAGGCCGGCCTGGGCGGCGGCGGCCGCGGCGCGCAGCGCGAGCACGGGGTCGCGTTCGGGGCGTGCGGCGCGGGCGAGCACCACCTCGCCGTCCTGTTCGACCACGCCCTCGGCCAGCGGGGACCGTTCGGCGACCTGTTTACCGCCGCCGATCATGGCGCGCAGGCGCGGTCGTACGGCGCGCGAGCGGAGCACGCGCCCCACCTCGCGCCAGGTGACGTCCGTGGCGTAGGAGATGACGCCGGCCGCCTCGTAGACCTGCCGGAGCAGGACGTCGGCGTCGAGCAGCCCCAGCTCGGCCGCGACCTGGTCCTGTTCCTGGAGGGCGAGCCGGTCGGTGGCGCGGCCGGTGCTCAGATGGAGGGCGTCACGGACGTCGAGCAGGGTGCGGCGGGCCTCGGCCAGGCCCTCGCGGGGGGCGTCGGCGAGCCAGGAGGCGGCGACGGCGCGCAGCGCGGTGGCGTCGCGCAGTCCGCCGCGGGCCTCCTTGAGGTCGGGTTCCAGCAGGAACCGCAGTTCGCCCTGGCGCTCGGCGCGTTCGTCGCACAGCTCCTTCAGCTCGGGCAGCCGCTTGGGGGCCTGGTTGCGCCAGTCGGCGAGCACGGCGGTGCGCAGTCCGGCGGTCAGGCCGAGGTCGCCCACGAGGTGCCGGGCGTCCAGCAGGCCGAGCTGGACCTTGAGGTCCTCGCCGGCCGTCCTGCGGGCCTCGGCGAGGGTGCGTACGGAGTGGTCGAGAGCGAGGCCGAGGTCCCAGACGGGGTACCAGAGGCGGTCGGCGAGGGCGGCGACCGCGGCGGGGTCGGAGCCGTCGTGCAGCAGCAGGAGGTCCAGATCGCTGCGCGGGGACAGCTCGCCGCGGCCGTAGCCGCCGACGGCGACGAGGGAGATGCCCTGGGGTTTCCCGGCCCCCGCGGTGAAGAGTCCGGCGAGCCAGTCGTCGGTCAGTTCGGCGAGGGCGGCGCGGCGCGGCGGCCCGGTCCGCGCCCCCTCGGTGAGGAGGCGCAGCCGGGCCGCCGCGTAGCCGCCGGGTCCGGGGCTCTCGGCCGATGTCCGCTCTTCCGTTCCCGTCACCCAGCGACTCCCGTTCCGTTCCGGTGTTCCAGGGCTGATCTCGGTTCCAGGGCTGATCTCAGAGGGCGTCCGGGCCGCGTTCCCCGGTGCGGACGCGTACGGCCGTCTCGACCGGGACCGACCAGACCTTGCCGTCGCCGATCTTGCCGGTGCGGGCGGCCTTGACGATGGCCTCGATCAGTTCCTCGGCGTCGTCGTCCTCGGTGAGGACCTCGATACGGATCTTGGGGACCAGGTCGACGGTGTACTCCGCGCCGCGGTAGACCTCGGTGTGGCCCCGCTGCCGACCGTAGCCGCTGGCCTCGGTGACCGTCAGTCCGTGGACGCCGAAGGACTGAAGGGCCTCCTTGATCTCGTCGAGCCGGTACGGCTTGACGACGGCCGTGATGAGCTTCATGCGTCCACCTTCTTGGTCTGCTTCCCGCTCTTCTTGTCGCCCTGATTCTCCGGCTGCTTCCCGCCGCCCGCGCCGGCCGCGGCGGAGAGGGCGGAGCCGAGGACGCCGCCACCGGCGCCGCTGTAGTCGTAGGCGCTCTCGGCGTGCTCGGCGCGGTCGATGCCGGAGACCTCCTCGTCCTGGGTGACCCGCATCCCGATGGTCTTGTCGAGGAGGAAGGCGAGGACGGCGGAGACGATCAGGGAGTAGGCGAGGACACCGCCGACACCCGCGCACTGCTTCCACAGCTGGGTGAAGGAGTGGTCGCCGTAGAAGACGCCGGTGGCGGTGGACTGGCCCGTGCCGCTGGCGAAGAAGCCGATCAGCAGGGAGCCGATGATGCCGCCGACCATGTGGACGCCGACGACGTCGAGGGAGTCGTCGTAGCCGAAGCGGAACTTCAGTCCGACGGCCGCGGCGCAGGCGACACCGGCGATGGCGCCGACCGCGATCGCGCCGAGCGGGGTGACCGCGCCGCCGGAGGGGGTGATGGCGACGAGGCCTGCGACCGCGCCGGAGGCGGCGCCGAGGGTGGTGCAGGCGCCGTGCCGGATCTTCTCGTAGCCGAGCCAGGCGAGCATGGCGGCGGCGGTGGCGATCTGGGTGTTGACGAACATCAGGGGGCCGACGCCGTCGTCGTTGCCGAGCCAGGAACCGGCGTTGAAGCCGAACCAGCCGAACCAGAGCAGACCGGCGCCGAGCATGACCAGGGGCAGGCTGTGCGGGCGCATCGGGTCCTTCTTGAAGCCGACGCGCTTGCCGATGACGAGGATGACGCCGAGGGCCGCGGCACCCGCGTTGATGTGGACCGCCGTACCGCCGGCGAAGTCGATCACGCCCAGTTCGTAGGCCCAGCCGCCGGTGCCCCAGACCCAGTGGGCGACGGGGAAGTAGACGATGGTGACCCACAGCACCAGGAAGACGGCCCAGGCGCTGAATTTCACCCGGTCGGCGAGGGCGCCGCTGATGAGGGCCGGTGTGATGATCGCGAACATCATCTGGAAGACGGCGAAGACAAAGACCGGAATGGTGTAACCGGGCCACAGGTCCATCTTGCCGATGCCGGTCCAGCCGACGAAGTCGGAGGTCCAGCCGATCAGCGAGCCGTGGTCCGTGCCGAAGCTCATCGAGAAGCCGTAGAGCACCCACAGAATGGTGACGATGCCCATGCTGATGAAGCTCATCATCAGCATGTTCAGGGTGCTCTTGACGCGGACCATGCCTCCGTAGAAGAAGGCCAGGCCCGGGGTCATGAGCAGCACCAGGGCGGAAGCAATGAGCATGAAGCCTGTGTTGGCGGACGACAGCTTGGGTGCGTCCGCCGCAAGCATGATGGCTGGGGCCATCGGCGTCTCCTCGTCGATCGGGGCGCCCCGTGCGGGCGGTGCCTCGGCGGTCCGGTGGGGTGGGGGGCCGGTATGCGCCAGAGACTGACGTAGCACCGTTTCCACGGAAGCCACTCGTTGTTTCACCGGGGTGACGAAGACGACCTGTGTGTTACGCGTCCATGAACCGGCCGCGGCGCGGGCCTCTCGATGACCTGGCGTTGGGGGAGCCGAGTCGGGCGGTTCGGGAGGTCCGGCCGCGGCCGGGGTTTCGGGGGTGCGGGCCGGGTCAGACGGCCTCGGACTCGGGGAGGTCGACGGCGAGCTGTTCGGCGAGGTCGACCACGGCACCGAGATCGCCGTGGTCCCGCACGGCCGTGCCGACGGTCTTTCGGATACGGGTGTTCACGCGCTCGGAGCGGACCTTCTTGGCCACGGTCATCGCCCGCGAGGCGAACTCGGTGCCGGCCTCGGGCTCGTCCTGGAGCAGATGCACGGTGGCCATGCCGATCAGATTGAGCGCATACGACCGCTGGTGCTCGCTGTCCTTGGCGAACAGGTCCACCGCCCGGCGCATCAGCGGCTCGGCGAGGGAGGCGTAGGCGGGGCTGCGGCCCGCGCTGTAGGCGAGGTCGCGGAAGGAGTGGGAGTTCTCCGCGTACAGCTCGGCCTCGGAGAAGAAGCGGATCCAGTCGGGGTCCGGCTCGTCCCACTCGTCGGCCTCGGAGAAGGTGTCCTCGGCCATCCGCACCGCGCGCTTGGTGCGGCCGGGCTGGCCCATGTTGGCGTAGGCGCGGGCCTCCATCGCATACAGCATGGACTGGGTGCGCGGACCCGCGCAGTCGCGGCTGCCGTACTGGGCGAGGTGGATCAGCTCCAGGGCGTCGTCCGGCCGCCCGAGGTGGATCATCTGGCGGCTCATGCTGGAGAGGATGTACGAGCCGAGCGGCCGGTCCCCCGCCTCCTTGGCGGCGTGCAGCGCGAGGACGAAGTACTTCTGCGCGGTGGGCTGGAGCCCGACGTCGTACGACATCCAGCCGGCCAGTTCGGCCAGTTCGGCGGCGACCTTGAAGAGCTTGCGGGTGGTGGCCTCGGGCTGGGGTTCCTGGAGCAGGTCGGTGACCTCGTGCAGCTGGCCGACGACGGCCTTGCGGCGCAGTCCGCCGCCGCACTGGGCGTCCCACTGGCGGAACATCCGGGTGGTGGACTCCAGCAGCTCAAGCTCCGGCTTGGACAGGCGGCCGGGCCTGCGGGAGTCGAAGGCGGACTCGGGGGCGGGCGTGGCCGGGGTGCCGGGGGTGGGCACCAGCCAGCGCTGCATGGGTTCGATCAGGGAGGGGCCCGCGGACAGCGCGAGGGAGGTGCCGAGGAAGCCGCGCCGGGCGAGCATCAGGTCGCTGCGGGAGAACTCGCCGAGCTGGGCGACGGTCTGGGGGCCGGTCCAGGGCAGGTCGACACCGGAGGCGGCGGTCGACTGGCGGGCGGCGCGCAGGCCCAGGTCCTCGATGGAGACCACGCAGCCGAAGCGCTCGGAGAACAGCTCCGAGAGGATGCGCGGGATCGGCTCGCGCGGATTCTCGCCGTCCAGCCAGCGGCGCACCCGTGAGGTGTCGGTGGAGATGTGGTTGGCGCCCAACTGGCGTGCCCTGCGGTTCACTTGGCGGGCCAGCTCGCCCTTGGACCAGCCGCTGCGCACGAACCACGAGCCGAGCAGCTCATTGGGGCGCTTGTCAGCGTTTGTCCCGCTTCCGCCATTGACGCCCACTGGAACGCCCCCATCCCTGAGACCTCTTGCCGCCTGAGTGCGCCAAGCCCTATCAGAATGCCGGTAAATACGGTCCGGCGTCCCCCGGTTCTCAGCCTTCGAACGCGATACCGAGCCGTTCTCGGGCCTCAATCGGGTTACCGCCGAGTCGCCTTCGGGTTGCCCCCGGCATACCCGGGGGCGCATGTGCCCCGAGGATTCCGCACACTCACAGTAACCCTGTGATCACCGGCTCAGCCACGCGGATCAGAGAAACGCCACCATTCGCCACCCCTTCGAATGAACTCCCGTTCCGTCGCACGCGATTCACTTGACACAGGACGAACGCAAGCGGGCGGAGCGATGCACAAAGGGGCGCGTGAATCCCGGCGCGCCACCCGGCATGCTTCAAAGCGCCGCCCCGGTTCCGTCACGACGAAGGCGGTCGGAGCCGTAGCGTTACGTTCCGCTTCCGTCTCGTTCCGTGTCGTAACCACCGGCGCGCTGGACCCGTTGGAGGGGGCATGGGCTTCACGATCGGCGGCATTCGCGAGATCCGCTCCGGCACGCGTCGGCGTGGCCGGTCCGCGGAGTGCACCACCGTCGCCGAGTTCACCGGGCTGTGGGGCTGGGACGTGGTGCCGGGCGCGCGAGCCGCGGCGGGCGCCTGCTCCTGCGGGTTCGAGGACTGTCCGGAGCCGGGCGCGCATCCGCTCGACTTCGCGCCCGAGGTGCCGGCCGGGGCCACGCTGGACGATGTGGCCAAGGCGTGGGCGGAGTGCCCGGGCGCCTCGGTGCTGCTGCCGGTGGGCCGCGCCTTCGACGTCGTGGAGGTCTCCGAGTCGGCCGGCCGGCGCGCCCTGGTCCGGCTGGAGCGGATGGGCCTGCCGCTGGGTCCGGTGGCGGTGACCCCGGAGGGCCGGGCGCACTTCTTCGTGGCCCCGGGCGCCGCGGCCGAGCTGCCCCGGCTGCTGTACCGCATGGGCTGGGACGACCCGCGCACCCTCGATCTGCGCGGCCTCGGGGCCGGTACGTACATCACCGCGCCGCCCTGCGACCGGGGCGGCCGGGGCCCGGTGCGCTGGCTGCGCCCGCCCGCCCTCGACTCCGCGACCCGCCCCCCGGCGGCCCGGCTGCTGCTGGGCACGCTGGCGTATGTGGCGCACCGGTCGCGGTGGCGGTCGTAGGGGCGTCCCGTCCGGGGAAGGCGGTCGGCACGCGGCCCGGAAAAGCGAAGTGCCCGTCCTCAACTGCACCTTGAGGGCGGGCACTTCTTCATGTCAGGTGATAATCCGGCGACGGTCAGTCTCCGATCAGCGCGTCCACGAACGCCTCCGGCTCGAACGGCGCCAGGTCGTCCGCGCCCTCGCCGAGCCCGATCAGCTTGACCGGCACGCCCAGCTCGCGCTGGACGGCGACCACGATGCCGCCCTTGGCCGTGCCGTCCAGCTTGGTCAGCACGATGCCGGTGATGTCCACGACCTCGGCGAACACCCGGGCCTGCACCAGACCGTTCTGCCCGGTGGTGGCGTCCAGGACCAGCAGCACCTCGTCCAGCGGCGCGTGCTTCTCGACCACGCGCTTGACCTTGCCCAGCTCGTCCATGAGACCGGTCTTGGTGTGCAGCCGACCCGCGGTGTCGATGAGGACGACGTCGACCCCCATCTCCTTGCCCTCCTTCACCGAGTCGAAGGCCACGGAGGCGGGGTCGCCGCCCTCGGGACCGCGCACGGTGTAGGCGCCGACCCGCTCGCCCCAGGTCTGGAGCTGGTCGGCGGCGGCGGCACGGAAGGTGTCGGCGGCGCCGAGCACCACGCTGCGGCCGTCGGCGACCAGGACGCGGGCGAGCTTGCCGGTGGTGGTGGTCTTGCCGGTGCCGTTGACGCCGACGACCATCACGATGCCCGGCTTGCGGTCGGCGGGCTCGGTCTTCACGGTGCGGTCGACATCGGTGCCGACCAGCTTGAGCAGCTCCTCGCGCAGCAGGCCGCGCAGCTCCTCGGGGGTGCGGGTGCCGAGCACCTTGACGCGCTCGCGCAGGCTCTCGACCAGTTCCTGGGTGGGCTGCACACCGACGTCGGCGGTGAGCAGGGTGTCCTCGATCTCCTCCCAGGTGTCGTCGTCCAGGTGCTCGCGCGAGAGCAGCGTGAGCAGGCCCTTGCCGAGGGCGTTCTGGGAGCGGGACAGGCGGGTGCGGAGCCGGACCAGCCGGCCCGCGGTGGGCTCCGGGATCTCGATCTCCGGAGCCTCGACAGTGGGGACGGGAGGCTCTTCGACGGCGACCGGCGGGCCGCCCGGGAGATCCACCTCCTCGATCGTCCGGCGCGGTTCGTCGCGCGGCGTCTCGGCCTCTTCGCCGACGTGCGGCTCGGCCGGGGGCGCGGTGATGTCGGGCGCCTTCGGGGGCGGCGGGGGCAGCGACTTCCGGCGTCGGGTGCCCACGATCAGCCCGCCGAGCGCGCCGAGCACGACCACGGCGATGACTACAGCAAGGATGATGGTTTCCATAACGCCCCCAGTATCGGCCATGGGTTCCGCCAGGAGGGGGCTTGTGTCTTCCTCCGAGAGACAAACGCCACGTTTGGCGAGGAGTCGGAGCAAAGTACGATGGTCCGGGCTGCGTTGACGCGCGTAGAGTCCGACCGTCCCCTTCCCCCCACCTCTAGGGCACCCTTCCCCATGAGCAAAACCGTCGAGACCGAAGGCGCTCTCGAGACCCGTGGCATCGAGCAGGTCCCGGACCATGAGCGGACCGGCCGGACCCGTGAGCTGTTCCCGACCTGGGTCGGCGCCAACATCAGCGTGCTGCTGCTGACGATGGGCGCGAGCCTCGTCGTGGCGTACCACCTGAACATCTGGCAGGCGCTGGTCGTCGCGGTGGCGGCGCCCGTCGTGTCGTACGGCCTCGTCGGCCTGATCGGCATCGCGGGCAAGCGGGGCGGGGCGCCGGGCATGGCGCTGTCCCGCGCGGTGTTCGGCCAGCGGGGCAACCTGCTGCCGGGCTCGCTGATCTGGGTGGCCCGCTGGGGCTGGGAGACGATCAACGCGGTGACCGGCGCCTACGCCATGCTCTCCATCCTGGAGATCGTGTTCGGCATCAAGGCGAACAGCGTCCTGGACATGGTGACGCTGCTGGTGTTCGTGGTGGCGACCTTCGCGATCTCCGGGCTCGGCATCAACGCCGTGCAGAAGTGCAACAAGTACGCCACCTACTTCTTCGGCGCGTTCTCGGTGCTGGTCCTCGTCTACCTTGCGGTGAAGACGGACTGGTCCAAGGTGATGGACCACAGCGCCGGTTCCACGGCCGCGGTGATCACCGGCATCGGCATGATCGCGGCCGGTGGCGTCAGCTGGATCCCGACGGCCCCGGACTTCACCCGCTATCTGCCGCGCACGGCCTCCTCGAAGGCGATCGTGGGTACGGCGGTCGGCGGCGCCGGTGTGGTCGTGCTGCCGATGGTCCTGATGGGCGCGGTGATGGCGGTCGCCACCCCGGACCTGGCCTCGGCCGCCGACCCGGTGTCCTTCCTCGGCAAGATCCTGCCGACGTGGATCGCGGTGCCGTACCTGCTCATCGCGCTGGTCGGCATGCTGCTGATCAACTCGATGTCGATGTACTCGGCGGGCTTCACCGCGCAGACCCTCGGCTTCAAGGTGCCGCGGCACTGGGCGGTGTCGGTCAACGCGGTGATCTCGCTGGTGTTCGGCGGGGTGCTGATGCTGGTGGCGACGAGCTTCATGGGCTCCTTCATCGCCTTCCTGTCCCTGCTCGCGGTCGCGTTCTCGGCGTGGGTCGGCGTGTTCGGCGCGGACATGTTCCGCCGCACGGAGTACGACGGCCGGGCCATGGCCGACACGACGCGCACCAGCGCCTACTGGTACAAGGGCGGCTTCTCCCCCGCCGCCGTGGCCGCCTGGGCGATCGGCCTGGTCTCGGGCCTGCTGTTCACCACCTCGGACTGGTTCACCGGCCCGCTGGCCAAGAACAACGTCATCGGCGAGTACGGCCTCGGCTGGGTCGCCACGATCGTGATCTCCGGCGCGCTGTACATGGTCCTGCCGAAGCCGGGGATCGAGACCCCGGCGAGCACCGAGGACGCCGCGCGGGCCGAGGGGTCGGCCGAGCCTGTCTCCGGACCTACGGGTGAGCAGGCGACCGCCGCGGTCTGACCGACCGACACCACGTCACCCAGAGCCCCCTCCGGCGCCGCGCGCGGGAGGGGGCTTTCGGTTGCAAGGGCGGGAAGCGTTCGCACGCGACGGGCGCACTCCGGGCGCGCGCCGAAGAGCCCGCGCCGACCGCCAGAGCGGCCGGGAGCGGTCCCGGCCCCACCGGTGGGTGGGCGGCCGGTCACGCGCCCGCCGGGCTCAGTGGCCGCTCTTGTGCAGGGCGGCACTCGCGCGAAAGCGCAGCCGGGCGCAGCGGGACCTGGTCTCCTCGTCCGCGTCGGCCGGGCAGCAGCAGTGGCCGGCGAGCCACCGCAGATCGTCGGGGCCGAGCCAGAGCGCCACCCGGCCCCGGCCGGCCTCGGCCTCCGGGTCCGTGGGCAGGCCGGTCAGCCGGTGGCTCCGGCTCCGCGGCGGTTGCGTTCGTATGACGGCACGTCAGCCGCCCTTGCGCTCCGACGCCTCGCGCCGGGGCGGGACGCCCGCCTCGATGGACGCGAGCTGGGCCGCGAGGATCTCCTCGAACGCGGCGCGGCGGTCGACGCCGAGGGGGCGGACGTCGCGGGCGTAGTGGGCGAGCGCGGGGAAGCGCTCGGGGTCGGCGCCGAGGACGGCGACGCGGAAGTGCTCCATGCCCTGCTCGAACTCCTGCGGCGAGATGGCGCTCATTCCGGCCTCGGCGGCGATCAGCGCGGCGATGAGGATCACGATCCGGTGGTAGCGGGCCGGGATCTCCTCGTCGGGCAGGCCCGAGGCCCGCAGCGCCTGGAGGATCTCCTCCATGACCAGCCGGGACCCGGTGCCGCTCGACGCGTAGCGCCCCCAGACCGCCGCGAGCTGGGGCTGCCGGCCGAAGGCCTCGCGCAGGCGCAGGGCCAGCGCGGTGATGCGCTGCTTCCAGTCGCCCTCGGGGCGGTGGCCCTCCAGGGCCGCCAGCAGGATCCGGTCGGCGACCGCGCGCAGCAGCTCCGTCTTGTTGCGGAAGTGTCGGTAGAGGCTGGAGGAGTCGGTGCCGAGCACCGCGGCGAGCCCGCGCACGCTGAACGACTCCGTGTCGCCCGTGCGCAGCAGCTCCGCCGCCGCGTCCAGGATCTCCTCGCTCGACCAGCGCCTTCGGCCTGCCATCTCGCCCCTCTCGTCGGGCGCCAGTCTAGCTGTGCACTTGTTGTTGCACGCACCGCGTGCATAATGAGGACACATGCCTGGGGAGGGAGCAGGGGACATGAGCGAGGCCACTGCCGCGACACGACCGCCGGAGCCGGACTGGTCGACGATCACGGCCGGGGAACTGGCCGCCTACCGCACCGCGGAGAACCGCTTCCGGGCCTCCGGCGCGGCGCGCGCGATGACCGGGGAACCGGATCCCGGTGCCGTCATCGAGTGGCGGGAGGTGGCGCTGCCCGGGCGCGGCCTCCCGGTCCGGGTGCACCGCCCGGCGGCCGGGAGCGCGGACGGGGGCGGTCTGCCGTTCGTGCTGCATGTGCACGGCGGTGGGTTCGTCGGTACGGCGACGCAGTGCGACTGGGTCACCAGCCATGTCGCCGCCCGGCTGCCCGCCGTCGTCGTCTCGGTGGAGCACCGGCTGCTCGACCCGGACACCCCGCTGTCGGCCGCCGCCGCCGATGGCTGGGACGTACTGCGGCATGTGCTGGAGCACGCGCGGGAATGGGGTGTCGACCCCGCGCGCACGGCCGTGTTCGGCGAGAGCTGCGGCGCGTTGATCGGCGCCCTCGCGGTGCTGCGGGCCGGCGAGGCGGGCCTCGCGCTGAGGGCACAGGTGCTGGTCAATCCGGCCACCGATGTGACCGACGCGATGCTCGACCACCCGTCGATCGCCGCGTACGGGCAGGGCCCGGGCCTCTCCGTGGCCCAACTGCGCTTCTTCCGGCGGCTCGCCGTGCCGCCCGGCGCCGACGCACGCGCGCTCTCGCCGTTGTACGCCGCCGACCTGTCCGGGCTGCCTCCGGCGCTCGTGGTGGTGCCGACCGACGACCCGCTGGCCGACCACGGCCGCCGCTACGCCGAACGCCTGCTCGCGGCCGGGACCCTCGCACGGCTCACCGAACACCCCGGCGCCCGGCACGCGTTCCTCAGCGTGCCGGGGCTTGAACGGCGGGCGGCGGTGGCGCGGACGGAGATCCTGGATTTCCTGCGGACCGCGCTGGCTGCGTGAGCGGGAAGCCGTGAGCCGGGGCCGTCGCGGCGATGGACGCGGGGCTCACGACCGCGCGCGTGAAGCCGGCCGCGGCACAACGTGGCACGGGCGCTCGGTCATCCCGCCCTGTCGGTCGTCGCCGCGAGCCAGGTGGTGAAGTGGCCGACCTCGTCGCCGAGCAGCGGTGTGCCGTGGGAGAAGCCGACGGCGGTGACATCGCGAGGCAGCCGGGCGTACGAGGCGTCGCGGGTCGCGGGGTCGGCGGCGAGGGCGTCGGGGCCGGTGGCCAGGGCGCCGCGGTGGAAGACGGCGTCGCCCACCAGCAACGCTCCGCTGGGCTCGTGCAGCAGCGCGATGTGGCCGGGGCTGTGACCCGGGGTGTGGATCACCCGCAGGGAACCGACGCGCTCGCCGTCGGTCAGCGTTCCGGTCGCGGTGACGGGCTGCCAGTGGAGCAGGGGCAGCCGGTCGATCGTCCGGCCCAGGCGGCCGGACCTGCCGTGGCGGGGGACGCGGCCGGCCGCGAGCCAGGGCGCGTCCTGCTCGTGGACGAGTACGTCGGCACCGGTGCGGGAGGCCAGTTCGGCGAGGCCGCGGACGTGGTCGGGATGGGCGTGGGTGATCACGATGCGCCTGACGTCGGCCAGCCTTCCGCCCGCCGTTTCGACGGCGTGGCGGATGACGGTGGGCGCGCTCTTCCAGCCGGCGTCGACCAGGGTGAGTCCGTCCTCGTCGGTGACGACGAAGCAGTTGTCGCCGTCACCGCGGGTGGGGATGCGCAGGATCCCGGGGGCCAGGTCGCTCATGCGCCGCTGCCCTGGCCGGCCGCCGCCACCGCGGGTGAGCGCAGGACGTCGGCGAGGTCGGCCGGCAGATAGCCCTGCCGTGCCAGCCGGGACAGGGCTCCGCCGCCGGCGATGATCTCCAGGACCAGGCCGGGCAGCACGGGTACCTTGCCGGTCGTCTTCGTGGTCAGGTTCGTCCAGGTTCCGGTGGCGAGATCGATCGCGGCGCGGTCGCCGTCGCTGAAGACGGACGTCGCGTCGGGCACCGTCATCGCCGGGAGGCCCGCGTTGACGGCGTTCCTGAAGAACAGGGAGTTGAATTCCTCGGCGACGAGCGCCGCGACACCGAGCTGGTTGAAGAGCGCCGCGACCGGTCGCGAGGAGCCGAGTCCGAAGTTGCGTCCGGCGACCACGATGTCGCCGCGCCGCACCTGATCGGTCCAGCCGGGGCGGACGCTGTGGAAGACCTGTGTCGCGGCCTCGGGGATGTCGCGTTTCATCGCGTCCGGCGGGTACATGTCGTCGGTGGTCAGTCCGTCGCCGAACACCCAGACCCGTCCGGTGACCCGCAGGCCCTCGGTTTGCGGCGTGCCGCTCATCGCGCGCTCTCCTCACGTGCGTCGACGATGCGCCCTGCGACCGCGGAGGCCGCGACCGTGGCCGGGGACGCCATGTAGATCTCTGCTTCGGGCGAGCCCATCCGGCCGGTGAAGTTCCGGGTGGACGAGGTCAGGCACACTTCGCCGGGGCCGACGAGCCCCATGTGGTAGCCGAAACACGCGCCGCACGTCGCGTTCGTGACCACACCCCCGGCGTCCGCGATGTCCTGGAGGTAGCCCAGCCGCATCGCGTCCCGGTAGACCCGCTGGCTGGCGGGTGTGACGATCAGCCGCACCCCGGCGGCGACCCGCTTGCCGCGCAGCACGCCGGCGGCGATGCGCAGGTCGTCGAGCTGGCCGTTGGCACACGAGCCGATGAATGCCTGGTCTATCTTCCGGGGCTCGATCCCGGTGACGGGCAGCCCGTTGCGGGAGACCGTGCCGGGGCGCGCGACGTAGGGCACGAGGGCCGACAGGTCGATCTCGCGCACCTCGGCGTACTCGGCGTCCGGATCGGCGGCGGCGGGCTCGTAGCCGGTGACGCCCAGCGCCTCGAAGTGCGCGGCGAGCACGTCGTCATGGGCGAAGGTCGAGAAGTCCGCCGAGACCTCGGCCCCCTGGGTGGCGATGGTGCGCCGGTCGTGCAGGGGGATCGAGGCGAGGCCGGAGCCGCCGTACTCAAGGTTGAGGTTGGTGGCGTCGCCGAACTCGTTGGCCAGGTGGAGGAAGACGTCCTTGCCGCTGACGCCCTCGGGCAGCTCGCCGAGCAGCTCGTACCGGATCGTCGGGGAGACCTGGAACCAGGTGCGCCCGGTGCACAGGATCGAGTAGACCTCCGCCGGGCCGAGGCCGCGCGCCGCGGTGTTGTACGCCCCGCCGGCGCAGGTGTGGCTGTCGGTGCAGGCAAGGATCTCGCCGGGCCTGGCGAGGCCGTTCTCGGCGATGACCTGGTGGCAGATGCCGTGCCGGCCGACGTCGTAGAAGCGGGAGATCCCGAACTCGGTGGCGAACCGGCGGGCGTGCGGCCCGCCCGCGGCGTCCTTGACCGTGGGGGCGGGGACGGCGTGATCCATCACGATCGCGACCTTGTCGGGGTCGGCGATCCTGAGCGGCTGCATCCACATCGTGGCGAATTGCAGGTCGATCAGGACCGTCATGTCGACATCCACGGTCACGGTGTCGCCGGGCGCGACGGAGGCGAGTCCGGCCTTGCGGGCCAGGATCCGCTCTATCATGGTCATGCCCATATCAGGCTCCTGTTCCTTCTCCGGCCGGAACACCGGCCGGAACGGGCCGGTGCTTCTCGCCGAGTTCGAACCACTCGGCCATGCCGACGAGGTCGAAGAACTCCTCCGGCCCGGTGGGCAGGAACGCGTCGGCCTCGATCCCGCGCAGCCGGCACAGCGCGGTCAGTGATCCGAGCGCGCTGTGCGCGAGCGCGGCGGAGGGGTGGATCGCGATGGCGAAGCCGAGTTCCTGGAGCCGCTCGGCGGACTGTTCGGGGGTGAGGCCCCCGATGACCAGGTTGAGCAGGAGCGGCGCCTCGACCTCGGCGGCGATCCGCTCGATCTCCACCGTGCTCCGCGGTGCCTCGACGAACAGGATGTCCGCGCCCGCGGCGGCGTACGTGTTCGCCCGGGCGATCGCCTCGTCGATGCCGAGCGGGCCGCGGGCGTCGGTGCGGGCGATGATCAGCATGCCGCTGTCGGTGCGCGCCGCGCGGGCGGCGTCGAGCGTCCGGACGAAGTCCGCGGCGCCGACCAGCTCCTTGTCGGGCAGATGACCGCACTTCTTCGGGAACGCCTGGTCCTCGAGCTGGATCGCCGCGACTCCGGCGTCCTCGTACTCGCGTACGGTCCGGATGACGTTGAGGGGGGCTCCGTAGCCGGTGTCGGCGTCGGCCAGGAGGGGCACGTCGCCGAGCGCGCGGACCATCATCCGGGCACGTTCGACCATCTCGGTCTGGGTGACCAGCCCGATGTCGGGCAGTCCGAATCCGGAGGCGGCGACGCCGGCGCCGGTGAGGTACGCGGCGACATGGCCGGTGCGTCTGGCCAGTTGGGCGCTGATGCCGTCGAAGACGCCCGGTGCGACGACGAGCCGCCTGCCGTCGAGCAGCTCGCGCAGGCGGGCGCGGGCGGGTGTGGTGGTCATGGTTCCTCCGGTGCTCTTCATCAGTCGAGCGCCCTTCCCACGGGTGCGGCCAGCAGGGCGACGAGCGGGGTGATCGAGTCCGCCTCCGCGAGTCCGCGCACGGCGTCGACGATCGCCGAGGCGCGGTCGGCGTCCATGACCCGGCCGGTCAGGGCGTGGAACTTGGCGACGACCTCGTCATTGGTGACCGGGTCGAGCGGATTGCCGTGCGGGGAGACGACAGACTCGCTGTCGGCCGACCCGTCGGTGAACGTGAGGGTGATGTGGGTCTGGAACCGTTCGCTCAGCGGCAGTTCGTCGATCGAGCGGTCGAGGGTGACAGTCGTGCGGTCGATGAGCCGCCAGACGTCGTCGGCGTCGAGCCGCTCGGCGGTGAACTGCTCGGGCATCGCGGTGCCGTCGAGGAGCGTGACGGCGGTGGCGTAGCCGATGTTCATCTGCGCGCCGATCGCCTCCAGCGGGCGCTGCGGCGTCCACCAGCCGTGGTGGTGGACCACGCTGCCGACACGGAGTTCGACGCGTTCGACCGTGCGTCGCGCGAGCCTGCCGCGCAGCGCACGGGCGCCCTGGACGGCACCGTGCAGACCGCCCATGACGGCCCAGGACTTCACCATCGCCGTCATGGTCTCCCAGTTCTCGCCGAGGCCCCGGACGATGGCTTCGAGATCGGTGGGGTGCCCTTCTCCGTACACCGCGACATAGCCGCCGTATTCGCGTTCGAAGACCTGGTCGATGCCGGTGTAGCCGGTGGCGGCGAGGGCCGCGGAGTAGAAGCCGTTGCGGGCGGCGAAGCCGTGCTGCATCCGCTTGCCCATCGCCTCGTACTGCGCCGACATGAGCCCCGCCGACTGGGTGGCGGCGAAGCCGAGGGCGTCCTCGGTCCGCGCGGGGTCGAGTCCGCGCAGCTTGGCGCAGGCCGCCGCGGCGGAGGCGTTGCCGAACACGGGGCCGGAGTGCCAGCCGCGCAGGAGCATCTCGGTGCCGCCGATCGAGCAGCCGATTCGCGGACCGACCTCGAACCCGGTGAGGGCCGCAAGCAGCAGGTCGCGACCGCTCACCTCGCCCCCCAGATGGCTCGCCGTGGACAGCAGCGAGGGCACCAGCAGCGAGGCGCTGTGCAGGGGCGCGAGCGGGTGGAAGTCGTCGAGTTCAAAGCCCTGGATGTAGGCGCTGTTGAGCAGCGCCGCGCCCGCGGGGGTGGTGGTGCGGCCGGTGCCGATGACGACGGCGTCGCCGCCGCCCTCGATGCCGAGCACCGCCTCGGTCGCCAGCCTCGACCAGGGCAGTTGGGCGCCGACCAGGGCGCAGCCGAGGCCGTCGAGCAGCAGATGGGCCGCGCGGTCGCGGACGTGGGTGGGGACGTCGTCCCAGGTGAGGCCGTGGATCCAGGTCACGAGGCGGCCTGTGACGCCGTCGGCGTCGGACGGAGCGTTCATGGGGGTATTGCCCCACGGCCCCGGTCGCCGCTTCCACTTTACTTGCGTATTCCGCAAGCATGGCAGCATGGCCGGTGTGAGTACGGCGCTGCGCGGATTGCAGATGCTGGAGGTCCTCGCGGGGATGCGCCAGCCCGCTTCGCTGCGCGCGGTCGCCGAGCGCGTGGGACTGTCGCAGTCCCAGACCTTCCGTGTCCTGCGGGAGTTGGAGCGGGCCGGCTACCTCGACCATCTCGGCCGCAGTGGCTACCGGCTCGCCGGCCGGTCCGTCGCCCTGGCCACGCTGATCGGGCCGCGCCCGGCCATGCTCCGTGCCGTCCAGCCTGCCGTCAGCCGACTGGCCCACATCACGGGGGAGGCCGTCGTCCTGCATCTGCGCTCCGGGTCCGCGCGCGTCCTCGTGCTCGGTGTGCCGGCCCCTACGGGCCCGATCGCGGAGCCCGCGGGTGTGCTCGGCGAGCGCTCGCCCCTGGCGGTCGGCGGCAGCGGCCGTATCATCCTCGCCCATCTGCCCCCGTCGGAGCTGGCGACGATCGACCTCGCCGGTACCACTCCCGCGCAGCTGGCCGCGATCCGCGACCGCGGCTACGAGACGTCGTTCGGCGAGAACCACCCCCGGGTCAACGGCGTCTCGGCGCCGCTCCTGGCCTACCGGGACGAGCACGACCCGGACGAACCGACCGCGCTCGGCGCGATCACCGTCGCCGGGCCGGCCTCGCGCCTCGCCGAAGCCGACTTCCCCCGCGTCCTGACGCCTCTGCTCTCCGCCTGCCGCGACCTGGGCCCCCGGCTGGCCGCCGTCCTCGGACCCTGTCCCGGCGAGACGATCCGCGCGCTGGACCTCTGACCACCTCGAAGCCCGCGCGGCGGCCCGGACCCGAAGGGGCACGGGTACGGCTCGCCCCCCCCTGTGCCGCGCCGACGGAGAAAAGCCCTCGCCCCCGGCCCGGGCAGTGGCCGGGCCGGGGGCGAGGGGAGGAACGAGGAGAGGGGCAGCGGGGTCTGAAGGCCCTTCTCCCCGGGTTCGGGGGTGCCTCGGGGGCGGGGCTCAGCCCATCTCCTCCAGGGTCTTGCCCTTCGTCTCCTTGACGAACTTCAGGACGAAGGGGATGGAGAGGGCGGCGAACACGGTGTAGATGACGTACGTGCCGGAGAGGTTCCAGTCGGCCAGCGACGGGAAGCTCGCGGTGATCGCCCAGTTGGCGATCCACTGCGCGGCGGCGGCCACGCCCAGGGCGGCGGCGCGGATCCGGTTCGGGAACATCTCGCCGAGCATGACCCAGACGACCACACCCCAGGACAGGGCGAAGAAGAGGACGAAGATGTGCGCGGCGATCAGGGCGACCCAGCCCTGCGTGGCGGGCAGCTTGCCGTCGACCAGGTGGTACGAGAACGCCCAGGCCTCCAGCGCCAGGCCGACGACCATGCCGACCGAGCCGATGAGCGCGAGCGGCTTGCGGCCGATCCGGTCCACGAAGATCATCGCGATCACGGTGCCGACGATGTTGATGATGGACGTGGTGAAGGAGTAGAAGAACGAGTCCGTCGGGTCGACGCCGACCGACTGCCACAGCGTCGAGGAGTAGTAGAACGCGACGTTGATGCCGACGAACTGCTGGAAGACCGACAGGCCGATGCCCACCCAGACGATCGGCTTGAAGAAGAAGCCGCCGCCCAGCAGGTCCTTGAAGGTGGAGCGGTGCTCGCTCTTCATCGCGTGCTCGATGTCGGCGACGCGCTTGTCCAGGTCGGCGCTCTCGCCCTCGACCTCGGCCAGGATCTCCTTGGCGCGCTCGCGCTTGCCGACGGAGAGCAGGAAGCGCGGGGACTCGGGGATGGCGAAGGACAGCAGGCCGTACAGGGCGGCCGGGATCACCATGACGCCCAGCATGACCTGCCAGGCCTCCAGGCCCATGAGGTGGCCGCGCTGGTTGCCGCCTGCGGCGTTCAGCAGGCCCCAGTTGACCAGCTGGGAGATGGCGATGCCGACGACGATCGCGGCCTGCTGGAAGGAGCCGAGCCGGCCGCGGTAGGCGGGCGGGGCGACCTCGGCGATGTAGGCGGGGCCGATCACGGAGGCCATACCGATGGCGAAACCGCCGACGATGCGCCAGAAGGCGAGGTCCCACAGCGCGAAGGGCAGCGCGGAGCCGACGGCGCTGATCGTGAACAGCGTGGCCGCGATCTGCATACAGCGGATACGGCCGATCCGGTCGGCTATCCGGCCCGCGGTGGCGGCACCGATGGCACAGCCGATCAGGGCGATGGCGATGACCTGCGCGAGCCCGGCGGAGCCGATGTCGTAGCGGTCGCGGATGGCCTCGACGGCGCCGTTGATGACGGAGCTGTCGTAACCGAAGAGGAAGCCGCCCATGGCCGCGGCCGCGGCGATGAAGATGACATGCCCGAGATGTTCGGGATGAGCCGTCCCGGCTCCTGACTGAGGTGCCTGCGCTGTGCTGGTCACGTGAAACTCCTCGGGCCACGGCAACGCTGCCGGGGTGGGGTGAGCCCTTCCAGGTCTCCAGTGGCGCATACGTTTGCGCTACTTACACCTGAAGGAAAAAAGCAACGTTGCAGAGACTATGCCTTCAACTTCCGAAGTCAATAGGCAGAATGCTGTGAGTTAGGAGATACGGCTCCTCGCTCCGTGTTCAAGAAATGAACAGGGAGTGAGGTGATCTTGATCGTCGGTATGAGTTGATCTTGAAATGGGTCAGCGCAGGCGCTGCGAGATGACCTTCGACACACCGTCGCCCTGCATGGAGACGCCGTACAACGCGTCGGCCACCTCCATCGTGCGCTTCTGGTGCGTGATCACGATCAGCTGCGAGGACTCCTGCAACTCCTGCATGATCCGGATCAGCCGCTGGAGGTTGGTGTCGTCCAGCGCGGCCTCGACCTCGTCCATCACATAGAAGGGACTCGGCCGGGCCTTGAAGATCGACACCAGCAGCGCGACGGCCGTCAGCGACCGCTCACCGCCCGAGAGCAGGGACAGCCGCTTGACCTTCTTGCCCGGCGGCCGCGCCTCGACATCGACGCCCGTGGTGAGCATGTTGCCGGGGTCGGTGAGCACGAGCCTGCCCTCGCCGCCCGGGAACAGCCGGCCGAAGACGCCCTCGAACTCGCGCGCGGTGTCCCGGTAGGCCTCGGTGAAGACCTGCTCGACCCGTTCGTCGACCTCCTTCACCACCTGGAGCAGATCGGCCCGGGTCTTCTTCAGGTCCTCCAGCTGCTCGCTGAGGAACTTGTGCCGCTCCTCCAGCGCCGCGAACTCCTCAAGGGCCAGCGGATTGACCTTGCCGAGCTGCTGGTACGCCCGCTCGGCCGCCTTGAGCCGCTTCTCCTGCTCGGCCCGCACGAAGGGGCGCGGCTGGTTGCGGGGGTGCTCCGGGTCCTCCGGCAGCGCCTCGCCGTCGGCGGGGGGCGAGGGCGGCACGGGCTGGTGCGGCCCGTACTCCGTCTCCAGCCCCGCCGGTTCGACACCCAGCTCCTCCAGCGCCCTGGTCTCCAGCTGCTCGATCCGCAGCCGCTTCTCGGCGCCGAGTACCTCACCGCGGTGGACCGAATCCGTCAACTTGTCGAGTTCCGACTTCAGTTCACGTCCGGTGCCGCGGGCGGCGGTCAGTTCCTGCTCACGCCGGGCCTTGGCGGCCTCGGCCGCGGCGCGCTCCTGATCGGCGCGGACCAGGGAGATCTCGACATGCGCCAGCAGCTGCCGGGCGCCGTCGGCCACGGCCCGGGCGACGGCCGCCTCGTGGCGCAGCCGGGCCTTGCGCTGCTCGGCCCCTACACCGCCGACGTGGTGGGCACCGACAGCTCCAAGGACCTCGCGCTGATCAAGCTGCAGGGCGCCTCGTGGCGCAGCCGGGCCTTGCGCTGCTCGGCCCGCGCCCGCGCCTCCCGCTCCGCGCGGGCGGCGCGGTCGAGGGAGTCGGCGCGACCGGCCAGGCCCTTGACCCGCTCCTCGTGGGTACGGACCTGGAGGCGGGCCTCCATCTCGGTCTGCCGCGCGTTGGCGCCGTCGGCGGAGAGCCGGTCGCGCACCGCGGTGTCCGGCTCCTCCGCCACCGGCATCTCCTCGGCGACAGCGAGCCGCTCCGCGAGTTCCTCCGCTTCCTGTACGGCGCCCTCCAGCGCGTCCTGCGCCCGCGCGGCCGCGGCGGCGGAGCGGTCGGCCTCACCGGCGGCGGCACGGGCCTCACCGGCGAGGCGGCCGAGCTGCTGGGCGACGGTGGACTTCTCCCGGTCGGCCGCCCGGCGCCGTTCGCCCAGCTCCTCCACCAGGGCGGCGGCCTCGGTACGGCGGTCCGTCGCGGTGTTCTCCGCCTCGGCCAGCTCCGCGCAGCGCACCGAGAGCTCCGCGAGTTCGGCGGCGGCCTCGTCCACGGATGCCTGGACCTCCAGGAGGCTCGGGGCACCGGCGGAGCCGCCGTGGGCGAAGTGGGCGGCCAGGAGGTCGCCTTCGGCGGTGACGGCGGTGAGGTGGGGGCGGGAGCGGACGAGGTCTTCGGCGGCGTCCAGGGTGTCGACCACGACGGTGTTGTGGAGGAGCGTGCGGATCGCCGGCATCAGATCCGATGGGGCGCGGACGTATTTTTCGGCCAGGACCGGTCCGCCGTCGGGTGCGGGTACGGGTGCGGATGCGGATGCGGATGCGGATGCGTCGTGGTTGCTCGCGCAGTTCCCCGCGCCCCTGAGGGGCGCCTCCGGTGAGCCGGTGATGAGCAGGGCCGCCCGGCCTCCGTCCTGTTTGTGCAGGAGGCGCAGGGCGTCGGCGGCCGACGCCGGGTTGGTCACGGCGAGCGCGTCGGCGGCGGCTCCGAAGGCTGCGGCCAGGGGGATCTCGTAGCCCGGGGTGACGGTCAGGAGTTCCGCCGCGGGGCCGAGGAGGCCGGTGAGGTGGGCCTTGGAGTCCAGCAGTATGCCGGTGCCGTCCTTGCGGCGCAGGCCCAGGGCCAGTGCCTCGTGGCGGGCCTGGGTCGCGGCGCGGCGGCGTTCGGTGGTGGTGACGGCCTGGCGGGCCTCGGTCAGGGCGGTCTCGGCGGCGGCGAGCCGCTCCCTGGCCGCCCGGTGCCGTTCGGCGAGGTCGGTGTCGTCCGCGTCGAGCCCGTCGACCTCGGCCTTGAGCGCCTCGTACTCCTCCTGGGCGCGCACCGCGCGGTCCCGTGCCTCGTCGCGGGCCGTGGCCAGCCGGTCGATCTCGGCCTGGGCGGCGGCCGCGCGCGAACGGGCCGCGCCCACCTGGCCGTTCAGCCGGGCCAGGCCCTCGCGGCGATCGGCGATGGCGCGGGCTACGTCCTTGAGCCGGCGCTCCTCGACGGCCAGTTCCCGCTCCAGTTCGGCGCGGTGGGCGACGGTGTCGTCCAGGGCGTGCCGGGCCGCTTCCAGGGCGGCCTCCAGCTCGGCCTCCTGCTCACGGACCCGGGCGGCCTCGCGCTCCAGGTCCTCGGGGTCGCGGCCGTGGCGCTCCTCGGGCGGGGCGGAGGTGGCGCTCTTGATCCGGGCGTCGGCCAGCGAGACGGTGCCGCGCACCCGCTCGGCCAGCTGGGACAGCTCGTACCAGGTCTGCTGGGCGCGCTGGAGGCGGGGCGTGAGCCGGCGCGTCTCCTCCTCCAGGAGGGACTCGCGGTGCAGGGCCTTGCGCAGCTCCTGCTCGGCGGCCTCCTTGCGCTCCTTGAGGGCGGCCTCGTCGGCGATCTCCGCGTTGAGCGCCCCGCGCAGTCGTACGAGGTCGTCGGCGAGCAGCCGCAGCCGGGTGTCACGCAGATCGGCCTGGATGACGGCGGCCCGGCGGGCCACCGCCGCCTGGCGGCCGAGCGGCTTGAGCTGGCGGCGCAGTTCGTCGGTGAGGTCCTGGACGCGGGCGAGGTTGGCCTGCATCGCGTCCAGTTTCCGCAGCGCCTTCTCCTTGCGCCTGCGGTGCTTGAGCACGCCGGCCGCCTCCTCGATGAAGGCGCGGCGGCCCATCGGATCGGCGTGCAGCACGGAGTCCAGCTGGCCCTGGCCGACGATCACATGCATCTCGCGGCCGATGCCGGAGTCGGAGAGCAGTTCCTGGATGTCGAGGAGGCGGCAGGTGTCGCCGTTGATCTGGTACTCGCTGCCGCCGTTGCGGAACATGATCCGCGTGATGGTGACCTCGGCGTACTCGATGGGCAGCGCCCCGTCGGAGTTGTCGATGGTCAGGGACACCTCGGCACGGCCCAGCGGGGGGCGCCCGGTGGTGCCGGCGAAGATGACGTCCTCCATCTTGCCGCCGCGCAGCGACTTGGCGCCCTGCTCGCCCATGACCCAGCTCAGCGCGTCCACCACATTGGACTTGCCCGAGCCGTTCGGTCCGACGACGCAGGTGATCCCGGGTTCGAATCGGAGCGTGGTCGCGGAGGCGAACGACTTGAAACCGCGCAGGGTCAGGGCCTTGAGGTGCACGCCGCCGGACTCTACCGGCCGCCGCTGTCTCACTCCATGAACCCTCGTGACCGCGCGGTTTCACCGCCGGACATGCAGGGCACACCAGATGTTGAAGAAGGTGAAAGGATGCGCGGGGGAAGAAAGAAGGGACGCCGAAGCGTCCCTTGCGATTCTATGGACGGCCTCGGATGCCGGTCGTCCGATCCGATGAGCGGCTGATACGGGCTGCCCAACCACTGCTGCTGTCGTGAAGCGATGCAGCGATCAGGTGAGCGCAGGCTCCGCCTGGTGTGCGTCGATGCTCTCCATGATCCTGTCCTGAGAGGCGGCAGCCGCCAGCGCGTCGTTCTCCGCCTGGATCCTGACCAGCTCGGACTCCAGGTCCTGAACACGCTGCTGCAGCCGTCGCATCTCGGCGAGGAGTCGAGGGTCGGAGCCGCCGACGTAACCGAGAAGCGCCTTTGCCATGATGGATGGTCCTCCACACTGAGTGACCGACCGATGCGGTGTGGGTCGTGAGGGATTCGCACCCGCGGTGCTTGGCACATCCGAGTGTTGCTCTGCTGTTGCTCCATGCCAAACAGCTAAGGTGCGCGGGGCTTTCAGCGTCTCACCAAAAAGTTTGACGGTCAACACGATCACACCCCGTATTGGCGGGCGGACCGGGGCGCGCGGCCGGAGGGACACGGCGACGCAGCGAGTCGTCCAGGCCCTGGGGCGCAGCGATCAGCTGTATCTGCGGAGCCTGCCACGCCACGTCCTCCTTGGCAACCACCAGGCCGTTTCCGCTCCGGGCCGCCGCGCGAGGGGGCCCGGCGGCCGGGGCCGGGCGGCTTCGGCTCAGCGGATCGCGAAGCCGTCGTAGCCGCCGCGAGGTGTGTCCCAGATCTCGGTGACGCCGTCCACACGGCCGGGCGTGTCGGCCCCCTGGAGCCAGTCGAGCAGCCCTTCGCAGCCCTCGCGCGCGCCCTCGGCGACGACCTGGACCCGGCCGTCCGCCAAATTGAGAGCAAAACCACTCAGACCGCCGATCTCCAGTGCCTTGGCACGTGTGAACCAGCGAAATCCCACGCCCTGTACGTGTCCACGCACCCAGGCGACCAGTCGAACATCCTCACTCATGGGGGCAACCTAACCGGCCGGTGTCGTTCGGGACACATCGCCCTCGAAGGGCATGAGGTACGGTCCGCACGCGGGCGCATCCCCGGGGAAACTCACTCGATCGAGTGGGTTGGGTCGGCCTGAAGCACCAAGGAAGTACGAGGAAGAGGGCAAGGCCATGGGACGCCACCGACGCTCGGACGCCGACCGCGCCGCCGAGGGCGAGGAACCGCGCGCCTTCGCCGCCGGGAGCGACGATCCGGCGGCCGCGCCCACGGCGCCGATACCGATGGGCACCGCGCCCTATCTGAACCCCGAGGCGTACGCGGCGGCGCAGGCCAAGGCGGACGCGTATCTGTACGCGGCCGGGCCGGGGGATCCCTCGCGTCACTCGCATCCGGAGCCGGGTGCGGCGGGCGGTCCGGTGAGCGGTTCCGGCGCGGCCGAGGGCGCCGGTGCGCACCCCGACGCAGGTGCCGGTGACGGCCTCGGCGAGGCCCCGGACGACGGCCCCGCCCGCGGTCCGCGGCGCCGGAAGCAGGCCGGGCGCGCGGTGAGCATGACGCTGCTCGGGATGTGCGTGGCCGTCGCCCTGGGCACCGCCGCGGTGGCCGCCGGTGTGGTCCCGGGCTTCCAGGGCTACCGCCTCGACGGCAGCACCCACACCACCGGCGGCGACCGGATCCGGGCGGCGGACTCCCCCGGCAACACGGCCGACGCACAGGGTGGCACGTCCGGCAGCGCGGACGGCGGCGGCACGGGCACGGGCGCGGATACGGGCACCGGCACCGGCACCAGCACCGGCACCGGTGATTCGGCGGCCGGTCGGGGAACCGTACGGTCGCCCTCGTCCGCCGCCTCGACCCCGACCCCGTCCTCGTCGCCGACGCCCACGAAGTCCCCGTCGGCCTCGCCCTCGGCCTCCGCGTCCTCCGCCGCCTCTCCGACCCCGTCGAAGTCCGCGAAGCCCAGCGCCTCGGCCTCGTCCGCGAAGCCCGGCGCCCCCCGGACCACCCCGGCCGCCCCCGGCACCCCGAAGCCCAAGCCCTCTCCCACCAGGGCGAAGCCGAGTCCGACCGCCACGAAGACCGCGGCCCCCGCGCCGACCGCCCCGCCCGTGACCGTCTCCGCGCGGGCCGCCGCCGAGGCGCAGGTGCTGAAGCTGGTCAACGACGAGCGGGCCAAGGCGGGGTGCAGCGCGCTGTCCGCGAACTCGGCGCTGACGAACCTGGCCGAGTCGTACAGCGACGACATGGCGGCGCGGGGCTTCTTCTCCGACACCGACCCGGACGGGAAGTCGCCGTGGGACCGGGCGGCGGCGGCCGGTGTCAGCGGGCTCGGCGCCGAGAACATCGCGCGCGGCCCGGCGGACCCGGCGGCCGTGGTGAAGGCGTGGATGGCCAGCCCCGAGCACCGGGCCAACATCCTCAACTGCGACTTCCACACCCTCGGCGTCGGTGTGCACTTCGGCGCGGGCGGGCCCTGGTGGACCGAGGAGTTCGGCAACTGAGCCGAACTCCCCTGCCCGGTGGCCGAGTTACGCGGCGGCCCGGCCCCGCGCGAACGTCCGCGCGGTCTCCGTCACCCGGCGCCCGAGGTGCTCGGCGGTGGCGATGTCCGCCTTGTGGACGCCCTCGGGACCCTGGTCGGTGTCGGTCTGGGCGGCGGCTCCGGCGAAGAAGCCGAGGCGGTTGAGGTCGTTCTCGGAGGCGGTGCTGCTGTTCCAGCCCGGGAGCAGACCGAGGTTCACCCAGTGCATGCCGTGCTGTGCGGCGAGCGTCTGGAAGAACTGGAGCGTGTGCAGCTTGTCGCCGCTCTTGGCGCCCGAGTTGGTGAAACCGGCGGCCAGCTTGTCCGACCAGTCCTGGCCGGCCCAGCGCGAGGAGGTCGCCTCGCCGAAGACATGGAAGGCACCGGAGGCGGTGCCCATGTAGGTGGGCGAGCCAAAGACGATCGCGTCCGAGCGGTCGAGTATCCCCCACTGCTCCTCGGTGATCTCGTCCACCTTGATCAAATGCGCCTCGGCACCCGCCTCGACGGCACCGGCGCGGACGGCCTCGGCGAGGACGGCGGTGTGGCCGTAGCCCGAGTGGTAGGCAATGGAAAGAACGGGGGCGGTCATGACTCTCCTCGAAAGGGCAGCTCAATAACGGTGACCACAGGAAAGCACTAACCAGAAGTTAGTGCAACCCACTAGTTAGCGCTGTATGGGCGTATCCTGGTGTCATGACCGCACGCCCCCAGGATCCCGACGAGCTCGCCTACAACGTCTTCGCCAAAGCATGCCCCTCCCGCTGCACGCTGGAGAACGTCACGGGCCGCTGGGGCGGACTGACCCTCGGCGCGCTGTCCGAGGGCTCACTGCGCTTCAACGAGCTGCGCCGCCGCGTCGACGGGGTGAGCGAGAAGATGCTCTCCCAGACCCTGCACGCACTGGAGCGCGACGGCCTGGTGCACCGCGAGGCCCAGCCGACCAACCCGCCCCGCGTCGACTACGAGCTGACCCCGCTCGGCCGCGAGGTCGCCCGGCGCCTGCTCGCCCTCATCGAATGCGTGGAGGGCGCCATGGACGACGTACTGGCCTCGCGGGAGCGTTACGACGAGACGCGCGGCGCCCGCTGACACTTCGGGCAGAAGTAGCTGGAGCGGTTCATCCACGGGCGGCGCCGCATGGGGGTGCCGCAGCGGCGGCAGGGCTCGCCCTCCCGGCCGTAGGCGTCGAGCGAACGGTCGAAGTAGCCCGACTCGCCGTTGACGTTGACGTACAGGCTATCGAAGCTGGTGCCGCCGACGGCGAGGGCCGCGTTCATCACGTCCCTGATGTGGCCGAGGAGTTCGGCCGTGACCGGGCGGGTGAAGTGGGCGGTCGGGCGCTCGTAGTGGATCCGGGCGCGCCAAAGGGCCTCGTCCGCGTAGATGTTGCCGACCCCGCTGATCAACGACTGGTCCAGCAGGGCCCGTTTGACGGTAGTGCGCTTGCGGCGCAGCGCCTGGTGGAAGGCGTCGTCGTCGAAGAGCGCGTCGAGCGGGTCGCGGGCGATGTGCGCGATGACGTCGGGCAGCCCGTCCGGGGTGTTGTCGTGCAACGACAGCCCGCCGAAGGTGCGTTGGTCCACGAACCGCAGCTCGGTGCCGAGCGAGTCGGCGAACCGGATCCGGATGCGCAGATGCTTCTCGTCCGGCGACTCCTGCGGCTGCACCAGCAGTTGCCCGCTCATCCCGAGGTGCGCGAGCACCGACTGGTTCGTCTCCTCCAGCGGCAGCCACAGATACTTGCCGCGTCGGCTGGGGTCGCCGATGTGATGCCCCTTGAGCCGGTGCGCGAAGTCCTCGCCGCCGGCCACATGCCGGCGGACGGCGCGCGGGTGCAGCACCTCGGTCTCGGCGACGGTGCGATGGGCCACCCACCGCGCCAGCCCCCGCCGGACGACCTCGACCTCGGGCAACTCGGGCATCGGGACCCCCGTAGAAAGGCGCTGTGCGAGACAGCGGGGCGCGGTAGCGGAAACGCCCGCCCCGTCCGGAATCGGTGGGGCGGGCGCTCGGTGCTGCTTGTCGTGCTGTCGTGCTGTTCCGTCAGGCGGTGGCGGACGACGTGTCGTCGTCCTCAGCGGCTTGCGCGAGGGCCTGTTCGGCCTCCGTCGCCGCCTTGGCGCGCTCGTCCGCGGCTGCCTTGATGGCACGCCAGGCGGACTCGGCGGCCTGCTGCTCCGCCTCCTTCTTGCTGCGGCCGGTGCCGGTGCCGTACGAGACGCCTCCGACGCGGGCGGCAGCAGTGAAGGTCTTCTCGTGGTCGGGGCCGGTCTCCGTGACCAGGTACTCGGGCACGCCGAGTCCCTCGATCGCGGTCAGCTCCTGGAGCGACGTCTTCCAGTCCAGGCCCGCGCCCAGGTTGGAGGACTTCTCGATCAGCGGGTCGAAGAGCCGGTGCACCAGCTCGGACGCCGCGTCGAGGCCCTGGTCGAGATAGACCGCGCCGATCACCGCTTCAAGGGTGTCGGCGAGGATGGACGCCTTGTCCCGGCCACCCGTGCCCTCTTCACCCCGGCCGAGCCGGATGAAGGCGCCGAGGTCGAGGCCGCGCCCCACCTCCGCCAGCGCACGCGAGTTGACCACCGCGGCCCGCAGCTTGGCCAGTTGGCCCTCGGGCAGGTCGGGGTGGGTGCGATACAGCGTGTCCGTCACGACGAGGCCGAGCACGGAGTCCCCGAGGAACTCCAGCCGCTCGTTCGTCGGCAGACCGCCGTTCTCGTACGCGTAGGAACGGTGGGTGAGCGCACGCACCAGAAGGGCGGACTCGACCTGGTAGCCGAGCCGCCCTTCCAGAACTGTGTGGGACGAGGCCAGTGAGCTACCCCCGCGCTGACGGGGGCCAGCTGCTTTCGCGTCTGTCATCGGGCCTCTCACCAACCGCTCAGACTTCGAGGACCTGGCGCTTGTTGTAGGTGCCGCAAGACGGGCACGCGATGTGCTGCTGCTTGGGCTCGTGGCAGCGCTCGCACGCAACCAGGGTGGGGACCGCAGCCTTCCACTGCGACCGGCGGTGGCGCGTGTTGCTGCGCGACATCTTCCGCTTCGGAACAGCCACGGCTACTTCTCCTGCTTCTCGTCGACGCCCGCTTCGGCGCCGCTCATCTCGTCCTTCTCGCCGTCCGTCGTGGTGCCGGCGAGTCCCTGCAAAGCCGCCCATCGGATGTCGACGGCGTCATGATGGTGTTCCGGGTCGTCCGCGAGCCGGGCTCCGCACTCGGAGCACAGACCCGGGCAGTCTTCCTGGCACACCGGCTGCATCGGCAGTGCGAGCACCACCGCATCGCGCAGCACAGGTTCGAGGTCGAAAAGACCGTCCTCGATGAAGAGCCTGTCCTCGTCGTCCTCGGCGTCGTCGCCCGGTTCCGCGATCACGCGGCCCCGGTCGTCGGCGTCAGGGTACGAGAACATCTCCTGGAAGTCCGCTTCGAGCTCCAGCTCGACCGGCTCCAGACACCTTACGCACTCCCCCTCGGCCGTGGCACGGGCGGTGCCTGTGACAAGCACCCCTTCCATGACCGACTCGAGTCGGAGGCCGAGCTCCATCGGGGCGCCTTCCGGCACCTCGATGACTCCCGGGATGCCGAGATCCCTCGGGGCGTCGATCTCGCGGGTCAGCCGCTGCAGCGCGCCAGGACGCCGACCCAGCTCGTGAGTGTCGAACACGAGGGGGTTGCGGTGGTCGAGGCGGGCGTTGGAGGCCATTCCTGCTTTCGATCTACGAACTCGAAGGGACACCGCCCGTCGGTGTTTCCGGGCAGTGTGGTCGCGGGCAATTCCGTACGCGAGCGTCAGGGCACGCGCGACCGAAGAGCCAGGATACTGGACCTTGCGCCCAGGGCCCAATCCGGCCCCGTCAGCGGGTACCGCGCCCCTGCTCGTAGGCCCGCAGCTGCTCCGCGCTGATCATGCCGGTGTCGAAGAGGCTGGTCTCGTCCAGGGCGTAGTCCTGCTGGGGCTGGGACTGCTGCGGCGCCTGGGGCAACTGTTGCTGCTGGGGGTCGTAGCCGCCCTGCTGGACGTAGCCGTTCTGATACGTGTAGGGGTCGGCCTGCTGCTGGTAGCCGTACGGGTCCTGCCCGCCGTAGCCGGTCTGCTGCGGGAAGCCGGGGTAGGCGCCCTGCTGCTGGTCGTAGGCGCCGTAGGCGGGCTGCGGCTCGTAGGCGGGCTGCTCGGGCGACCGGTCGTACACCGGCTGCTCCGGCCCCTGGTCGTACGCGGGCTCGGTCCCCGGGTCGTACGCGGGCCGCTCGGGTCGGGGCTCGTACGACGGCTGCTCCGGCCGGGCCGCCGGGCGCGCGGCCGGGGTGTCCGCGAGGGCGGCCAGGTCGGCGAGGTAGTCGGCGTCGCTGGAGTGCTGGAAGGTCGTGGTGTCGTCGGCGAGGGCGCCGAGGTCGTCGGTGGCGATCCGGCCGTGCAGCTTCTGCCGGCCGCGGCCGACCGCCTCCAGGGTCTTGGCGAGCACCGCCTCGAAGGCGCCGAGCTTGGTGTCCACGTACGCGTCGGCGTTGTGCCGCAGGGTCTCGGGGTCCAGGCTGCGCTCGGGGGCGTCCTCGTCCTCGTAGCCGTTCTCGTCCAGGCCGGGGCCGGTGCCGAGGAGCTTCTCGCGGCCGCGGCCGACCGAGCCCAGGGTCTTGGTGAGGACGACCTCGAAGTTGGCGAGCTTGGAGTCGACGTAGTCGTCGGCCTCGGCGCGGACCTCCTCGGCCTCCTGGCGGGCCTCGGCGAGGATCCGGTCGGCCTCGGCCTGGGAGCGGCGGGCGACCTCGGTGCCGGAGACCAGCGAGCCGCGTTCGGCGTGCGCGGTCTCGATGATCCGGTCGGCCTCCTGGCGGGCCTGCTCGACCATCTGCTCCCGGTCGCCGATCAGCTCCTGCGCCTGCGCGAGGGAGCCGGGCAGGGCCTGGCGCACCTCTTCGAGCAGCGCGAGCAGGTCGGCGCGGTTGATCACGCAGGACGCCGACATGGGCATGGCCCGTGCCCCGGCGACCGCGGAGACGATCTCGTCGAGCTTCTTCTGCACGTCCACCTGTGCTCGCCACTTCCTACAGCCGGATCGGAGACGGACGGGACGACTGTAGTCCCAAGTCCCATCAGTCCTTGCGCAGCCGCCTGTTGAGGGCGGCGAGGACCTGCGGCGGCACCAGGTGGGAGACGTCGCCGCCCCAGGCCGCGACCTCCCTGACGAGCGAGGAGGACAGGAAGCTGTAGGTGGGGTTGGTCGGCACGAACAGCGTCTCGACGCCGGTGAGCCCGTTGTTCATCTGGGCCATCTGGAGCTCGTAGTCGAAGTCGCTGACGGCGCGCAGGCCCTTGACGATGGCGGGGATGTCGCGCTGCTTGCAGTAGTCCACGAGAAGGCCGTGGTGGGTCTCCACCCGTACGTTGGCGAACTCCGAGGTGACCTCGCGGATCAGCTCGATCCGCTCGTCGACCTCGAACAGGCCCTTCTTGGACTGGTTGATCATCACCGCGACGTAGACCTCGTCGTACAGCCGGGAGGCCCGGGCGATGATGTCGAGATGTCCATTGGTGATCGGGTCGAACGACCCGGGACAGACGGCGCGGCGCACTTGTGATCCCTCGCTCTCCGGTCCGGTCATCGTGCGTCTTCGCACGTAGAGGCGGCGCGACCGTACCAAAACGTTCCCTCGCCGTAGCGACGGGACCGGAGCGCTTCGAAGCCGTCCGGCCACCGGAATTCACCGCCTCTGGTGCTGCGCTCCACGGTGACCAGCGCGTCCTCCCCGAGCCACCCCCCCGAGCGGAGTGTGAGGAGAATCTCCCGAAGATCGTCGTCGGTGACGGCGTAGGGGGGATCGAGGAAGACCAGGTCGTACGGGGCGGCGGGGGGCGCGGCCTTGATGATCTGTTCCGCTTTGCCCGCTCTGACCTCGGCGCCGGGAAGACCCAGGTTCCGCACGTTCTCGCGGACGGTCTTCGCGGCGCGGGCGTCGGCCTCCACGAGCAGGGTGTGCCCCGCGCCTCGGGAGAGGGCCTCCAGGCCGACGGCGCCGGATCCGGCGTAGAGATCGAGGACGCGTTCGCCCTCCAGGGGGCCGCCGAGGAGGGACTGCCAGGTGGAGAAGAGACCTTCGCGTGCGCGGTCGGAGGTCGGCCGGGTGCCGGTTCCCGGCGGGACTGCCAGGCGACGTCCGCCGGCTGCGCCGGCGATCACGCGGGTCATGTTCGGTCCTTCGTCGTGGGTGGTTACAGCGTTCATTGTGGCTGGTGGCGCCCCGCGGCGGCAGCCGCACGTCCGATACGGCCCCGCGCCCCTGGGTCGGCATACCTCAGCCCTTTTCCAGGTACTGCTCCCTCTCCTCGTCCAGGAGCGCGTCCAGCGCGGTGCGCAGGCCCGGCAGACGGTCCAGGTCCGGGTCCGCAGTCACCAGGGCCATCGCCTCGCTCCGGGCCTCCCCGATGACCTCCTCGTCCTCGATCACCTCCAGGACGCGCAGGCTGGAGCGGGCACCGGACTGGGCCTGGCCGAGGACGTCGCCCTCGCGGCGCTGTTCGAGGTCGATACGGGAGAGCTCGAAGCCGTCGAGGGTGGCGGCGACCGCGTTCAGCCGCTGGCGGGCGGCGCTCGCCTCGGGCATCTCGGTGACCAGGAGGCACAGGCCGGGCGCGGAGCCGCGGCCCACCCGGCCGCGCAGCTGGTGCAGCTGGGAGACGCCGAAGCGGTCGGCGTCCATGATGACCATCGCGGTGGCGTTCGGGACGTTCACGCCCACCTCGATGACCGTGGTGGCGACCAGGACGTCGGTCTCGGCCGCGGCGAAGCGGCGCATCACGGCGTCCTTGTCGTCCGGGTGCATCCTGCCGTGCAGCACCTCGACCCGCAGGCCCTGGAGGGGGCCCTTGGCCAGCTGGTCGGCCACGTCGAGGACGGCGAGCGGGGGCCGCTTCTCGGCCTCGTCCTCGGCGGACTTCTTCCTGGCCGCCTTCTTCGGATCGGCCGCCTCGTCGATGTCGTCGCCGATGCGGGGGCAGACGACGTACGCCTGATGGCCGTTCTCCACCTCCTCCCGCACGCGTTCCCAGGCGCGGGCGAGGAAGTGGGGTTTGTCGGCGGCCGGGACGACATGGCTGGCGATCGGGGAGCGGCCCGCCGGGAGCTGGTCGAGGACGGAGGTCTCCAGGTCGCCGAAGACGGTCATGGCGACCGTGCGCGGGATCGGGGTGGCCGTCATGACCAGGAGGTGCGGGGGTTGTTTGCCCTTGCCGCGCAGGGCGTCGCGCTGCTCCACGCCGAAGCGGTGCTGTTCGTCCACGACGACCAGGCCGAGGTCATGGAACTGGACCTTGTCCTCGATCAGGGCGTGGGTGCCGATGACGATGCCGGCCTCGCCGGTGGCCAGGTCTAGCAGGGCCTTGCGGCGGGCCGCCGCGCCCATGGAGCCGGTGAGCAGCACCACCTTGGTGGCGTGCTCGGTGCCGCCCAGCATGCCGCCCTCGGCGAGGTCGCCCATCATCTCGGTGACCGACCGGTGGTGCTGCTGGGCCAGCACCTCGGTGGGCGCGAGCAGGGCGGCCTGCCCGCCCGCGTCGACCACGGCGAGCATGGCGCGCAGGGCGACCAGCGTCTTGCCGCTGCCGACCTCGCCCTGGAGGAGCCGGTGCATGGGGTGTTCGGTGGCGAGGTCGGCGAAGATCTCGCGGGAGACCTTCTGCTGGCCCTCGGTGAGGGTGAACGGCAGCCGGTCGTCGAAGGCGGTGAGCAGGCCGTCGGCCCGCGGGCGGCGGGCGACCGCCGGGAGCTGGGCGTCCGCGTACCGGCGGCGGGCCAGGGCGACCTGGAGGACGAACGCCTCGTCCCACTTGAGGCGGGCGCGGGCGGCCGCGATGTCGGCCTTGGTGGCCGGGCGGTGGATCTTGAGCAGGGCCTCGGGGAGCGGGAGCAGCCCGCGGCCCTCGCACAGGGCGGGCGGCAGCGGGTCGAGGGCCTCCTGGGCGGCGGGCAGGACGGTCTGCACCGCCTTGCCGATCTTCCAGGACTCCAGTTTGGCGGTGGCCGGGTAGAGCGGGATCAGGGAGCCCGCCCAGCTCTCGACGGCCTCCTCGCCCTCGCCGCGCAGCAACTCGTAGGCGGGGTGGGCGAGCTGGAGGCGGTGGTTGAAGACGGAGACCTTCCCGGCGAACATCGCGCGGGTGCCCGGCAGCAGGTCCTTGTGCGGCTTGTGCACGCCGTTGCCGAAGAACACCAGCTGGAGGCGGCCGCTGCCGTCGGTGATGGTGACCTCCAGGCGCTGGCCCTTGCCGCGGGGCGCCCGGGAGGAGGCGAAGGAGTGCAGGCGGGCCTCGGCGACCTGGGCGACCACGGTGACGTGCTCGTCCATGGGGAGGTCGGCGAGGTGGGTGAGCTGGCCGCGCTCCTCGTATCTGCGCGGGTAGTGGTGCAGGAGGTCGCCGACGGTGTGCAGGCCGAGGTGCTCGGCCATCACCTTCGCGGTGGCGGGGCCGAGCACTGACTTCAGTGGCTGTTTCAGTGGTTCTTCCAGTGCGGGCACGAGATCCATTGCACACCACCGCACTGACAATGCCGTAGACGCCTGCCCTGCGGGTTCGTCACGGGGTGCCGTGCACAATGCCGTAAGGATCCCGGAAACCCCTGGTCGGCCCGGTGGCCGGGGCCCTAGGATGGCGCGTTCCGGCCGTCCTTCGCGGTCACCGCCCTTCGCTGCGGGACCGCCCGACCCCGCGCCGCGTCCTGACCCTTCGGCGCAGTGACGATGGATTCCCAGACCTCACAGTCATCCCAGTCCTCCCAGTCGCCTCTCCCCCCTCACACCTTCCAGGTCGATCTGCGCGGTCTGGTCGATCTCCTCTCCCATCACCTCTACTCCAGCCCGAAGGTCTACCTGCGCGAGCTGCTCCAGAACGCCGTGGACGCCGTCACCGCCCGGCGGGCCCTGGCGCCCGACGCCCCGGCGCTGGTCCGGCTGCACACGGCGGACGGCGGCCTGCGGGTGGAGGACAGCGGCATCGGGCTCACCGAGTCGGACGTGCACGAACTGCTGGCGACCATCGGGCGCAGCTCCAAGCGCGCCGACGGACTCCAGGAGGCCCGCTCCGGCTTCCTCGGCCAGTTCGGCATCGGCCTGCTCGCCTGCTTCGTCGTCGCCGAGCGGATCCGCGTGGTCAGCCGCAGCGCCCGCACCCCCGACGCGCCCCCGGTGGAGTGGACGGCGCGGGACGACGGCTCGTACACCGTGCGGACCCTGCCCGACACGGCGCGGCCCGAACCCGGTACGACGGTGCAGCTGACGCCACGGCCCGGGGCGGCCGAGTGGCTCGCGCCGGAGCGGGTGCGCGCGCTGGCCCGGGACTTCGGCGCGCTGCTGCCGTACGACGTCCGGGTGGGCGAGGAGCGGATCACCGAGCTGCCCGCGCCCTGGGACCGGCCGTATCCGAGCCCCGGCGCGCGCCGGGTGGCGCTGGCCCGGCACTGTCAGGGGCTGTTCGGGTTCACCCCGCTGGACTCGATCGACCTGGACGTGCCGCTGGCCGGGATCCGCGGGGTGGCCTATGTGCTGCCGTCGGCGGTGAGCCCGGCGCAGCGGGCGACGCACCGGGTGCATCTCAAGGGCATGCTGCTGACCGAGCGGGCCGAACAGCTGCTGCCCGACTGGGCGTTCTTCGTGCGCTGTGTGCTGGACACCGACAGCCTGCGGCCGACCGCCTCGCGCGAGTCGCTGTACGAGGACGAGACGCTGGCCGCCGTGCGGGAGGCGCTCGGCGAGCGGATCCGCGACTGGCTGACCGGGCTCGCGGCCGGTGACCCGGAGCGGCTCGCGGCGTTCCTCGCGGTGCACCACCTCGGGGTCAAGTCGCTGGCCCGGCACGACCACGAGATGCTGCGCACGATGCTGCCGTGGCTGCCGTTCGAGACGACCGACGGGCAGGTGTCGCTGGCGGAGTTCGCGCGCCGGCACCCGGTGGTGCACTTCACCCGGAGCGTCGAGGAGTACCGGCAGGTCGCGGCGATCGCCTCGGCGCAGGGCGTGGGCGTGGTCAACGGCGGTTACACGTACGACAGCGAGCTGATCGAGGCGCTGCCGTCGGTGCGGTCGGGGACGGTGGTCGCCGAGCTGGACGCGGACACCGTGACCGCGCATCTGGACGGCGTCGACCCGGGCGTGGAGCTGCTGCTCACCGGGTTCCTCGCGGCGGCGCGGGCGAAGCTGGACCCGCTGGGCTGCGATGTGGTGCTGCGCGCCTTCCATCCGCTGTCGGTGCCCGCGCTGCATCTGGACGACCGGGCGGCCCGGCACGAGCAGGCCCGGGCGGACGCGGAGGAGCAGGCCGACGATCTGTGGGCGGGCATCCTGGGTTCGCTGCGCGGCGGCGCGCCGCGCGCCCGGCTGGTGCTCAACCATCTCAACCCGCTGGTCCGCAGGCTGAGTTCACTGGACGACGCGGAACTGATCGGCACCGCGGTCGAGTCGCTGTACGGGCAGGCGCTGCTGACGGCCCAGCGGCCGCTGCGGCCCGCGGACTCCGCGCTGCTCAACCGGGCGTTCATCGATCTGCTGGAGTGGGCGACGCGAGGGACGGCCGATGACTGAGATCACCGACCTCGCGGCGCTGCGCCGGGCGATGGCGGAGAACGCCGAGCAGCCCGAGGGCCCGGCCCGCAACGCCCGTGCCGAGCAACTGCTGGGCGCGGCCGAGGGGTTGCGCGTTCCGCTGGCTGTCATCGAGGCGCTCGGGCACCAGTTGAGCGTCTACAACTACAGCTCCGAGAAGGACAAGATGTTCGTCCCCTTCGCGCGGCTGCTGCGCCTGTGGGACGAGCGGCCCGGGGACTTCGACGCCTACGAGACGCATTCGCTGCACTGGGTCTTCAAGTGGATGTCGGCGGGCATGCTGGACCAGCCGCACATCCCGCTCGCCTCGATCGAGAAGTGGCTGGGCGAGATGGAGCGCCGCTACCGGCTCGCCGGGTACTCCGAACGGGCCGTGCGCGGCGCCGAGTTCAGCGTGGCGACACATGTCGGGGACCTGGCGCGGGCGGAGCGGGCGTACGCCGCGTGGCTGGCCGCCGACCGGGACGAGATGGCCGACTGCCATGCCTGCGAGCTGTACGGGCAGGGCCTGTGGCAGGTGGAGCGCGGCCGGGACGAGGCGGCGCTCACCGCGTGGCGGCCGGTGCTGGCGGGCGAGTTCGGCTGTGCGCACGAGCCGCACTCAGTGCTCGCCGCGTCCCTGGTTCCGCTGCTGCGGCTGGGCCGCGCCAAGGAGGCGCGGGCGCACCATCTGCGGGGGCTGCGGCTGGTGCGGCCCATGGAGAGCATGCGGGCCGCGTACGCCGAGCACGTGGAGTTCTGCGCGCTGACCGGCAACGAGGCGCGCGGTCTGGAGCTGCTGGCCGAGCGGCCCGCCTATTTCACGGACACCGGGCAGCCGCGCAGCAGGCTGGACTTCCTGGCCGTGGTGACCCTGCTGACCGACCGGCTGACCGAGCTGGGCCTCGGCGGGGAGCGGGTGCCGGGGCCCGCCGGGCGCGCCTGGACGGCACGGGATCTCGCGGCCCATGCCCGCACCCAGGCGCTGGCCCTGGCCGAGCGGTTCGACGCGCGCAACGGCACGTCGTACGTCGGCGACCGGACGCGGGCGCGGATGGCCCGGCGGCCACTGGTGGACCGGCTTGCGCTGGGTGTCCGCACCCCGCGCACCGCGCCCGCCGCCCCGGCGGCCGCTCCCCCGTCGGCCCCGGCCGCCGAAACGTCACTCCCCGCCCTGCTCGCCGAGGCGCACCGGCTGGCGGACACCCTGCGTCCGGAGGCGGTGGACGCCTGGGCCGCGGTGGCGCGGGCCGCGGGTGACGGTGAACTCGCCCCGGCGGACCGCGCGTCGGTCGCCGACCACGAGGCGATGTCCCGGGGCCCCGAGGGCGCCGAGCTGTTCGAGCGGGCGGCCGGGCTGTACGCGGCGGCGGGCGACCCCGGTGAGGCGCTGGCGGCACGGGCCCGGGGCGCCTACTTCCGCGCGCTGCGGGGCGAGCCTGACCCGGCCCTGGCCCGGGTGACCGCTCTGGCCGAGGAGGTCCGCGCGCTGTACGCCGCCGAGGTCACCGGGGTACGGCAGACCGCGTCGGTCCTGATGAGCAGGGCGCGGATCCTGATGCACCGGGCGCGCACCGGCGCGGGTCCCGCCCGGGACGCGGACGCCGCGGTGCGCGAGGTGCCGGCCCTGATCGAGGGGCACGGTGCGCGGGACGCGGGGGATGCCCGGCTTGCGGCGCGGGTCGCCGAGTCCTGGGGGATGCTCGCCGAGCTGGCCGGGGCCGCCGGGGACGGCGCGGGGGCGGCGGAACTGCTCCGGCGGGCCGTCGCGGAGTACGTGCGCGCCGGGGTGCCGTGGTGTGCGGTGGAGTACGAGGTCCAGATCGCCGCGCTCGCCGAACAGGCCGGTGACGGGGAGGGGGCCGAGCGGGCGCTGCGGGCGGCACTGGAGCACGGCGGCCGGTACGTGGAACCGGCCGGTCAGGTCCAACTGCACCTGCGAATAGCCGATTTGACGGCAGAGCGCGGTGCGGTCGCCGCCGCCGCGGAGCACGCGCTCCAGGCCGCGCACCGGGCGGACGAGGCCGGGGAGTCCGGCACGTCGGGGGCCTGGGCGCGGCAGCGGCTGGGCGGATATCTGCTGCGGCAGGGGCGGTGCGCGGAGGCGGCCGAGGTGCTGGAGTCGGCGCTGGCCGACCTGCGCGCCGGGACGCACGGTGACGAGGCCGTCGTACAGGCGCGCTGGTGGCTCGGGGACTGCCTGGAGGAGCTGGGGGAGCACCGGGCGGCGGCCGAGCAGCGGCTGCTGGCCGCCGACATCGCCCGGCACTGGCCCGAGCAGCGCGACCACGCCACGCTCGCGCACCTCGCCGCGGACTCCCTGGGCGGCGCGGGCCTGGTGGCGGAGGCCGACCGGGCGTACGCCCGCGCGGGCGAGCTGTGGCGCGCCCTCGGCGACACCCGTCTCCTCGTCCGCTCGCTGCGGGCCCGCGCATGGCTGGCGCCGCGCGAGGACTCCGGGACGGCGGCGGCCGAGGGGCTGATGGCCGAGGCCGTGGAGGTGTGCGAGCGGGCGCTGGAGAACGCGGCGGACGCCCGCGCGCTGGGCGGGCTGACCCGTGAACTGGCCCAGACCCACCGCCAGTTCGGCGACCTCCTCGCCCAGGCCGGGGACCCGGCCGGGGCCCACTTCGAGCGGGCGATCACCCTGTTCGCCTCCCTCGGCCCGGCCGCACTGCACGACCGCACCGCCGCCGAACTCGCCGCGGCCGAACTGGCGTCGGAGCTGGGCCACCCCGGGGAAGCGACGGCCCGCGCCCACGCCGTACTGGCCGCCTACGAGAACGCGGACGAGGCGGACGAGACCGTCCGGGCACGACGCGCACAGGCCGCCCGGCTGCTCGGGACGGCCGGGTGAACGGGGGCTCGGGCTGTTCGAGAGCGGGTCGGGGGCGGGGCACTCACTCCACGCCGATGAGCAGCAGCGCTCCCTGGTGGCCGCCCCGGTAGACCGCTGTGTCGACGGCCAGGTAGGACTCCCGTACCCGGGTCTCCAGATGGCCGGCGACGGTCTCGGGGGCTTCGTCACCGATGACGAGGGTGACCAGCTCGCCGCCGGCCTGGAGCATCCGGTCCAGGACGGTCTCGGCGGTGGCGGTGACGTCCGCGCCGATCACCGCCACATCGCCGTCGATCAGCCCGAGCACGTCCCCGGCCTGGCAGATCCCGGCCGTCGTCCAGGAGCGGTGCTCGGCGACGACGACCTCCGCGTAGCGGGTGGCGCCCGCGGCCGAGGTCATCTGGACGACGTCCTCGTCGAACCGGCGCCCCGGCTCCGACACCGCGAGCGCCGCGATGCCCTGCACCGCCGAGCGGGTCGGGATCAGCGCCACCCGGACCCCCTCGGTACGGGCCTGCTCGGCCGCCGCGGCCGCGGTGTCGCGCAGCTCGGCGTCGTTGGGCAGCAGCACGACCTCGCGCGCGTGGGCCCGTCGTACCGCCGCCAGCAACTCCCCGCTGGCGGGCGGCTCCCCGGGCCGCGCGAGCACGGTGGTCGCACCCGCCTCGGTGTACAGCTCGGCAAGGCCCTGACCCGGTACGACGGCCACCACCGCCCGCTGGGCCCGCTCGCGCGGCGGGCGCGGCCCACCGGTGTGCACATCGCCCAGCCCGAAGTGCGTGATCCTGATCCGGTACGGGCGCCCGGCCTCCACGCCCGCCTCCACGGCGGCACCGGCGTCGTCCACATGCACATGGACGTTCCACAGTCCGTCGCCGCCGACGACGACCAGGGAGTCGCCGAGGGCGTCGAGCCGGGTGCGCAGCCGGGCCACGGCGGTGTCGTCGGCCTCCAGGAGGTAGATCACCTCGAAGGCGGGGCCACCGGCGTCGGCGGGGGCGCAAGCCCCGGTCTCGGCATCGCTCGCGGCATCGGTCTCGGCGTCGGTCCCAGGTTCGGCTTCGGCTTCGGCTTCGGGCAAGGCGTTCGGCGTCGGGGCCGTCCGGTCCGGTCCCGCGTCCACCGCCTCCCCCGTGCACGCCTCCACCAGCGCGCCGAGCACCGCCACCAGACCGCTGCCCCCCGCGTCGACCACTCCGGCCGCCGCCAGGACGCTCAGCTGGGCCGGGGTCGCCGCCAGGGCCGCGCGGGCGCCCTCGTGGGCGGCCCGCGCCTGCCGCGCGGAATCGGCGGCCCGGCGCAGGGCCAGCCGCAGCGCGGGACCGTCGCAGCGCGGCTCCGCGCCGTCCGCCGCGAGCACCTGGGCCATGCCGCGCAGCAGCTGCGCGAGGATCGTGCCGGAGTTGCCCCGGGCGCCGATCAGCGCTCCATGGGCCATCGCGCGCACCACGTCCGCGAGGCTGGGTCCGGCGGGCCGCGTCTCGTACCCGGGCCGCGTCTCGTACCCGGCGAACACGGCCTCCACGGCCGTCGCCGCGGACTCCACGGTCAGATAAAGGTTGGTCCCGGTGTCGCCGTCGGCCACCGGATAGACGTTGATCGCGTCGATCTCCGCACGCGCCCGCCCCAGCGCACGCAGGGCCAGACCGCACCAGGTGCGCACCGCGAGACCATCGAGGAATGTCTGCGGCACCTGCGCCACCTGCGCCTCCCTGAGCCGGCTTGACGTGGTCGCAGCGTAGACCCCGGGACGGTGCCGACCGGAAGTGGGCCGGGGGCGGGACCCCTCGCGACCATGGTAGTTTCGCTCTACCGACGCAGGCTTGCTATGCTGCTCCGGTTGCCCGATCTGATCGGGCTCTCCCCCTGGCAACGCCTTCCAGATCTCAGGTCGTACGATCTCGATCCCGGCATGCCGGGATCAACCGTAAGTGCATCTGAAGTCTTTGGAGTGACCCGTGGCTGCCAACTGCGACGTCTGCGGCAAGGGGCCGGGCTTCGGCAACAACATCTCGCACTCGCACCGCCGTACGTCCCGCCGCTGGAACCCGAACATCCAGCGTGTGCGTACCGTGGTGGGCGGGACGCCGAAGCGCGTGAACGCTTGCACCTCGTGCATCAAGGCCGGCAAGGTCTCGCGCTGACGCTACAGCTGAGCGCGCGGCCACTTGCTGGTTCGCTGCACTGAGCCGGTCCATCTCAGGATGGACCGGCTTTTTGCCGTACCCTCTCGCCGTTTCCCCCTCGGATCAGCCCGTCGGCATGCCGACCTGATGCCGTTCGAGGGCGGAACGCAGCCTTGAGAGGGTTTGCGCGGCCGCCGTCGTCGAAGCGTCGCCGAGCACCCCTGCCATCAGTTCGGCCAGCGTCGCGCCGAACGTCTCCTCCGCCGCGCCGACGAGTTCCGCGCCCTCCTCGGTCAGGGCCAGCAGGGAGGAGCGGCGGTCGGCCGGATTCGGCCTCCGGACCGCCCAGCCCTGTCTCTCCAGCCGGTCGACACCCTTGCTCGTCGCCCCGATGCCGATCGCGAACTCCGCCGCGAGATCCGCCACCCGCGCCCCCTCGTGGTCGCGCAGATAGCGCAGGGCCTCGAACTGCGAGGTCACGATCCCGTGCCGCTCGCGGAGCCGGTCGTTGAGCGCGTTGTACAGCCGCGTCTCACAGCGCACCAGGTCGGAGAAGAAATCCAGGAGCCCGGCGGTGTCTCCGGTCGTTTTATATGCCACGGCATATAGTGTAGAGGAAGTTACTAGCGGGGAGAGCACCCATGAGCAAGGAACAGCGCGCCCGTCTCGACGCCATGCTGCGGCAGCCGCGCGGCGAGGGGCCCCGGACGATCGAGGAGATCCGGGCCGGGTTCGAGGCGTTGATGAGCGGGATGACCGTGCCCGACGGCATCCGTACGACACGGACCGCGCTCGGCGACCGGCCCGCGCTGCGCGTGGCGCCCGAGGAGCGTCCGCGCGCCGGGACGATCCTGTACTTCCACGGCGGCGGCTGGGTGAGCGGCTCCCCCGAGGCGGCGCTGGCGGTGACCGGGCACCTCGTGACCAGGACCGGCCGCACGGCGTACTCGCTGGACTACCAGCTGGCCCCCGAGCATCCGTTCCCGGCCGCGATCGAGGACACGCTCGGTGCCTACCGCGCGCTCCTCGACGGCGGCGCCGACCCCTCGGCCGTCGTGTTCGCCGGGGACTCGGCGGGCGGCGGCCTCGCCGTCACCACCTGCCTGGCCGCCCGGGACGCGGGCCTGCCGCTGCCCGCCGCGATCCTGGCGTTCTCGCCGGGCCTGGACGCGACCCGCACCGGCGAGAGCATCGACACCAAGGCGGGCGCCGACCCGTTCTTCACCCGCGCGTCCGTCGAACACACCGGGGTGATGTACCTCGCGGGCGCCGACCCGCGCCAGCCGCTGCTCAGCCCGGCCGTCTGCGCCGACCTGAGCGGACTGCCGCCGATCCTGCTCCAGGTGGGCACCAACGAACTCCTGCTGGACGACTCCACCCGCCTCGCCGCGCGCGCCAGGGCCGCCGGGGTGGATGTGATCCTGGACGTCACGGCCGATGTGCCGCATGTCTTCCAGGCGTTCGCCGGCGAACTGGACGAGGCGGACGAGGCCCTGGACCGCGCGGCCCTTTTCCTCGACCAACGCCTGCGCGCGGCCACGGCGTAGCGTCGTCTCAGGTGTGTCGTCTCAGGTGTACGGGGGCCCGCTCCATGGACTCGACTCGGGCGGCCCCGGCACATGGGCCCGCGAAGGCCCCCGCACACCCCCACCACCAGGGCCCCTCACCCCCTGAAACGCCACCCGTGATCCACCGGCCCGATGCCCGTGCCCAAGGCGAAGCCCGCCGCGATCGCTCCGGTGACGTACTCCTTGGCCGCCGCGGTCGCCGCCGGGACGGTGAGGCCCCGGGCCAGTCCTGAGGCGATGGCGGAGGCGAGTGTGCAGCCGGTGCCGTGGGTGTGCCGGTTGTCGTGGCGGGGCGCGCGCAGCCAGTGCTCGCCCGCCGCGGTGCCGTCCGTCAGGAGGTCCACCGCGTCACCGGCCAGATGCCCGCCCTTGATCAGCACCCAGCGCGGCCCGTAGGCCAGCACGGCGTCCGCGGCCCGTCGCAGATCGTCCTCCGACTCGACCTGGACACCGGTGAGTTGGCGCACCTCGTCCAGATTCGGGGTCGCCACCGTGGCCGCCGGGAGGAGCCGGGTGCGCACGGCGTCCAGCGCGGAGTCGGCGAGCAGCGCGTCGCCGTGCTTGGAGACGCCGACCGGGTCGACCACCGCGGGCGCGTCCGTGCCCGCGATCAACTCGGCGACCGTCTCGACCAGTTCGGCCGAGCCCAGCATGCCGGTCTTCACGGCCTGGACGCCGATGTCGTCCACGACGCTGCGGTACTGGGCCCGCACCGCCTCGGCCGGGAGTTCCCAAACACCTTGTACGCCAAGGGAGTTCTGCGCGGTCACGGCGGTGAGCACGCTCATCCCGTGGACGCCGAGCGCGAGCATCGTCTTGAGGTCGGCCTGGATCCCGGCGCCGCCGCCGGAGTCGGAGCCGGCCACCGTGAGCACCCGGGGCGGGGTCACGGTTCTATGTCCCCGAAGTGGTCCCAGCCGCCCGCGCTGGTCCAGGGCGCCCCGTCCACCGTCACCTGCGGCAGCGCGGAGGGGTTGAGGACCTCCCCGATGACCTTCCAGCGGGCCGGGAGCTTGGTGTCCGGCGGGAAGGTCGCCACGATCGCGTGGTCCTCTCCCCCGGTCAGCACCCACTGGAGCGGGTCCACACCGACGGCCTGCCCGATGTCGTTCATCTGCGTGGGCACGTCGACCGCGCCGGAGCGGATGTCGATACGGACCTTGCTGGCCTCGGCGATATGGCCGAGGTCGGCGATCAGCCCGTCGCTGACGTCGCACATCGCGGTCGCGCCGAGCGAGGCGGCGGCCGGGCCCGCGTGGTACGGCGGCTCGGGGCGCCGGTGGGCCTCAACGAAGGCGCGCGGCGAACGGAAGCCGCGGGAGAGCACCGCGTAACCGGCCGCGGACCAGCCCAGCCAGCCCGTGACGGCCACCAGGTCGCCGGGCTGGGCGCCGGACCGGGTCACCGGCTCCTGGTTGCGCAGATCGCCGAGCGCGGTGATCGACACCGTGATGGTGTCGCCCCGTACGACATCCCCGCCGACCACGGCCGCGCCCGCGACCTGGCACTCGTCGCGCAGCCCGTCCATCATCTCGGTCGGCCAGCTGACCGGGAGTTCGGCCGGCACCACGAGGCCCAGCAGCAGGGCGGTCGGTACGGCGCCCATCGCGGCGATGTCCGCGAGGTTCTGCGCGGCCGCCTTGCGCCCCACGTCGTAGGCCGTGGACCAGTCGCGGCGGAAGTGCCGGCCCTCCAGCAGGACGTCGGTGCTCGCCACCACCCGCCGGTCCGGCGCGGCCACCACTGCGGCGTCGTCACCCGGGCCGATACGGACCGCCGGAGTGGTGGTGAGACGGGAGGTGAGCTCCCTGATGAGCCCGAATTCCCCGAGCTCACCAACCGTGCCCTTCATGTCCCTGACTCCCCTTCTCTGCCTTCGCCTGACCGTGCTGACTCGCGCCTCATCAGTGTCCCCGATACCGTCGAGATGACCCCGACGCGGTCGGGACGGACCGCCGATACGGTCCCGGACGACCGTCAACTTCCGTCGTGCCTGCACCCTGGCGCGCAAGCCCGGTTCCCGCAGGTCTCCCCGCGAGGAGCGGCGACGCGATACCGTGGCGTTCCTTTTCCCCACATGATCCTCGTGGCCGCCCTGGAGGTTCCGTGGTACAGGCGTACATCCTGATCCAGACGGAGGTCGGCAAAGCGTCGACCGTCGCCGAGACCATCAGCAAGATCCCTGGAGTGATCCAGGCCGAGGACGTCACGGGTCCGTACGACGTCATCGTGCGCGCCCAGTCCGAAACCGTCGACGAACTCGGTCGCATGGTGGTCGCCAAGGTCCAGCAAGTGGACGGCATCACCCGCACCCTGACCTGCCCGGTCGTGCATCTGTAGCCCCCGTCTACGCTTGGCCGGTGAACCTCTTCCGGCACCGGCCCCCCGTCCTGCTCGCCGCCCTGTCCGCGCCGCTCGTGCTGCTCGCGGTCGCGGGCTGCGCCGCGGACGACAGCGCCACGGTCGCGGTTCCCCGTCCCGACGCGAAGACCGCTCCGCTGTGCCGGGGCCTGCACCCGGTGCTGCCCACCGAGGTGGACGGGCAGCGGCGCGCCGACCCCGAGCCCCGGTCCGTCTACACGGCGGGCTGGGGAAACCCGGCGATCATACTGCGCTGCGGGATCGTCCGGCCGCCGAAGATGATCGACCCCAAGGTGGCCCAGGGCCAGGACCCCGACGCGATCGCGGGCGGGGTCAACGGCGTGGACTGGCTGATGGAGAAGCAGGGCGACGGCACCTGGCGCTTCACGACGGCGGGCCGCAAGGCGTATGTCCAGGTGACCCTGCCGAAGAAGCTGTCCGGGCCGGACGACAGCACCCAGGTGCTGGAGGATCTGGCCGCGGCCGTGAAGAAGGCCATCCCCACGGGGATGGCCTCCATGCGCGGCTAGCCGCTCGCTCGGTCGCTCAGCGCAGTCCGGTGGACCTGCGCAGCGCGGCCTGTACCAGCAGGTCGATCAGCTCGGGGTAGCTGACCCCGGTCGCCTGCCACATCTGCGGGTACATCGAGATCGGGGTGAACCCGGGCAGCGTGTTGATCTCGTTGATCACGAACTCCCCGTCCTCGGTGAGGAAGAAGTCCGCGCGCACCAGGCCCTCGCAGGACGCCGCCTCGAACGCGTCCACCGCGAGCCGCCGGATCTCCGCGGTCTCCTCCTCGGTGAGCGGCGCCGGGACGATGCCGGGCGTGGAGTCGATGTACTTGGCCTCGAAGTCGTAGTAGGCGTGCGCGTCCGGCGGCGGGATCTCCGCCGGGAGCGAGGCCCGGGGACCGTCCTCGAACTCCAGGACACCGCACTCGATCTCACGGCCGGAGATCGCCGCCTCGACCAGGATCTTCGGGTCGTGCGACTGCGCCTCCGCGATCGCCTCGTCCAGGCCGGAGAGGTCGTCGACCTTGGTGATGCCGATGGAGGAGCCGGCCCGCGCGGGCTTCACGAACAGCGGCCAGCCGTGCTCACCGGCGAAGTCCACGATCTTCTTGCGCGCGGCGGCCTCGTCCTGCTGCCACTCGCGGGGGCGGATCACCACGTACGGGCCGACCTTGAGCCCGAAGGAGGTGAAGACCCGCTTCATGTACTCCTTGTCCTGGCCGACGGCCGAGGCGAGCACGCCCGCGCCCACGTACGGCACTCCGGACAGCTCCAGCAGGCCCTGGAGGGTGCCGTCCTCGCCGTAGGGGCCGTGCAGCACCGGGAAGACGACGTCGACCTCGCCGAGCGCCTTGGGCACGGAGCCGGGCTCGCTGTAGACGACCTCGCGGTTGGCGGGGGCCACGGGGAGCACCACATCGCCCTCGTGCGACTCCGCCAGGTCCTCGACGGCGGGCAGGGCGCGGTCGGTGATGGCCATCCGCTCCGGCTCGTCGGCCGTCAGCGCCCAGCGGCCGTCCCGGGTGATGCCGATCGGCAGGACGTCGTACTTCGTCCGGTCGATGGCCTTGAGTACGGCGCCGGCGGTGACCACGGAGATCCCGTGTTCGGAGCTGCGGCCACCGAACACGACGGCCACGCGGGGCTTGCGCGACGGCTGCTCAGGGCTCTGGGGAAGGTTCTCGGTGCTCATATCGCGTTGAGAGTACCCGTTGGTAGAGCCCGGATACAGCGTCGGCTCCGCCCCTGAACGCACAAAAACGGGCGGTTTCGCTCAGCGTCGTTCAGGCTTCGCGCTGCGCGACATCAGCTCCTTGAGCGCGACGACCGGCGGCTTGCCCTCGTGCACGATGCCGACGACCGTCTCCGCGATCGGCATGTCGACGCCGTGCCTGCGGGCCAGATCCAGCACGGACTCACAGGACTTGACGCCCTCCGCGGTCTGCCGGGTGACCGCGATGGTCTCCTCCAGGGTCATGCCCTTGCCGAGGTTGGTGCCGAAGGTGTGGTTGCGCGACAGCGGCGAGGAGCAGGTGGCCACCAGGTCGCCGAGACCGGCGAGTCCGGAGAAGGTCAGCGGGTCGGCGCCGAGCACGACACCGAGCCGCGCGGTCTCCGCGAGACCCCGGGTGATCAGCGAGCCCTTCGCGTTGTCGCCGAGCCCCATGCCGTCCGCGATGCCGACGGCGAGCCCGATGACGTTCTTCACCGCGCCGCCCAGCTCGCAGCCGACCACGTCGGTCTCGGTGTACGGCCGGAAGTACGGCGTGTGGCAGGCCGCCTGGAGCCGCCGGGCCACGGCCTCGTCGGCGCAGGCCACCACGGCGGCGGCGGGCATCCGGGCGGCGACCTCGCGGGCCAGGTTGGGACCGGTGACGACGGCGACGCGCTCCGGGCCGACCTTGGCGACGTCCGCGATGACCTCGCTCATCCGCATCGCGGAGCCGAGTTCGACGCCCTTCATCAGGGAGACCAGCACGGTGTCCGGGGCGAGCAGCGGAAGCCACTCGGCGAGGTTCTGGCGCAGGGTCTGGGAGGGGACGGACAGGACCGTGAAGTCCGCGTCCGCCGCCGCCTCGGCGGGGTCGGTGGTCGCCCGCAGGTTCTCCGGGAGTTCGACGCCCGGCAGATAGTCGGGGTTGATACGGGTCGTGTTGATCGCGTCCGCGACCTCGGCGCGACGGGCCCACAGGGTGACCTCGCAGCCGGTGTCCGCGAGGACCATGCCGAACGCCGTGCCCCATGAACCGGCGCTGAAGACCGCCGCCTTGACCGCCTTGCTCACTTGCCCTGCTCCTCCGCTTCCCTGACCTGGTTCTGCGCCCGTGTACGGCGCCGCTGCTCGATCCGCTCACGGCGCGGGTCGTACGGCGTCTCGGGCGCCTTCTCGCCGCGGATCTCCTCCAGGAGGCGGGTGATCGCCGCCATGATGACCTCGGTGGCCTCCTTCTGGAGGTCCGGGGTCAGCTCCTTGTCGTAGAAGCGCGACAGGTCCACGGGCGGGCCCGCCAGCACATGGTGGGTCTTGCGCGGGAAGAGGTTCGGCTTCTTCGCATATGCCGGGAGCAGTTCATTGGCGCCCCACTGGGCGACCGGGATCACCGGGCACTTGGTCTGCAGGGCGACGCGGGCGGCACCGGTCTTGCCGGTCATGGGCCAGCCGTCGGGGTCGCGGGTCAGGGTGCCCTCGGGGTAGAAGGCGACGCATTCACCGCGCTCCACGGCGTCGATCGCGGCACGGAAGGCGCTCAGCGCGTCCGTGGACTCGCGGTAGACGGGAATCTGTCCGGTGCCGCGCATCGCGGCGCCCACGATTCCCTTCTTGAAAAGGCCGCTCTTCGCGAGGAATCGCGGAACCCGTCCGGTGTTGTACTGATAGTGCGCGTATGCGAAGGGGTCCACGTGGGAATTGTGGTTCACCACGGTGATAAATCCGCCCTCGGCCGGAATGTGCTCCATTCCACGCCAGTCCCGCTTGATCAGAACCACCAGCGGTGGTTTGCAGATCACCGCGGCGAAGCGGTACCAGAAGCCGATTCTGCGGCGGGGCACAAGGACACCTTCCTCTAGGGGACCCTCGGGGGACTGACCCCGGCGGGGGCCGCACAAGTGTCGCCCCGGAGCGCCGGTCTGTCGAGAACACCGTACGCCCGCCCGTCACCCGCCCCCGCCCTTCCAAGGAGCTTCGCGCGCCTCCCGACACGCCCCAGGCCGGCGGCTGCGGTGACAATGATCGCGACGAGATGAGGGGCGGTACGCCGGTGCAGTGGACGTTGGTCATCCCCCTGAAGCCCCTGTCCCGGGCCAAGAGCAGGCTCGCGGACACCGTGGCGGACGGGGTGCGCCCGGGGCTGGTCCTCGCGTTCGCGCAGGACACGGTGGCCACGGGCCTCGCGTGCCGCGCGGTCAGGGATGTGGTGGTCGTCACGGACGATCGACGCGCCGGGCGCGCACTGTCCGCGCTGGGCGCGCGGATCGTCCCGGACACCCCGGCGCGCGGCCTGAACGCGGCGCTGGCGCACGGGGCGGGGGCGATACGGCTGACGCGCCCGGGGGCCGCCGTGGCCGCGCTGAACGCCGATCTGCCGGCGTTGCGGGCGGCCGAGCTGGAACAGGTGCTGTGCGCCGCCGCGGAATTCCCGAGGGCTTTTCTCGCGGACGCGGCGGGGGTCGGTACGACATTGCTGGCGGCCGGTGCGGGCCGTGATTTGCGGCCGGGCTTCGGGGCGGGGTCGCGGGCGCGGCACCGGGCCTCCGGCGCGGAGGAACTTCTGCTGGGGGGCGTGGATTCGGTACGGCAGGACGTGGACACGGGGGACGACCTGCGGGCGGCGCTGGCGCTGGGGGTCGGACCGTATACGACCGCGGCGTGCGCGGATCTGCCGGTACCCGGCGTCTGAGAGGGCGGCCGGACGGTCACGGGCACTACCCTGAATGCCATGCAGGCCACCGCGTACACGTACGACAGCGAGACCCGGAGCGGGCAGGTGCTGCTCGACGACGGCACCCCCGTGCCCTTCGACGGCGCCGCGTTCGACCGCGGCGGCCTGCGGCTGCTGCGGCCCGGGCAGCGCGTGCGGATCGAGACGGAGGGGGCCGAGGGGTCCCTGCGGATCACCCTCGTCACGCTCCAGACCCTGTAACTCCCCTTGCGCACGCCGCGGGCCGGACTCCGGCGGGAGTCCGGCCCGGCGCGTGAGTGCCCTGATCGACGACCTACGCCTTGCGCGCGGTGGCCTTCTTCGCGGTGGTCTTGCGGGCCGTCGACTTCCTGGCCGGCGCCTTCTTCGCGGTGACCTTCTTCGCCGGGGCCTTCTTCGCGGTGGCCTTCTTGGCGGTGGTCTTCTTCGCCGCCGCGGTCTTGGCCGTCGCCGTGGTCTTCTTGGCGGTCGCCTTCTTCGCGGTGGTCTTCTTCGCCGCCGCGGCCGTGGTCTTCTTCGCCGTCGTCTTCTTGGCGGTGGTCTTCTTCGCCGCCGCCTTGGCGGTCTTCTTCGCGGCGGCCTTCTTGACCGTCGCCGCGGCGCCCCCGGTCAGGCTGCCCTTGGGCGCCTTCTTCACCGAGACCTCGCCACCGCGCGGGAGCTTCTTCGAGCCGCTCACCAGGTCCTTGAAGCCCTGACCGGCGCGGAAGCGCGGCACGGAGGTCTTCTTGACCCGAACCCGCTCGCCCGTCTGGGGGTTACGGGCGTACCGGGCGGGGCGGTCCACCTTCTCGAAGGACCCGAATCCGGTGACCGAGACCCGCTCGCCCGCGACGACCGCGCGGACGATGGCGTCCAGAACATGATCGACGGCTTCCGCCGCCTGCTGGCGGCCGCCAACCTTCTCGGCAATCGTTTCTACGAGCTGCGCCTTGTTCACGTCTTCCCCTTCGGAGACATCGCCAGAACGAATGTGTTCAAGCTTTTTCGCACGTTAGGCAGATATATACCGCAAATCAAACACGAAACGGGCTTATCACCCTTGTGCCGCAACGGACTCGGCGTTCTCGGGCTGTTCAGCGGTCCTCGTCGGGGATCCGACCCTCGTCGAGGTCCGCGTTGAACCGCTCAAGCCGCCTTGCCGCACCGGCGAGATCGTGCTTGGCCGCGGCCGTAATGACCAGCAGCTTCCGGGTCAGCGCCATCCGTACGCCCTCCGGGACTTGCAGTGAGCGCACTCTTGCGTGCGCTTCCTTGAGTTGGTTCGCGACCGCCGCATAGAGCTGGAGTTGGCCGTCGTGTCCCATGCACAGATTGTGCCATCTGGGGCGAGTTGTCGCCTGCCCAGGGGGCAACTCCCGCCACAAATGGCCTTCCAGGCCCTTGCGGACGGCGCGATCCTCTGCCCCATCTACCCTTCCAACGCCCTTCATAACACGCCGAGTTGAGAGAATCCCCTGAGCCGGGAGGGTCTGTACGGGCCCCGACATGCCTGTACCCCCGATCGGGGCGATCGGGGGTACAGACGGGTTCGTTGGGTGGCCGAAACCCGACCCTCACGGGGATCCGGGACAGGCTACCGGGTCAGCCCTGGAGGGTCTGCGGCTTGTGGGCGGGCCGCCGCTGCTCGTACGCGGCGATGTCGGCCTCGTTCCGGAGGGTGATGGAGATGTCGTCCAGGCCGTTCAGCAGCCGCCAGCGGGAGTTCTCGTCCAGTTCGAAGGAGGCGGTGACGCCCTCGGCGCGCACCTCGCGCGCTTCCAGGTCCACCGTGATCTCGGTCGTCGGGTCGGCCTCGGTCAGCTCCCACAGCGCGTCCACGGTCTTCTGCTCCAGAACCACGGTGAGCAGGCCGTTCTTCAGCGAGTTACCACGGAAGATGTCCGCGAAGCGGGAGGAGATCACGGCCTTGAAGCCGTAGTTCTGGAGCGCCCAGACGGCGTGCTCACGGGAGGAGCCGGTGCCGAAGTCGGGTCCGGCGACCAGCACGGTGGCGCCCTGCCGCTCCGGGCGGTTGAGGACGAACTCGGGGTCCTTGCGCCAGGCCTCGAAGAGCCCGTCCTCGAACCCGTCCCGGGTCACCTTCTTGAGCCAGTGGGCGGGGATGATCTGGTCGGTGTCGACGTTGCCGCGGCGCAGCGGGACGGCCCGGCCGGTGTGGGTGGTGAAGGCTTCCATCGTTCTCAGACTCCAGCGGGCGTGCGGTCGTCGGTCAGGTCGGCCGGGGAGGCCAGGTGGCCCAGGACGGCGGTGGCCGCCGCGACCTGCGGCGACACCAGATGGGTACGACCGCCCTTGCCCTGCCGGCCCTCGAAGTTGCGGTTGGAGGTGGACGCGGAGCGCTCCCCCGGGGCCAGCTGGTCCGGGTTCATGCCCAGGCACATCGAGCAGCCCGCGTACCGCCACTCGGCACCGGCCTCCTTGAAGACCACGTCCAGACCCTCGGCCGCCGCCTGGAGGCCGACCCGCGCGGAGCCCGGCACGACCAGCATCCGTACGCCGTCGGCGACTTTGCGGTCCTTCAGGATCTCGGCGACATTGCGCAGGTCCTCGATCCGGCCGTTGGTGCACGAGCCTACGAAGACGGTGTCCACCTTGATGGAGCGCAGCGGCGCTCCGGCCGCCAACCCCATGTATTCCAGGGCCTTTTCGGCGGCCAGGCGCTCCGATGCGTCTTCGTACGAAGCCGGATCGGGGACGTCCGCCGAAAGCGGCGCGCCCTGGCCGGGGTTGGTGCCCCAGGTGACGAACGGGGACAGCGCGGCGGCGTCGATGACGACCTCGGCGTCGAATTCCGCGTCGTCGTCCGTGCGCAGCGTCTTCCAGTGCGCGACGGCCGCGTCCCATTCGGCGCCCTCGGGGGCGTGCGGGCGGCCCTTGAGGTACGCGAAGGTGGTCTCGTCCGGGGCGATCATGCCCGCGCGGGCGCCGGCCTCGATCGACATGTTGCAGATGGTCATCCGGGCCTCCATCGAGAGCTTCTCGATGGCGGAGCCGCGGTACTCCAGGATGTAGCCCTGGCCGCCGCCGGTGCCGATCCGCGCGATGATCGCCAGGATCAGGTCCTTGGCGCTGACACCCTCGGGCAGTTCGCCCTCCACGGTGATCGCCATGGTCTTCGGGCGGGCCAACGGCAGCGTCTGGGTGGCCAGCACATGCTCGACCTGGGAGGTGCCGATGCCGAACGCCAGCGCGCCGAACGCGCCGTGCGTGGAGGTGTGGGAGTCGCCGCACACCACGGTCGTACCGGGCTGGGTCAGGCCCAGCTGGGGGCCGACCACGTGCACGACGCCCTGCTCGACGTCGCCCAGCGGGTGCAGCCGCACCCCGAACTCGGCGCAGTTCTTGCGCAGCGTCTCCAGCTGGGCGCGCGAGACCGGGTCGGCGATGGGCTTGTCGATGTCGAGGGTGGGGGTGTTGTGGTCCTCGGTCGCGATGGTGAGGTCGAGGCGGCGCACCTGGCGGCCGTTCTGGCGCAGCCCGTCGAAGGCCTGCGGGCTGGTCACCTCGTGCAGCAGGTGCAGATCGATGTAGAGGAGGTCGGGCTCGCCCTGGGCGCGCCGGACGACGTGGTCGTCCCAGACCTTTTCCGCGAGTGTCCTACCCATCGCTTTCCCTCCGGCCGGCACGCTCGCGCCGGCCCAACTAGAGATCTTGAGGGCGGCGCCCGCACCCCTGTTTCCGGGCGTCCGCCGCCGGGTCCGCCGAGGGACGGACCGCCGTGTTCATCCAGAGTGGCGCGTTCCGCGGAAAATTGAACTTGCGTTTCACAGAGTGAGACGTGAGTATCGTTGCATGGACAACAGTAGCGGCGTCGGCGTTCTGGACAAGGCGGCCCTCGTCCTGAGCGCTCTGGAGTCCGGTCCGGCCACCCTCGCGGGTCTGGTCGGAGCCACCGGACTGGCACGACCCACGGCCCACCGCCTGGCCGTGGCCCTGGAACACCACCGCATGGTGGCACGCGACATGCAGGGCCGGTTCATCCTCGGACCGCGCCTCGCGGAGCTCGCGGCGGCGGCGGGCGAGGACCGCCTGCTGGCGACGGCGGGCCCCGTGCTCACCCACCTCCGCGATGTCACCGGCGAGAGCGCGCAGCTCTATCGCCGCCAGGGTGACATGCGGATCTGCGTGGCCGCGGCGGAACGGCTGTCCGGACTGCGGGACACCGTCCCGGTCGGTTCCACGCTCACGATGAAGGCCGGTTCCTCGGCGCAGATCCTGATGGCCTGGGAGGAGCCCGAGCGGCTGCACCGCGGTCTGCAGGGCGCCCGCTTCACGGCGACGGCCCTGTCGGGCGTGCGGCGCCGCGGCTGGGCGCAGTCCATCGGCGAGCGCGAGCCGGGCGTCGCGTCCGTCTCGGCCCCGGTGCGCGGACCCTCCAACCGCGTGGTCGCCGCCGTCTCCGTCTCGGGCCCGATCGAGCGGCTGACCCGCCACCCGGGCCGGATGCACGCCCAAGCCGTCATCGACGCCGCGACCCGCCTCTCGGAGGCCCTGCGCCGCACGGGCTGAGTGTTCTCCGCACGGGTCCGCCTCAACGCCGCGGCGGACCCACGCGGGGCACGGCAGCCGGTGTCAGGCGCTCTGGTCCGCGGATTCCGCGGGCCGCGCCGTCCGATGGGCGAACCGGTCCTTCGCGTAACGCCCGCGCGCGGCGAGCGGCACCTGACCGTGCGCCCCCGCCAGCCCGAACGCCGGCATGTCCGCGTAGATCGCCTCGTACGACCCCTCCGGCACCACGTACGCCTCGTGCCAGATCCCGACCTCGCCCCGCAGCTCGCCCGCCCGCTCCTTGCGGTTCAGCCTCGCCCACACCTCGTGATGGAAGGCGTCGGGCGCCGTGGCGTAGGCGTACAGCTTCTCCTTGGACTCCCAGTACTGCACGACGTAGTACGTCCGCGGCGACGCCGTGAGCAGCACCTTCTCCAGCAGTCCTCGCTCCGGGTCCTTCGCCAGCTCCCGCAGCATGCGGAGCATCGCGAGCATCACCGGCACCCACAGATGCACCGCCCAGAAGCGGTTGATGCGCATCCCTATCAGCAGGACGACGACATCGCCCTGCGCGTCGGCGGTCGTACGGGACACCATGGCCTCCCCCTTCATCGCGTGTTTGGATAGTGCTCTTATCCAAGAAGGGGCGCAAGAGATGCGGCTGGCCGAACTGAGCAGACGCAGCGGGGTCTCCACCGCGACGATCAAGTACTACCTGCGCGAGGGCCTGTTGCCACCGGGCCGGCAGCTGAACGCGACCACGGCGGAGTACGACGAGGAGCATCTGCGCCGACTGCGGCTGGTGCGGGCGATGATCCAGGTCGGGCGGCTGCCGGTGGCGAAGGTGCGCGAGGTGCTCGGGCATGTGGACGACGAGTCCCTGGGCAGCACGATCCGGCTGGGCGCCGCGCTGTGGGCGCTGCCGCAGGTGCCGGAGCCGGACGAGGACGACGCGTACGTACGGGCCGCGCACGAGGAGGTCGCGGCGCTCGTGGACCGGCTCGGCTGGGACAACGCCAGGTGCCTCGCGACCCTCTCCCCCGCGTACCGCTCGCTGGTGGTGACGGTGGCCGCGTTCCGCCGGCTCGGTTACGACTGGGGGGCCGAACAGCTCGCGCCGTACGCGGAGTTGATGCACCGCACGGCCGTACTCGACCTGGACAACATGGAGACGCTGCCGCCGGGGGCGGAGCGGGTCGAGTTCGCGATCCTCGGGGCGATCCTGAACGAGCCGGTGCTGCGGGCGCTGCACCGGCTGGCGCAGGAGGAGGAGACGACGCGGCGGTACGGCTTCGAGTGAGCGGGACCGGAGAACGGCGAAGGCCCTCCGCCGAAGCGAAGGGCCTTCATTCTGTACCCCCGACCGGATTCGAACCGGCGCTACCGCCTTGAGAGGGCGGCGTGCTAGGCCGCTACACAACGGGGGCCTTGGACGCTGCGTTTCCGCAGGTCCGAGCTGGTCTACCTGGACTCGAACCAAGACTAACTGAACCAGAATCAGTCGTGCTGCCAATTACACCATAGACCAATGATGGTTTAGACCAGTCGTACCCCCGACCGGATTCGAACCGGCGCTACCGCCTTGAGAGGGCGGCGTGCTAGGCCGCTACACAACGGGGGCCCTAGCGATCCCGACAAGATCAGGATCAGTACCCCCGACCGGATTCGAACCGGCGCTACTGCCTTGAGAGGGCAGCGTGCTAGGCCGCTACACAACGGGGGCTTTGCAGATAAGCTCTGCGAGCTGGCCTACCTGGACTCGAACCAAGACTAACTGAACCAGAATCAGTCGTGCTGCCAATTACACCATAGGCCACTGGAACTCAACCCCCTGCGGGGTTCTTGTTCTAGTTTGCTCCTCGGAGTTCCGGCCCTTTCGGCCCGTTCCCCTCGGCGCAGGAAGAACATTACCCGAAGGTGGACGGGGCTCCAAAACGAGTATCCGAGCGGAGCAGCGCGGGGAGTTCGGACAGGCCGGCGATGCGGTGCACGACGACGTCACCGGCGTCCCGCGCGGGCGTCGCGGCGCGGTCGATCCACACGGACAGCAGCCCGGCCTCGGCGGCGCCCCGCCCGTCGATCTCCGGATGGTCGCCGACGTACGCCACCTCGTGCGGGGCGAGGCCCAGCGCCTCGCAGGCGGCCAGGAAGGCGCCGGGCCGCGGCTTGGAGACGCCCAGTTCGGCGGCGCACAGCACGGCCTCGAAGCGGTCCAGCAGGCCGAGGGCGCGCAGCTTGTGCTCCTGGACGGTGATGCTGGAGTTCGACAGGACCGCGTGCAGCGCTGCCCTCGGCATGAACCGTTCCCCGTTCCGTGCCATACGGATGCCGTAGCGTGGAGCCATGAGCGAGTACCGAATCCAGTTCACCGTCGAGGCCCGCTCGGCCTATGACTCCCTGCCCGGCTCGCGCCAGGCGCAGCTGGACAAGGCCCTGCGGATACTGGCCCGCGATCCGTTCCGCAAGACCTCGACCGCCCAGCTCGGCCCGGACGAGCACCTGCGCAAGGCGTACGTGGCCCCGGGCGTGGTGCTGGAGTACATGGTGGCCGGCGCGATCATGGTCATCGTCGTGCTGGAGATCTTCGACGAGAGCGCCTACCTGGTCGACGAGGCCGACGCGCAGTGACCATGTGACAGGGGCGGCACCCGGAGTTCCGGATGCCGCCCCTTCGGCGTGCGGTGAGCCCTACGCGGTGAGCCTCGTCAGGGCCGCGTCGATGCGGGCCAGGGTCGTCTCCTTGCCCAGGACCTCGAGGGACTCGAAGAGCGGGAGGCCGACGGTGCGGCCGGTGACGGCGACGCGCACCGGGGCCTGCGCCTTGCCGAGCTTGAGGCCGTGGGCCTCGCCGGCGGCCAGGACGGCCTCCTTGAGGGACTCGGGCGACGTCCAGTCCGCCGACTCCAGCTTCTCGCGGGCCGTGCGCAGCAGGGCGTCGCTGCCCTCCTTCATCGCCTTGGTCCAGGACGCCTCGTCGAAGACCGGCTCCGGCAGGAACAGGAAGTCGACGTTCTCGGTGATCTCGGAGAGCACCTTCAGACGGGTCTGGGCGTGCGGGGCGACGGCCTCCCACTTGGCCTCGTCGAACGCCTCCGGCGCCCAGGGCGCGAACGGGGCCTTCAGCCAGGTGCGGCAGCGCTCGGTGAACTCCTTCACATCCAGCAGGCGGATGTGGTCGGCGTTGATCGCCTCGCACTTCTTCAGGTCGAAGCGCGCCGGGTTGGGGTTCACGTCGGAGATCTCGAAGGCCGCGATCATCTCCTCGATCGTGAAGATGTCCTTGTCCGCGGAGAGCGACCAGCCCAGCAGGGACAGGTAGTTGAGCAGGCCCTCGGGCAGGAAGCCGCGCTCGCGGTAGAGGTTCAGCGAGGCCTGCGGGTCCCGCTTGGAGAGCTTCTTGTTGCCCTCGCCCATCACGTACGGCAGATGCCCGAAGGCCGGGGTCCGCTTGGCGATGCCCAGCTCCGTCAGCGCCTTGTACAGCGCGATCTGGCGCGGGGTGGAGGAGAGCAGGTCCTCGCCGCGCAGCACGTGCGTGATGTCCATCAGCGCGTCGTCGACGGGGTTGACCAGCGTGTACAGCGGGGCGCCGTTGGCGCGGACGATGCCGTAGTCCGGCACGTTCTCCGGGGTGAAGGTCAGCTCGCCGCGCACCAGGTCGTCGAAGGTGATCGTCTCGTCGGGCATCCGGAACCGGACGATCGGCTCCCGGCCCTCGGCCCGGTACCGCTCGACCTGCTCGGCGGACAGGTCGCGGCAGTGGCCGTCGTAGCCGGAGGGCTTGCCGGCGGCGCGGGCGGCCTCGCGGCGGGAGTCCAGCTCCTCCTGGGAGCAGTAGCAGTGGTAGGCGTACCCGCCGTCCAGGAGCTTCCGCGCGACGTCGGCGTAGATGTCCATGCGCTGCGACTGCCGGTACGGCGCGTGCGGGCCGCCGACCTCGGGGCCCTCGTCCCAGTCGAAGCCGAGCCAGCGCATCGCGTCGAGCAGCTGGCCGTAGGACTCCTCGGAGTCGCGGGCGGCGTCGGTGTCCTCGATGCGGAAGACCAGGGTGCCCTGGTGGTGCCGGGCGAACGCCCAGTTGAACAGGGCGGTGCGGACCAGGCCCACATGAGGGTTACCGGTGGGCGAGGGGCAGAAGCGGACGCGGACGGGAGAGACGGGGGAGGCGGGTGCGCTAGCCACGCTTGACAACCTTGTTGGTGAGAGTGCCGATGCCTTCGATGGTGACGGCGACGTCGTCGCCGACGTTCAGGGGGCCGACCCCTGCCGGGGTGCCGGTGAGGATGACGTCGCCGGGCAGCAGCGTCATGGCCTCGGTGATGTTGACTATCAGGTCCTCGATGGGGTGGATCATCTCGCTGGTGCGGCCCAGCTGGCGCTGCTCGCCGTTGACGGTGAGCTGCACGGTGAGGTCGCCCGCCCGGGCGAGGTCGATGTCGGTCTCCACCCAGGGGCCGAGCGGGCAGGAGCTGTCGAAGCCCTTGGCCCGGGCCCACTGCTTCTCGCGGCGCTGGACGTCGCGGGCGGTGATGTCGTTGGCGCAGGTGTAGCCGAAGATCACGTCCTTGACGCGCTCCCGGGGCACCTCGCGGCACATGCGGCCGATGACGACGGCCAGCTCGGCCTCGTGGTGCAGCTCCTCGGTGAACGAGGGGTAGCGGATCTCGTCCCCGGGACCGATCACCGAGGTGGACGGCTTGAAGAAGGCGAACGGGGCGTCGGGGACCTCGTTGCCCAGCTCCCGAGCGTGCTCCGCGTAGTTGCGGCCGAAGGCCACGACCTTGTTGGGGAGGACCGGGGGGAGCAGCCTGACCTTGCTCACCGGCACCTTCGTGCCGGACAGCTCATGGTCGGCGAAGGGGATGCCCTTGATGATGTCGAGGACGAGTTCGTCCTGCTTGTCGCCCTCGACCGCGCCGAAGGCTACGTTCCCGTCGATGGAGAACCTGGCGATGCGCACGGGTGCTTGCGCCCCTCACTGAGAACCGGCGTACTGACGCCCAAGGTTAACCGGTCGGGCGGCGCGATGTTCGGACGGGAGGGCGCGGCGAAGGGTTTTCCCGGGGCGGTAATGCGCTTAAGGGGAATTCCCGTTTCCGGTGATTTCGGGGGCGCCGCCGGAGGGACATCGAACGTCCCTCGCGGCTCTGACCTGCGGGGATGCCGTCCGCTCCGGTCGGGCGCCGGGGACCGGGAAGGCTACGGCACCCACCGTCCTCGGCTCCGATAAACGCCACGGCGCGAATGCGCTGGAAAACATGTGCGGCCCGCCGCGGGGGCCGCCGAAAAGACGAGCGCGGCCCGGGGTGCCTCGGTCGCCGCCGCGGTCACTCGCCGGCGGTGACCGCCGCGGCCTCGGGGAGGTCCATCAGGATGGTGCGCCGGGGGTTGGCCGTCTGGGCGGGGAGTTCGACGGACTGCTCCGGCAGCGCGGGCGTCTGCAGCTCACCGGCGTCGTCGAGGTGCACCAGGGTCGTGCGTCGCGGGTTGGCTATGTTGCGGAACATCATCGTCGTCTTCACGGTTGTACGCGTCCTAGTCCTGTGTCGGCGGGTGACAGTGCGGGGTGACAGATACGTCCCTCAAGTAAAGCGTCAGGCTAAACATCCGATTCCCTGACCAACTCGCCAACCAGCCCTGATGGTTATGTGATTTTGCTCACCAACCTGGGGACAAACAGGTCAATTCCGGCCTACAACCCGCCCTAACGAAACGGACATTGGGTGCTGGAAGCCCTCATTCCGCTGCCGATCATGGCGACTGGGACACGTGCCACCGAGCGGCGACTCGCAGGGATACGTCCGTTATGGATGAGATCGACTTCCACGACTGGTGACCCGACATGCACAACCTGTCACGGTTGTCACAGCTCGGCACGCGGCCCTTGTTGGAGATCCGCCACTGTGCTGGAATTCCACGGACCGCCGCAGGATCGACCCGGCGCGCAGGGCGCAACGCAGCGCCGAGTGGCGGCGAGACAAGGGGGAACCAGCGCCGGTCACTCAAGACCACCGGGGGGCGTTTTCAGGGCGCCTTCCACGACGCCGACACCGTGTTCCGCCGCTCGCGCGGAGGGACGCCTGGTCCAGAGGTTGCGACGCTAGTGCAGGGACGTTTCAAGAGGGATGGCAGCGCTTCGGCGGAGCCGGAGCCGCACGACGGGACTGGCCCCATGAAGGGCAGCGCCTCTCCCCAGCACGCCCAGAACCCGGGCCCGACCCCGCCCGGTGAGGGCTCCGACCGCGCACGCCCCGGCGCGGCCGCCTCCGCCGCCAAGGGCTCCGCGTCCGGCAAGGGCGGCTCCGCCTCCGGCAAGGGCTCCGCGAAGCCCGCGGGCGGCGCGTCGTCCGCCAAGCCCGCCCCGGCCCCGAAACCGGCGTCGGCGCCGGCCAGTTCCGGCTCGCGCCTGGCACTGCGCAACTGGCGCATCTCGACCCGTCTGGTCTCGCTGCTCGCGCTCCCCGTGGTCGCGGCGACCTCGCTGGGCGCCCTGCGCATCAACGAGAACCTGAACGACATCCAGCAGCTCGACAACATGAAGCTGCTGACCGACATGACCAAGCAGGCCACCGAGCTGGCCGCCGCGCTCCAGGAGGAGCGCGACCAGTCCGCCGGTCCCATGTCGCACGGGCTCACCGCGAGCGACTACACGGTCAAGGGCTACCAGCAGAAGACCGACCGGGCCCGCGCCAACTTCCTCGACGCCTCCGAGCAGATCGACGAGGCCAGCAAGGACGGCCAGCTCCAGGGCGTGCGCGACGCGCTCGTCGGCCTCGCCAACCAGCTGGACGACCTGGCGAAGATCCGCCGGTCCGCCTATGAGTCCAAGGGCAACTCGACCCAGACCATCGAGTCGTACCACCGGCTGATCACCCAGCTGATCGACCTGTCCCAGGACATGGCCGAGGCGTCCAGCAACCCCGAGATGATCTCGCGCACCCGCGCCCTGGCGGCGTTCTCCACCGCCAAGGAGTACGCGTCCGTGCAGCGCGCGACCATCGCCGCGGCGCTGCCCTCGACCACCTCCAGCAAGGCCGACCTCTCCGAGAACGACCGCCTGTACGGCGAGTCGGCGTACGAGAGCGAGAACTCCGAGCTGGCGATCTTCCGCAAGATCTACGCGAGCCAGAACGCGGAGGAGCTGCTCAAGCCGATCGACGGCGGCAACAACCCGACGATCGAGTCCGCGGACACCTACGCCAAGCGCGCCTTCGCGCAGCGCGGCGGCCTGTCCGACCTGCCCCCGCGCTCCTACCGCGACTGGGTGGACGACAGCTCGACCAAGATCGAGCAGATGAAGAAGATCGAGCACACGCTGCTCGAGGACATGGAGCAGAAGGCGCGCGAGCTCAAGAGCGCCACCCAGCGCGACGCCATCATCTCCGGTGTGCTGATCCTGCTGGTGCTCGGTGTCTCGCTGGTCGGCGCGTTCGTCGTGGCCCGCTCCATGATCCGCTCGCTGCGCCGGCTCCAGGAGACCGCCACCACGGTCGCCCAGGAACGCCTGCCCGAGCTGGTCAAGCAGCTCTCCGAGTCCGACCCGCAGGACGTGGACACCTCCGTCGAGTCGGTCGGTGTGCACTCCCGGGACGAGATCGGCCAGGTGGCCGCGGCCTTCGACGACGTGCACCGCGAGGCGGTCCGGCTCGCCGCCGAGCAGGCCCTGCTGCGGGGCAACGTCAACGCGATGTTCACCAACCTCTCGCGCCGCTCCCAGGGTCTGATCCAGCGCCAGCTGTCGCTCATCTCCGAACTGGAGTCCCGCGAGGCCGACCCGGACCAGCTGTCCTCGCTGTTCAAGCTGGACCACCTCGCCACCCGTATGCGCCGTAACGGCGAGAACCTCCTCGTCCTCGCCGGTGAGGAGCCGGGCCGCCGCTGGACCCGTCCGGTGCCGCTGGTCGACGTGCTCCGCGCCGCCGCCTCCGAGGTGGAGCAGTACGAGCGCATCGAGCTGGCCTCCGTGCCGACGACCGAGGTCGCGGGACGGGTCGTCAACGACCTCGTGCACCTGCTCGCCGAGCTGCTGGAGAACGCCACCTCGTTCTCCTCCCCGCAGACCAAGGTCAAGGTCACCGGTCACGCGCTGCCCGACGGGCGGGTGCTGATCGAGATCCACGACACCGGCATCGGCCTCTCCCCCGAGGACCTCGCGGCGATCAACGAGCGGCTGGCCTCGCCGCCCACCGTGGACGTCTCCGTCTCCCGCCGCATGGGCCTCTTCGTGGTCGGCCGGCTCTCGCAGCGGCACGGCATCCGCATCCAGCTGCGCCCGTCCGACTCCGGTGGCACGACCGCGCTGGTCATGCTGCCCGTGGACGTCGCCCAGGGCGGCAAGAAGGCTCCCGGCAAGCCCGGCGGTCCCGGCGCGGTCGGCGGTCCGGCCGCCGCGCAGGCCGCCGCCGGTGCGGAGATCGGAAGAGCGT
>NZ_JBMJCT010000007.1:0-213040 GCF_049222185.1 Streptomyces sp. LaBMicrA B280 | reverse complement strand
CCGCACCGGACAACGACTCCTCGCCCTGGCAGCCGGCATCTGGCACAACTGGACCACCGGCGCCAAGATCAAACGATCCCTGATCGCCTACGACCACTGAGAACATCGGACTCACTCATCTAGAGGTCCCTCGGCCCCTGTGCGCGCGGGTCCCTCGGAGGCATCGTCGAAGGCGAAGGATCCGGCATGAGGCGGAGGTCTCCGTGATGAGCGGCAAACGGCATCTGTGGCGGTGGCGGAGCAATCCGCTGCGACGGCGCGAGGACGTCCTGGAGGCGTGGCTCGTGCTGGCCGTCTGGGCGGTCGTGGTGCTCGTCGGCGCGGTCGTCGCGCCGCTGGCGTTCCGCACCGCCGAGCACCGGTTCGCGGAGCAGCGCGCGCAACGCCATCCCGTACGGGCGGTCCTGACGGCCGACGCGCCGCAGGGCATCGCCGCGCAGTGGTCGGCGGACGGGCGGGTGCAGGACGCCGTGCGCTGGGTGGCGCCGGACGGTACGCCTCGTACCGGGCACACGCTGGTTGACCCGAGCCTGCCCCGGGGCACGACGGTGCATCTGTGGCAGGACGACCGGGGACGGCTGGTCACGACGGCGCCCACGGATCGTGCCGAGGGGCACATCGAGGCCGGTCTGCTCGCCGCCGGCGCCGCGCTGGTCGCCGCGGCCCCGGTGCTGGGCGCGGGCGCCTTCGCGCGGGCCCGTCTCGACCGGCGCCGACTGGCCCTCTGGGACCGGGAGTGGGATCTGGTGGGGCCCCGCTGAACAGCGCTCGCGCGGGGCGGCCGTCAGCTGTGCGGGACGTCAGCTGTGCGGGACGACCGCGACCGGGGCGGCGATGTGGTGCAACGCGGAGTGCAGGACATGGCCGAGGTGGAAGCCGAAGGAGCGGGTGCGGACGCGGCGGCCGACGGCCACGAGACAGGCGTCATGGGACTGGTCGACGAGAACCTGTGCGGCGCGGCCGCAGCGGCTCGCCTCGATCACCTCGACGTCCGGGTACCTCTGCCGCCAGGGGCGCAGCGCCTCGGTCAGCAGGGTGGCCTGCCCGCGCTGCAGGTCGTCGTAGAGTTCGGCGTCGCCGTAGAAGCGGTAGAAGGAGGTCGGTGGCTCGGGCCAGACGTGGACGGCGCGCAGCGGGACTCCGTGGCGCGCGGCGGCCTCGAAGGCGAACTCCAGCAGAGGTTCGGCCGGTTCGTCGACGTCGAGTCCGAGCACGACGGCTCCGGTGCCGGGCGGTGCGCCCGCCGGCTCCGTCCGCCGCCCGTCACCGGTCTCCTCCCCCGCCCGCACCAGCACCACCGGGCGTTCGGCGCGGGCCACGACGGCGAGGCTCACCGAGCCGACCAGGAACCCGCCGAGCCGGCCGAGGCCCCGGGAGCCCAGCACGAGCAGTTCGGCGTCGCCCGCGGCCTCGCACAGCACATCGGCCACGGTCCCCGTGAGCTGCGCGGTGCTCACGTCGAGGTCCGGATGGCGGGCCCGGAGGCCGGTGGCGGCCTCCTCGGCCATCCGCTCGGCCCAGCGCCGGTAGCTGTCGAGGTCGAACAGCGGGGTCCGGGCCGCCATCCTGGACATGGGCTCCTGGACGTACACGATCTTCAGGGGCAGGCCGCGCAGCAGTGCCTCGCGGGCCGCCCACTCGGCGGCGGCCCGGCTCTCGGGCGAGTCGTCGATGCCTGCGGTGACGGTTCGGGACATGGTCCGCGCCTCCGGGGTGGGTTCCGGTTCCGGCACCGGCGTGATGCCGCGGTGGTTTTTGGCACCGGCGTGATGCCGCGGTGGCGACCGGTGTCAGGTGCCCGGGGTGCGGAGGTTCTTCACCCCGGCCACGTCGGCGATCCGCTGGGTCTCCGCGAGCAGTCGCCGCGCGGTCGCCGCGGGCATCCGTCCGGTCAGTTCCACGATGCCGTCGCGCACGGCCACCTGCACGGCGTCCCGGTCGGCGCCCATGATCCCAGCCCATAGATCCTATTCGTCCCGATTCCCGGTGGTCGCGCCGAAGGGTCCCACGTGGTCGCTCCGAAGGGTCCCGCCGGGGGCCGATGGTCCCCTGGCAGGGCCTCCGGTTCCGGGCTTTCATGGAAGTCGCGGCGGCGCTCCGCCGCAGGGAGGAGATGGGGCGATGTCCGCTCCCGTACCCGCGCGCAAGGACGACCGTGACCCCGGCTCCGGCCGTCGGCCGATCGTGGTGGGGCTCGATCCCGACCCCGCCCGCCGGACGGCACCGGCCTGGGCGGCGGACGAGGCCGCCCGCCGCCGGCTGCCGCTGCGGCTGGTCCATGTCGAGGGCGTACCGACCCCCGGTGACCGCAGGACGGCGGTGCCGCCCTCCTGGGAGGGGTGGAACGAGGCGCTGCACGAGGCCGGGAAGAAGGTGCTGGAGGAGGCCGCGGAGTTCGTCACGGCCCGGCACCCGGGCTTGGAGGTGGACACGCTGCTCGCCGAGGGCGATCCGGTGTGGACGCTGTGCGAGCAGAGCCGCGACGCCAGCTCGCTCGTCCTCGGCTCGCACCACCTGAGCCGGCGCCAGGAGGTGTTCGGCTCCGCGTCGATCGCCCTCCCGGTGATGGCCCGCACGCGCTGCCCCCTGGTGGTCGTGCCCGAGCCGGAACACACCGCTCAGGACCCGCCGTACTACGTCGTCGGCGTCGACGGCAGCGAACGCTCGGCGGCGGCGGTCGACGTGGCGTTCGAGGAGGCGGCGCTGCGCGGCGCGGGGCTGCGGGCCCTGCTGGTGTGGGAGCACGGTCCGCTGCGGGTCTTCGACGAGCGCGGGCCGCAGGACGAGTCCCGGCGGCTGCTCTCCGAGATCGTGGCGGGCCGCCATGCCCGCTATCCCGAGGTGGACCTGCACCACGAAGTGATCGCGGGTCATCCGGTGCAGGTGCTCACCGAGGCCTCGGAACACGCGCTGGGCCTGGTGGTGGGCACGCGGGGGCGCGGCGGCTTCGCCGGCATGCTGCTGGGCTCGGTGAGCCAGGGCGTGCTGCACCACGCCCGCTGCCCCGTGATCGCGGTCCCGACCCACGGGTGAGCCGGGGCGCCGAGCCGGTACGAAGGGAGCCACGAGCCATCGTGACCGCAGGCGAGCCGTCGGCGGGCGTCCGGGCGCGGCCCGCTTCCGGCAAGCGGACCGGGTCCCGCCCGGTGGAGCCCGGGCGGGCGCCCAAAGCTGACCCGCGCCCGGTCACGGCTCTGACGGCTCAGGTCCGGTCGGTCTCGGTGGGCGGCAGCGGGTGACAAGGGGCCGGCCGGGGTTCGAGGTGCCGATGCTCCGGTGCGACCCGTGGCAGGACGGCGAGGCCGAGGACGGTGGCGGCCAGACAGGCGGCGGCGCCCAGGCCGAGCCCGGCCCGCGGGCCGAGGTGCTGGGCCACGACCCCGACGACGGGTCCGCCGACGGGGGTGCTGCCGAGGAAGGTCACCGACCACAGCGCCATCACCCGGCCGCGCAGGGACGGCTCGGCGACCAGTTGCAGGGTGGTGTTCCCGGTCGCCAGGAACGCGGTGCTCGCCGCGCCCACGACGGCGAGTGCCGCGAGCACGCCGGGCAGCCACGGAATGACGGCCGCCGCGGTGAGCGCGGCGGCGAAGAAGGCGGCGGCTCGGATCAGCGGGACCGTCCCGGCCCTGCCGAAGGCGGCCACGGCAAGCCCGCCGGCCACCGCGCCCAGGCCCATGGCCGAGGTCATGAACCCGTAGGTGCGCGCGTCGCCGTGCGCGCTCGTGCGGGCCAGCACCGGGAGGACCACCTGGAACTCGTAGGCGAGGGTGCCGATCAGCGCCATCATGGCCAGCGGCGCCCACAGCCCCGCGGTGCCGCGGACGTAGCGCAGCCCGGCCGCCAGCTGTCCCGGCCCCTTCTCGACGGGCAGGTTCGGCCGGGGCCGGTCGGCGCGCATCATGCCGAGGGCGAGCAGCACGGCGGCGAAGCTGGCGGCATTGGCCAGGAAGCACACGCCCACGCCGACGGAGGCGATCAGGATGCCGGCGAGCGCCGGGCCGACAGCGCGGGCGGCGTTGGTCGTCACGCTGTTCAGACCGACCGCGTCGCGCAGCAGATCCGGCCCGACCACCTCGGGCACCAGGGTCTGCCGGGTCGGGTTGTCGATCGCGTTGACCGTGCCCAGGGCGATCGCGAGGATCACCACGATCCACAGCCGCACGAGATGGGTGACGGTGAGCAGGCCCAGGATCAGGGCGAGCGCGGCCAGGGCCGTCTGGGTGGCCAGCAGCAGGCGGCGCTTGTCGGCGCGGTCGGCGACAAGCCCGCCGTACGGGCCGAGCAGCAGCACCGGCAGGAACTGTACGGCCACCACCAGCCCCAGCACCGTGCCCGAGCCGGTCAGGTCGAGGACCAGCCAGGACTGGGCCACCGCCTGCATCCAGGTGCCGACCAGACTCACGCACTGGCCCGTGAAGTACAGCCGGAAGTCGCGCACCCGCAGCGCGGCGAACGTCTCCCCCAGGCCGAGCGGCCTCATCCCGGCGGCGGGACCGGCGGCGGGACCGGGGACGGCCCCCGGCCGGAACCGGCGGTCACGTCCCGGCGGGCGCGTCCCGGACGTCGTCGGTCCGGAAGGTGAGGTCCCCGGACACCGACACCACCCCGTCGACCCCCCGGCACAGCTGCTCCACGACGGGGATCTGGCTCTTGAACTCCACGATGCCGGAGAGGGTGACCCGGCCGTCGCGCACGTCGGCCGTCACATCGCGGGGGTCCAGGAGCAGCGTGCCCCGCAGCAGATCCCGGTTGATCTCCTCACGGATCGCCTCGTCGCGGCGCAGGAAGATCCGCAACAGGTCGGCCCGGCTGACGATGCCCACGAGCCGGTCCGCCTCGTCCACCACGGGCAGCCGTTTGACGTGCTGGGTCTCCATGAGCCGGGCCGCCTCCACCACGGTCCACTCGGGCCGGGCGCACACCGCGGGAGCGGACATCAGTTCCTCGGCGCGTGCGCCCTCGGCCTTGGCCCGCTCCCATGCCTCCAAGTGCGGGACGGGGGCCAGCCCCGAAGGGTCGGCCTGATCGGCGCTCTTGCGCAGCAGATCGGCCTCGGACACCACGCCGATCGGCCGGTCCGTCTCGTCCACCACGGGTACGGCGGTGATGTCGTTCTCCTCCAGAAACCTCGCGAGCTCCTTGAACGAGGTGTCCCTGCGGGCCCGGACGACGTCCCGGGTCATGAGCTCCTCGACCGTGCGGTGGTGCATGTCGCCTCCCGGATACGGGGCGCCCACCTCGCGGAGACCGGGCTGCGGCGCCGTACGGCGGTGAGGCCCGCGTGGCAGGTCGGATACAGCACCATTCTGCGGAGAGTACGGCGATCATGCGAGCGCACTCCGGCGCCCGGCTCGGCGTCCGGGTGAGGCGTGCTCGCCCGGCCGGGAGGCGGAGGTCAGGCCTTCCAGGTGCCGATGCGGTCCACCCGGCGTAGCTGCTGGCGGGCCGTGGGCACGTCGAGGCCCTCGCCGCGTTCGGTGAGGCGGTCGGCGACGGTGGTTCGCAGTTCCAGGGGCTTCTGGTTGTCGTACTTGAACTTGGCGCGCACCTCGACCACATCCAGTTCCAGGCCGCGGATGCCCGGCAGCATCCGGCCGTAGGGCGGCTGGTCGACCTCGACCGGGCCGTGGTCGCCGTCGGGCTGGAAGTGCGCCAGCTGACGGCGCAGCAGCTCGGCCTTGGCCCGGGGGTCGTCGATGACGCGGGCGCGGCAGGTGAACTGGACGGACGCGTAGTAGCTGGTCGGCACGCCGTCGGTGGCCGGGACGCCGGGCGCGGCGCGCCAGGTGCCGGGGATGAAGGCGTAGTCGCCGCTGACGTCGAAGGTGACGTTCGGGTCGTGCTCGATCGCCTTCCAGACCGGGTTGGGCCGGGCGAGGTGGATCAGCAGCCGGTTGCCGTCGCTGACGAAGTGGGTGGGGACGACGACGGGCGCCGCACCGGGCAGACCGTTGACGCAGAGGTGTCCAAAGTCATGGCCGTCGGCGATCCAGGTCTGCCATTCGGCGTCGTCCAGACCGGCGTCCCAGGGCTGGATGAACATATGGGTCTCCTCGGCGGTGGTGCGGCGGGTCGGGCGACACCGGGCACGGCACGTCCCTCACCAGCGGCGGAACGAGTGGACCGTACAACAGCTCGACCGGGCAGCGTCAACCACTTGACCGTGCGGTCCATTTCACTGCACCACGGCGGTGGGAGGATGATCGGACCGCGGGGCTTCGTAAATCGATGTCCGGGGCGGACCCGCGCTGCGATCATGGAACGTCCCGTCGCAGCCGAGTCCACCGAGGAGCCCCGCCGTGCCTGTACCGGCCGATCCGACCGTCCTGCATCCGATGCCGGAGCAGCCGCGCGTCGTCCTGCTGAAGCCCCTGGTGAAGTCCCCGCTGATCGAGGTCGGGGAGTACTCGTACTACGACGACCCGGACGACGCGACCGCCTTCGAGACGCGCAACGTGCTCTACCACTACGGGCCGGAGAAGCTGGTCATCGGCAGGTTCTGCGCGCTCGGCACCGGTGTCCGGTTCATCATGAACGGCGCCAACCACCGCATGGACGGTCCCTCGACCTTCCCCTTCCCCACCATGGGCGGCTCCTGGTCCGCGCACTTCGACCTGCTCACCGGCCTGCCGAACCGAGGGGACACCGTCGTCGGCAACGACGTCTGGTTCGGGCACGGCGCGACGGTGATGCCCGGCGTGCGGATCGGCCACGGCGCGATCATCGCGACCGGCGCCGTGGTCACCGCGGATGTGCCCGACTACGGCATCGTCGGCGGCAACCCGGCGCGCCTGATCCGCACCCGCTACAGCGCCGAGGACATCGCCCGGCTGCTCGCGGTGGCCTGGTGGGACTGGCCCGTGGAGCACATCACCGAGCACATCCGCATCATCATGGCGGGGAGCATCGCCGAACTCGAGATGGCCGCCCCTCACGCGTGAGGAGCCGGAGAAGGACCCGGGTGCGTCGCGCCACGACATGATTCCGGTGCCGCGACGCCCGGGCACGGCGGGGGTCACGGGCATGCAGTTCACTCAGATCTACGGCTGAACGGGTCGGGGCCCCGCCCCGGTTCCCCTCCGCATGCCTCAACGCGTCCGCCACGACGACCGAGTTCCGGCGGCGCGCCGGCCTGCCGTACCCCTTTCGCCGTAGACCCGAGACGAGTGAGTCCCCTTGTCCTCCTCTTCCTCCCTGTCTTCGTCTTCCGCGTCGCGCCACCCTGCCCATATCGCCATGGTCGGCACCCCGATGGTCAGCCATGTCCTGCCCAGCCTCGCCGTCATCCGTGAGCTGGTGGCGCGCGGCCACCGGGTGACGTACGCCAACGACCCGGCGGTCGCCGACCTGATCACGGGCGCCGGCGCCGAATTCGTCCCCTGCCCGTCCGGACTGCCGTTCGCCGACAACATCTGGCCCGAGGACCCCGTCGCCACGATGGACCTCTTCCTCTCCGACGCCGTCCAGGCGCGCCTACGCCGGGCGCGCCCTCGCCGAGGCTCAGGGCCGACCGGTGCTTCAGCTGTCCCCGACGTTCGTGGCCTGGGAGGGCTACGCCGAGGAAATCGGCGCGCACATCCGGCAGTTGCCGGGCGCCGATGCCTACTGGGCGAGGTTCACCGAGTGGCTCGCCGGGTGCGGGGCGTCCTCGACCGATGTGGACTCCTTCACCGGCCGCCCCGCACGTGCCTTGGCGCTCATCCCCCGCGCGATGCAGCCGCACTCCGATCGCGTCGACACCAGCACCGTGACCTATGTCGGACCCTGCTTCGACCGGACGACGGACGCCAGGGAGGAGTGGACCCGACCGGCCGGTGCCGAGAAGGTGCTGCTGGTCTCCCTGGGCTCGGCGTTCACCCGGCAACCGGAGTTCTACCGCCGGTGCCTTACGGCCTACGGCAATCTGCCCGGCTGGCATGTCGTCCTCCAGATCGGTAAGTACACGGATCCTCGTGAACTCGGCGCCGTCCCGCCCGATGTCGAGGTCCACTCGTGGGTCCCGCAGCGGGCGATCCTCGACCGGGCGGACGCCTTCCTCACCCACGCCGGTATGGGCGGCTGCGGCGAGGGCCTGCTGGCGGGGGTCCCGATGATCGCCGTACCGCAGGCCGCCGAGCAGTTCATGAACGCCGACCGGCTGGTGGAGCTGGACCTGGCCGGGGACCCGGAGGTGGCACACCGCTCGGCGCGACTGAGTGCCGGGGCACGGGCCGAGGGCGGCACCGGGCGGGCCGCCGACCTACCTCATCGAGGAGATGCCGGGCTGACTCTCCCGGGGACCCTGGGTCAGGACGCGAGCTTGCGCGCCCGCCTGATCGGTTCCCCCACCCGGTGCATATGGGTGAGCGCCTCGCGGTAGGACCGGGTCAGTCCGGTCTCGTGGTACGACACGCCTATCTCCGCGCAGTACGCCCGCACGATGGTCCGGGCCCGGCGCAGATGGGGCGTGGGCATGCTCGGGAACAGGTGGTGCTCGATCTGGTAGTTGAGCCCGCCGAGCATCACATCGGTGAGCGGGCCGCCGCGCACATTGCGGGAGGTGAGCACCTGGCGGCGCAGGAAGTCGGGCCGTTCGTCACCGCTGAGGGTCGGCATGCCCTTGTGGTTCGGCGCGAAGGTGCACCCCAGATAGACGCCGAACAGGCACTGGTGCACGGCGAGGAACGCCACCGCCTTCCCCGGGGAGAGCACCAGGAACAGCGCGGACAGGTAGGCCGCTATGTGGAGGAAGAGCAGGGAGCCCTCAAGGAGCCGGTTCTTCATCGACGGCGAGCGCAGCGCGCGGACGCTCGCGACATGCAGATTGAAGCCCTCCAGGGTCAGCAGCGGGAAGAACAGGAACGCCTGGTGGCCACCGATGAGGCGGGCCACGCCCTTGCTGTCGCGGGCCTGGCCGGTGGACCACACCAGGATGTCCGGGGCGACATCGGGGTCGAGTTCCTCGTGGTTCGGGTTGGCGTGGTGGCGGGTGTGCTTGTTCATCCACCAGCCGTAGCTCATGCCGATGGCGAGGTTGCCGAAGAGCCGGCCCCATGTCTCGCTCGGCCGGCGCCGCCGGAACACTTGCCGGTGAGCCAAGTCATGCGCCACCAGGGCGACTTGGCCGAAGGCCAGGGACAGGAAGGCGGCGACCGCGAGTTGCCACCAGGTGTCGCCGAGCGCGGCGAAGGCTCCCCAGCCCGCCGCCAGCAGCGCGATCACCAGGCCGAGCCGCACCGTGTAGTAGCCGGGACGCCGCTTCAGCAGACCCGCCTCGGCGATGCGCTGGGAGAGTACGGCGAAGTCGCTGCCGACCCGGGACGGAGAGGTGCGGGAAGGGGCGGCAGGTGGTCCGGCGACCACGGACGCGTCGGTGGAAATCGTCATGCGTCGAGTCTCCCGACGGCCGTCCGCCCGAGACAGCCTGCCAGCCACCGGACCGACCGGGGGCTGTCCCCCGGTCGGGTCAGGGGGGCTACCACCCCGGAGCCGTCCGGCTTCGCCGAACGGCCGCTCCGGGGCGGTCGGTGCGGGGCGTCAGGAGTCGGACGGGGGCTTGTACAGGCGCACCGTGGCGGCGATCTTCCGTACCGTCTCGTCCGTCACCTCGCCGGAGACGCCCTTGGCGCCGAAGAAGGACCAGGAGACCAGGTCACCCTGGGCGTTCTTGAAGGCGAAGGTCCACGCCTTGCCGTCCGTCACGCACTTCTGGGACTTCTTCACCCCCGCGGACCAGGCGCTGCCCAGGTCTCCCTTGAGGCCGGAGGTGGTGGTGAAGGGTTCGACGGTGCCGGACTTCACCTTGGTCTCGTCGGGCTGGGTGTAGGCGCCGAAGACCCAGGTCCTCGGGTCGGCCCCGGCTATCTGCTCGGTGCTGCGGGCCCCGTTGTTGCGCCTGCTGCCCGCGGTGGCCAGGGCGGTGTCGTCCACCGTGCCGTTCTTGTCGGTGTCCGCGGAGCACCACTTGGGCTGGAGGGACGCGGGGGCCTGCACGCCGATGAGCGGCTTGTCGTCGGGGTCCTCGTTCTTGGACACGTAGGTGACCCAGTCGGGGGTCTGCAGCTTCCACTGCGGCGGCACGTCGAAGGCGATGCCCTGGGCCGGGTTGGTGACGACCTTCCAGCCCTTGACCGTGGCGGTACGGCCGTCGGGGCCGCGCGGGTTGTCGGTGCTCTGCTGCGACGCCCCGGTCGGGGCCGGGGTGGGGCCCGGGTCCACCTGGTCGTGCTTGTTTCCGCCGAGCAGTACGAAGCCGGTGACGCCCGCGGCGACGACGACCGCCGCGGCGGCGATGACCGCGACGAGCTTGGTACGGTCCCGGCCGCCACCGCCGCCCGTCGGCGGGGGCACGGGCGGGCCGGCCGGTCGGGTCGGCGCGTTCCAGGGTGGGGGCTGCTGGTAGGGGTTCGGCTGGTGGTACCCGGCCTGCTGATACGGGTTCGGCTGATGTTCGACCGGGGGCTGCTGCGGCTTCTGTCCGCCCCCCGGTGGCTGCTCTCCTGGCCACATGCGAGGCAACGATACGGCGGACGCCCCCTGCCCTCGGACGGGGGTGATCGACGCGGGAGCCCGTCTCCACGCAGGTCCGCCCACCGCCGGGCACACCGGGGCGAAGGCGCGTACATCCGGCTCGGCGGATACCTACGATGACGCCGACGACGGTCCGAGGAAGGGGAGTTGACCATGGTGGCGGACGAGGGTGAGCAGACGCCGAGCATTGCCCGGGTGTACGACTATCTGCTCGGCGGTAGGGACAACCACCCGGTCGACCGGGAGATCGGCGACCACTTCAAGGTGAACCTGCCGGGGTCGGTCGCCATCGCCCACACCAATCGAGGGGCGCTGATCCGCGCGGTCCGCACCCTCGCGCGCGGCGGCATCCGGCAGTTCATCGACCTGGGGAGCGGGCTGCCGACCGCCGAGCCTGTGCACCAGGTCGCCCAGCGCCATCGGCCCGGGGCGGCCGTCGTCTACGTCGACACGGACCCGACCGTCCTCACGCACGGCCGGGCGCTGCTGGCGGAGAACGGGTCCACGGCCCTCGTCAAGGGCGATGTCCGCGACCCCGGCGCCCTTCGCCACCATCCGGAGGTCGAGCGGCTGATCGACCTCGGGCAGCCGGTCGGCATCATCCTCAGCGCCGTCCTGCACCACCTCAACGACGACGAGGACCCGGCCGGGATCGTCCGCTACTGGGCCGAACTGATCGCGCCCGGCAGCCATGTCTTCATCTCCCACTTCCGCTCCGGTCACCACGAGGAGACCGAGGCCGCCCAGGCCAAGCTCATCGACACCTTCGGCCGCGGCCGCTGGCGCACGGACGCCGAACTCCACGCCCTCTTCGGCACCTTGACCCTCCAGCCCCCGGGCATCGTGCCCGCCGTCCGATGGCGGCCCGACCCCTCGGAGGAGATCCGGACACCCACCGTCTGGGAACAGCTCATCGCGGCGGGACTGGCCAGGAAGGCATAGACGTCTCCCGGCCGAAACAGCTCGCCGACCGGACGGCGGGCATTCCCGTGACACGACAGCCGTACAGGGGAAACTGTACAGGTGAGGCTGTACAGCTTAAGGTGCGGGGTATGAGTGAGAATCCGAGTCTGTCGCCGTCGGCGGTCGAGGCGTCGCGTGAGGTCCGCGCGGTGATCAGCCGATTGCGGCGGCGCATCCTGAAGGCCTCCGAGACCGAGGACATCACCTTGGGGCAGGCGTCCGTGCTGGCCCGGCTGGCCGACAAGGGCGGTGTCACGGCGAGCGAGCTGGCCACGGCCGAGGGGGTGCGGCACCAGTCGATGACAGCGATGGTCGCCGCGCTCCTCGCGCTGGGGCTGGTGGAACGCGCCCCCGACCCGGACGACGGGCGGCGGCTGCTGATCGAGCTGACCGCGGCGGGCCGGCGCCGGGTGGAGAAGGGGCGGCAGGCCCGCACGGAGTGGCTCGCCGGCCGGTTGCAGGAGCGGTGCACGGAAGAGGAACGCCGCAATGTGATCGCCGCCATGGCCGTACTGGAACGGCTGACCCATGACTGACACGGAGCCGGGGGCGATACGGAAGACGGACCAGCCCGGATTCGACCGGCGGCTGCTGCCGCCGATGATGCTGGGCTCGGTCCTGAACCCGATCAACTCCACCATCATCTCCGTCGCGCTCGTCCCCATCGGCAAGGCCCTGGGCGCGCCGGCCTCGCAGACCGCGTGGCTGGTGTCCGCCCTCTATCTGGCCACCTCGCTGGGGCAGCCGGTCGTGGGACGGCTCATCGACCTCTTCGGGCCGCGCAGGCTCTTCCTCGCGAGCACCGGCCTCGTCGGGATCGCCGGTGTCGTCGGCACCCTGGCCCCGAACATGGCGGTGCTGATCGTCGCCCGTGTCCTGCTCGGGTTCGGTACCTGCTCCGGCTATCCCGCCGCGATGGCCCTGGTGCGCAGCGAGGCCAAGCGCACCGGGCGGGACAGTCCCGGCGGGGTACTGACCGCGCTGGCGGTCGCCAACCAGACCATCGCGGTCATCGGCCCGCTGCTCGGCGGGCTGCTGATCGCGGTGGGCGGCTGGCGGGCCACCTTCGCCCTGAACGTGCCGCTGTCCGTCGCCTCCGTGGTGCTGGGCCTGCTCTGGCTGCCCAGGTCGGCGCCCGTGACGGACGATCCGGCCGAGCGACGCGGGCCTCTGGTCTCCCAACTCGACCTGCCCGGCATGGTCCTGTTCGCCGCGACGCTCACCTCGCTGCTGCTGTTCCTGATGAACCCGCATCCGCGGGACTGGTATCTGCTGGTGATCGCCGCCGCGCTGGGCGCCGGGTTCGCGGTGCGGGAGCTGCGCGCCACCGCCCCCTTCATCGACCTGCGGGTGTTCGGCGGCAACACGCCGCTCCTGGCCACATATCTGCGCGCGCTCGTCGCGTACGTCGTCGCCTACGCCTTCCTCTACGGCTTCAGCCAGTGGACCGAAGAGGGCTACGGACTGTCCCCCTTCCGCGCCGGGCTGGTGCAGATCCCCACGTTCCTGGTGGCGATCGGTGTCTCGATCGTCTCCGGACGGCGGCCGGGCGTACGCGGGAAGCTGCTGGTCGGCGCGGCGGGGCAGATCGTCGCCTGTCTGCTGATGCTCACGCTCGGCGGGAGCAGCCCGCTGTGGACGCTGTTCCTCGTCACGCTGGTCTTCGGCATCCCGCAGGGGCTGAACAATCTGGCCCTCCAGAACTCCGTCTACTTCCAGGCCGATCCCGAGCGAATCGCGTCCTCGGCCGGGCTGCTGCGCACCTTCGCCTACATCGGCTCGATGATCGCCTCCTCCGCGGCCGCCGCCTCCTTCGGGAAGCACATCGACACCGGCGGTATGCACCACCTAGTCTGGATCATGCTCGCCGCAGGCGCGCTCTACCTGCTGCTGAGCGTCTTCGACCGCTCCCTCGGCCGGGCCCCGGCCCCGGGCACCCAGGCGGCGAAGTAGCCCCGGAATCCCCCCCCGAAGGCCGAAGACGCACCACCGTAAGACCGCACGACCGTACGAAAGGCACCACCATGCCCCGCACCGCTTTACTGCTCATGGACCTCCAGAACTGCCATGTCCCCCAGGTGGCCGAGGACTACCTCCCCCGTGCCGTGGCAGCCCTGCGTACCGCCCGCGCCGCCGGTGTCCCGGTCATCCATGTGGCGCTCCAGCTGCGTACCGGGCATGTCGACGCCCACCCCTTCAACAAGACCTTTGGTGGCCTGCCGCCGCACCTGTTCACGGCGGACGACCCCGGTACGGCCATCCACCCGGATGTCGCCCCCGTGGACGGGGAGATCGTCGTGTACAAGAACCGGGTCAGCGCGTTCACCGGAAACAATCTCCAGCAGATCCTGGGCGCCCAGGGCATCGACCATCTCGTCCTGGCGGGCATAGCCACCAGTGGGATCGTCCTGTCCACCGCGCTCCAGGCCGCCGACCTCGACTACCGGGTCACCGTTCTGTCCGACGCCTGCGCCGACCCCAAGCCCTCGGTGCACGACACTCTCGTCAGCGACGTCCTCACCCAGCGGGGCGAGGTCACGACGGTCGAGGCATGGGGACATACGCTCCACACCGGCGCCTGAGCGGGCTGCGGCCGGTCGGTCGTCCCCGGCCCGGCCCCGGACCGACGACGACCGGCCTGCTGTCGCCCGCACCGAGGCCCACGTCGAGGCCCGGCGTGGTGCGGCCGGCTCAGGTCTGGCGCATCGGCGCGTACTCCGCCTCCTCCAGGCCGAAGGTCCAGGCGACACCCTCCCGTGCCGTGCGGGTGCGGGGCGGGACGCGGAGCCAGTAGGTGCGGTGGGTGCCGTCGGGTTCCGGGGTGGAGTTGACGACCTCGACCATCACCTGTGGTTCGTCACCCTCCAGTTCGAGGCGCCAGAGCACGCCCGTCTCGTCCCGCTGGACCGGTGCGGCATCGGACTCCTTCAGGTAGCGGTCGTAGCCGTAGTGCTCCAGCATCACACGGCGCAGTTCGGCGTTCTCCTCCTCGCGTATGCGCCGGGGCGTCAACTCGGCGAGTCCGTCGAGGAATTCGGCCGGGACCGGCATGCCGCGCCAGGCGTACAGGGCGAAGCCGTCGGGAAAGGCGAGCGCGGGGCCGTCGCCGCGGTCGAGCCGGCCCGCCTCGTCCAGGTGCAGTGCCACGGGACGCTCGCAGACGACCGCCGTCTTCTCGTACGGCCACCACCAGCCCGCGGCGCGGGCCACCGCGGCGATCCCGGCCAGGGCCTCCCCGCCCTCCTGACCGTCGAACGCCGCCAGCCACGCGGCGTCGTGCTGGCCCAGGACGGCGTCGAGGAGCGTCAGGCGGACGGCCTGCTCCGCCGCCGCCGCTTCCTTCGCCGCCCCCTCATCGACCGGGGTACCGATCGCACCCCTCGAAGCGGCCGCGGTGACGGCCAGTTCCTCGATCAGTCCGGTCCGTATCCGCTCGGTCAGCATCACCAGGCCGTCCCACAGCTGAGCCCCGGTCAGGGCCCAGTGCTCGGCCCAGCCGTCCGAGCCCAGCCGGTCGAGCAGCTGCCGTCGGGCGGTCGCCCACGGCCGGGTGCGTACCGCGTCACGGACGCTTCGCCCGGCCGTGCCCTCCGCCGCGAGCCGGGCGACCAGGGCCGCGCCCTCGCGGGGCGAGTCCGCCCAGACGACGGTCCCGGGCTCGGGCAGTCCCGCCAGCCGGTAGGCCAGGCGCACGCCCTCCTCGGCGGCCGCGCGGTCCGCGGGACCGGTCGCCGAGGCCACCGCCCGCCAGGTGTGGGCCATCTCCGCCGTCGTCACCGCGCCGCTCCCCGCCGTCATCGCTGCCTCGACTCCCCCGCCCACCGCACTCATCGGCCTCCCGGCATCCCCGCCGACCACATCCATCGATCCCCCGACTCCCCCGCCGACCGCACTCATCGAACCCTCGACTCCCCCGACAACCGCCGCCATTGATCCCCCGGTGTTCCCGCCGACCGCCGCCGTCGATCCCGCGACTCGCCTGCCGACCGACACCATCGGTCCCCCGTCTTCCTCACCGACCGCCGTCACTGTCTCCGTCCCCGTTTCCCCGCCGACCGCCGTCACCGTCGCGTCCCGCCCTCTCAGTCGGCCACGACGCGGACCGCGCCGGGTACGTACTCGCGCTGGCGCACCACGCGGTACCAGCCCTTGGGCAGCGGTATCGCGGCGTGTTCCTCGTGCACCACCCGTCCGCCGTCCGGGAGATGGAGATAGGCGGTGCCGAAGGGCCCGGTCTCGCGGACCAGGGTGCCCGGGCCGACCACGGCGTGCGCGTGGCCGGTGACCTCGCCGAGGGCCAGCACCAGCCTGCCCCGGGCGTCCCTCGGCTGGCGCGGCAGCCGGTCGGTGCCGGGCGGCACGGCCTCTTTCGCGACGGGCACGATCAGGACGTCTCCTTGCCGGTACACAGGTGTCTCCCTTCCCCGTCGGCACCTCGCCGACCGATGACCACGACGCTACGCGGAGGGTCTGACAACGGCCCCGCGAGCGGCTTTCCCACAGCCCGTCATCCGCGTTGTCAGTGCGGGTTGGTAGAACTCTTGCAACCACCGCACGATCACGGTCCAGGAGGCCAGCGCGTCATGTCGAACGTCGAGCATCTGAAGGAACTGCACGGCCTCCCGGCCTTCGAGTTCGAACCCGAGCCGAAGGGGGAGCTGCCGCAGGCCGGTGCCGTGGCGTGGCGGGTGGCCGTCGATCCGTACGGCGACTCGGACATCGCCTTCGAGGAACTGTGGGACCGCTTCCTGGAGACCGTGGATCCCGCCGGAATACGCGCGATCATCGTGGGCCCGTGGGGCGAGGCGTACGACAACAGCTCCGAACTCGTCGTGAACCGCCTGGTGCGGGACCGGGAGCGGCTGACCGGTCTGCGGGCCGTGTTCATCGGTGACCTGGAGATGGAGGAGGCGGAGATCTCCTGGATCGAGCAGTCCGACGTCACCCCGGTCCTCGCCGCCTATCCGCGGCTGGCGGAGCTCGGCATCCGCGGCGGCTCCGGGCTGCGCTTCCCCGCGGTGCGCCATGAGCACCTGCGCACCCTCCGGTTCGAGACCGGCGGTCTGCCCGGCGAGGTCGTGCGCGGTGTCGCAGGCAGCGAACTCCCCGCGCTGGCGCACCTCGACATGTGGCTCGGTGTGTCGGAGTACGGCGGCGACGCGACGGTGGCCGACCTCGCCCCGTTCCTCTCCGGGGGCGGCTTCCCGGCGCTGCGCCATCTCGGCCTGCGCAACAGCGAGATCCAGGACGAGATCGCCACCGCCGTGGCCGGCGCCCCGGTCGTCGCCCAGCTGACCTCGCTCGACCTGTCCATGGGCGTGCTCACCGACGAGGGCGTGATCGCGCTGCTGGACGGCCAGCCGCTCACCCATCTGACCAAGCTCGACCTGCACCACAACTACGTCACCGAGCCGGTGGCCGAGCGGGTCCGGGCCGCGCTGGAGCCGTCCGGTGTCGAGCTCGACCTGTCCGAGCCCGGCGACACCTGGGAGCACGAGGGCGTCGTGCACCGCTACACCGCGGTCGCGGAGTGAGGCCGGCATGACCTTCGCCGAGCACTTCGAGACCTTTCACGGACTGCCTGTCTTCACGCTGCCCGAGCCGGGTGAGGACGCGCTTCCGGCCGCGGGCGGCGTGGCCTGGCGGCTGGACTGCTTCGAGGCCGGGGACATCCCCTTCCCCGAGGTGTGGCAGAGCTTCACGGACCGGGTGCCGAGCGCGGAGGTCCGGGCGCTGGTCATCGGGCCCTGGTGGGAGGACGAGTACAGCGAACTGCGTCCGGCACTGGAGCTGATCCTCGCCGACGCCGGGCGCTTCCCCGCGCTGCGCGCCCTGTTCCTCGCCGATGTCACCGGCGAGGAGTGCGAGATCTCCTGGCTCCAGCTCACCGATGTCACCCCGGTCCTGGAGACCTTCCCGCTGCTGGAGGAGCTGGGCGTGCGCGGCGGCGACTCGCAGGGGCTCGGCGAGGAGCCCCTGTCGCTGCGGCCCGTACGACATGAGGCGCTGCGGGTGCTGCGGTTCGAGTCGGGCGGCCTGCCCGGACAGGTGGTGCGGGCGGTCGGCGCCTGTGAACTGCCCGCCCTGGAGCGGCTGGAGCTGTGGCTCGGCGTGCAGACGTACGGCGGCGACGCGACGGTGGCCGATCTCGCGCCGATCCTCGCCGGGGGCCGTTTCCCGGCGCTGCGCCATCTCGGCCTCCAGGACAGCGAGGTGCAGGACGAGATCGCGGCCGCGATCGCCGCCGCGCCGGTCGTGGCCCAGCTGGAGTCGCTGAATCTGTCGATGGGCATCCTCACCGACGCCGGTGGCGAGGCCCTGCTGCGCGGCCAGCCGCTCACCCATCTCAAGCGGCTCGACCTGCACCACCACTTCCTCGGCGACGCCATGGCCGAGCGGATCGAGGCGGCCGTCGGCTCCGCCGGGACCGAGGTGGACCTGTCGGGACGTCAGGAGCCGCACCGGTGGCAGGACGAGGAGTGGCGCTATGTCGCCGTCTCCGAGTAGCCCGGCGCCCGGCGGGGGCCTCCGGTTCGCCGTCGTCGGCAACCCCGAGAACCGGCGGACCACCATGTTCGCCGACGCCGTACGCGCCGCTGGGCATCCGGCACCGCGCGTGCTCGCCTGGGGTGACGTGCTGCGCGGCCGGTACGACTTCGCGCCGGGCGAGTGGGTGCGGATCGACTCCCCCGGTGAGAACGCCGAGGTCGACCGGCTCCTGCGGGACGTCGACGAGCCGACCCGGGTCGAGGGCACGGCGCTGTGGTACCGCCGTTTCACCTCCGTGGTAAGGGAGTTGACGCGGGCGGCACAGCAGGCGGGAGCGGTGCCGAGCGCGGACCCGGAGGAGGTCGCCGTGATGTTCGACAAGCGGCGCTGCCATGCCCGGCTCGCCGCCGCCGGTGTCCCGGTGCCGCCCGCGCTGACCGGCCCGTTCGACGGCTGGGACGGGCTTCGGCGGCGGCTCGGGGAGGCCCGTTTCTCGCGGGCGTTCGTGAAGGCGGCCCATGGCTCGTCGGCCTCCGGTGTGGTGGCGCTTTCGGTGGCGGGCCCGGGGCGGGTGAAGGCGACGACGTCCGTGGAGCGGACCGAGGACGGCCGGCTGTACAACTCGCTGCGGGTGCGGGACTACACCTCGGAGCGGGAGGTCGCCGCCCTGGTCGACGCGCTGGTCCCGGACGGCGTCCATGTGGAGCGGTGGCTGCCGAAGGCCATGCGGGACGGCCGGGCGGCCGACCTACGGGTGGTCGTGATCGCGGGCCGCGCCACGCATGCCGTCGTACGGACCAGTCGGCACCCCATGACCAATCTGCATCTCGGCGGCGCCCGGGGCGATCTGGACGCGGTCCGCGCGGCGATCCGGGCCGCGGGCGGCGACTTCGCCGAGGTCCTGGAGGTGGCCGAGCGGGCGGCCGGGTGCTTCCCGGGCACGCTGTGCGTCGGCGTGGACATCCTGCCGAGCACCGGATGGCGCCGCTTCACCGTCGGCGAGGTGAACGCCTTCGGGGATCTGCTCCCCCGGCTGACCGGCCTCCCCGGCAGCGGCGCCGAGCACCTGGACACCTACGCCGCGCAGGTCGCCGCGGCCCGGGCCGCCGTACAACCGGCGGAACAGGCCGGATGGCGGCCCGAGCACGTCGTACAACCTCCGGAACCCGTCGCACGACCCCTACAGCAGGTCGTCCGGCGGCCGGAACACGAGGAGCACCACCATGACATCCCCGCTTGACATGACCGAGATCGTGGGCAGCCACGATCTGCTGCTGGTCACGCTCGACACCCTGCGCCACGACGTCGCGCAGGAGCTGGCGGCGGCCGGGCGCATCCCGAATCTCGCCCGGCATCTGCCGGGCGGCACATGGGAGCGCAGGCACGCGCCCGGCAGTTTCACCTACGCCTCCCATCAGGCGATGTTCGCGGGATTCCTGCCGACGCCCGCCGCTCCGGGTCCGCATCCGCGGCTGTTCGCCGCCCGTTTCGCGGGCAGTGAGAGCACCGCGCCGGGCACCTTCGTCTACGACACGCCCGACCTGGTCTCCGGTCTGGCCGCCGTGGGCTATCGCACGGTGTGCGTCGGCGGGGTGGGCTTCTTCAACAAGCAGGGCCCGCTGGGCTCGGTGCTGCCGGGGATGTTCCAGGAGAGCCACTGGGAGCCGGAGTTCGGGGTGGCCTCCCCCACCTCGTTCGAGGCCCAGGTGGCGTGCGCCGAGAAGGTCGTCGCCGGTCTCCCCGCGGACCAGCCGCTGTTCCTGTTCGTGAACGTGTCGGCGCTGCACCAGCCCAACTGGTTTCATCTGCCCGGCGCCACCAAGGAGGCGGGCGACACCCGGGAGTCCCACGCGGCGGCCCTGGAGTACGTGGACCGGCACATGGGCCGGCTCCTGGCCGCCGCCTCCGCGCGCCGCCCGTGCCTCGCGATCGTCTGCTCCGACCACGGCACCGCGTACGGCGAGGACGGCTACACGGGCCATCGCATCGGCCATGACGTCGTCTGGACCGTCCCCTATGCCCACTTCTTCGTCGACGAGGCCCGATGACCAGCGCCACCGAGACGGCCGCCGCCGTCCGCCCGTACCAGCAGTACGTATACGCCTATCCGCACAAGACCGCCTACCGCCCGCTGCCCCGTGCGCGGGCGTCGTTGCGCGAGCTGTGGGCGGACGAGCCGAAGGGCACCCTGTCGCTCTACTTCCACATCCCGTTCTGCGAGGTGCGCTGCGGTTTCTGCAACCTCTTCACCCGGATCGGCGCGCCGGACGGCCTGACCGGCGCCTATCTGGACGCGCTGGAGCGGCAGGCGTCGGCGGTGCGCGAGGCGCTGGGCGAGGGGGCGCGGTTCGCGAACGCGGCCTTCGGCGGCGGCACTCCGACGTTCCTGGAGGCGGCCGAGCTGGCGCGGCTGTGCGATCTGGCCGAGCGCGGACTGGGCGCCGATCTGGCCGCGATCCCGCTGTCGGTGGAGGCCTCGCCCGCCACCGCGACCGCCGACCGGCTGGCGGTGCTGGCCGAGCGGGGCACCACCCGGCTGAGCCTGGGCGTGCAGAGCTTCGTGGACGCCGAGGCGCGCACCGCCGTACGACCGCAGCGGCGGGCGGACGTGGAGGCGGCACTCGCCCGGGTCCGCGAGGCGGGGATCCCCGTCCTCAACATCGATCTGATCTACGGCATCGACGGCCAGACCGAGGAGTCCTTCACCCGTTCCCTGGACGCGGCCCTCGCCTGGCGGCCGGAGGAGCTGTATCTGTATCCCCTCTATGTGCGCCCGCGCACCGGTCTCGGCCGGCAGCGCGAGCGGGCGATGTCCGCCGACGCCGAGCGGGTGGTGAGCGCCGACGCCGAGTGGGACGAGCAGCGGCTGCGGCTGTACCGGCACGGCCGGGACCATCTGCTCGCGCACGGCTACGAGCAGGTGTCGATGCGCATGTTCCGCCGCGCGGACGCCCCGGACACCGGTGCGGGCGACTACGCGTGCCAGACGGACGGCATGGTCGGACTCGGCTGCGGCGCGCGGTCGTACACCTCCCGGCTGCACCACTCGTTCGACTACGCGGTGGACATGCACCGCATACGCGGGATCATCGACACGTACACCGCCCGCTCCGCCGACGACTTCCGGCACGCGGACTTCGGCTGGGAGATGACCGGGGACGAGGCGCGCCGCCGTCATCTGCTCCAGTCGCTGCTCCAGGCCGAGGGCATGCCGGTGGCCGGGTACCGGGACCGGTTCGGCAGCGCGCCGGGCGACGACTTCGCGGCCGAACTGGACCGGTTCGCCGGGCGTGGCTGGCTGGACGACTCGGCGGGCCCCGGGCTGCTGCGGCTGAGCCCGGAGGGGCTGGCGCATTCGGACGCGGTGGGCCCCGAGCTGTTCTCCGCCGCCGTGCGGGCGCGGATGGCCGCCTACGAGGTGAAGTGACGGCACACGCATGGATCTGACGATTCTCTACCGGGGCCCGCTGGCGTCGTGCGACTACGACTGCCCGTACTGCCCGTTCGCCAAGCGGCGCGACAGCCGCGCCCAACTGACCGCCGACCGTGCCGCGTTGGAACGGTTCGCCGACTGGGCGGCCGCGCAGCGGGGCGACCGGCTCTCGCTGCTGTTCACCCCGTGGGGCGAGGGCCTGGTGCGGTCCTGGTACCGGCGAACGCTGGTGGAGCTGAGCCGGTTGCCGCACATCCGCAGGGTGGCGATCCAGACCAACCTCAGCTGCCGCACCGACTGGCTCACGGCCGCCGACCCGGACACGCTCGCCCTGTGGTGCACGTACCACCCGGGGCAGACACCGTACGAGCGTTTCCTCGCCAAGTGCCATGACCTGGCGGCCCGCGGGGTCCGGCACAGCGTCGGCGTGGTCGGCCTGCCCGAGCATCTGGAGCACGCCCGGCGGCTGCGCGCCGAACTGCCCGAGCGGGTCTATCTGTGGGTCAACGCCGCCGAGGGGCACACCTACACCGACGCCGAGGCCGACGAGTGGACCGCGCTGGACCCGCTCTTCCCGTACAGCCGCCATCCGCACCGCAGCGCGGGCCTGCCCTGCCGTACCGGGGAGTCGGTCATATCGGTCGACGGGGAGGGCACGGTGCGCCGCTGCCACTTCGTCCGCGCGGAGCTGGGAAACCTCTACGACGGCTCGTACCGGCGGGCGCTGCGGCCCCGGGCCTGTCCGCTCGCGGTCTGCGACTGCCACATCGGCTATGTCCATCTGGAGACGCTGCCGCTGTACGACGTGTTCGCGGGCGGGGTGCTGGAGCGGATACCGGCGCCGGATCCGGGTCGGGGCGCGGTCAGCGGCGGTCGAGGCGGCATCGTCGTTGGCATGCCATCGCCACCGCCATGAGCACGGCCGGGACCGTCGTGCCGCCCAGCGGCAGTCCCAGGTGCGCGGCATGGGGCTGCCGCACGGAGCGGCCCTCGGTGGTGGACACGAAACCGCCGAGGGCGAGCACCGTGGCGTGGGCATAGGCGCCGAGCGCGGTCCCGGCGGCCTCGGTGGCGGTCCCACACCCCGGTGTAGGTGCCCGCGCGGGCGCGGCCACGCGTCTCGGCGGCCGCCGGCGCGTGGGAGCCGGCGCGTAGGAGCCGGCGACGAAGACGGCCTGGGAGAGCAGCGGTCCGTTCTGTTTGCCGATGCGTCTGGACACGCGCAGCCAGCCGGGTCCGGTGACGGTCGCCGGAGCCAGGAAGGCGCCCATCAGGGCGGCCGTGTGGCCTCCGGCGGGCACCGCGCCTACGCTCGGATGGCCCTGCTGCTGGCCGGAATCCTCGCCGCCTCCCAACTGGTGGCGCTGGCCGGTGGTGCGCAGGTTCCCGGCGACGCAGCAGCCGGGAGTTCGGGACAGGCCCCTGGAGACGGGAGAACAGGGCGGTCCACGCCGCCGTCAGCCACAGCCCCACCCGGAGCAGGCCGCGCCGGTGCCCCGTGCGGCGTGCCCGACGGTCCGTCAGGGCGCCGAGGAGGGGGTGCACGAGGACGTCCACGAGCTTCGGCAGCAGCAGGGTGGTACCGGCGAGGACGGCGGGGACGCCCATGCCGATCGAGCCGGTCGCGTACAGGTGAGGTCGGCGGTTCGGGGGCGGGTCGCGGTGTCGTGCTCCCCCCGTCCCGCGGGTCACCGTGGTCACCGCGGTCATGGCGTCTCGCGGTGGCGTCTGACGACACCTGCGGCCAGTTCGGCGCCCTCGAAGGCGCCGGAGCGGGCGCGGGCGGCGAGAGTGCGGGCGACGATCCGATCGGTGAGGGCGGGCAGATGGCGGGCCAGGAAGAACTCGACGGCGCCGCGGCGGGTGGTGGCCAGGTCGCGGCGCACCCGGCGGCCCAGGGCGGCGCGGAGCACGGTGTCGACCACGCCCGCCAGCGGCTCGTAGCTGCTCATGCCCTCCAGGGAGAGCCCGGCCTCGGCGGTGGAGTCGTGGATGGGGCTGCGCACCGCCGACGGGTAGACACAGGTCACGCCCACGTGGGTGCCGAGTTCCAGGCGCAGCGCGTCGGCGTAGGCGACCAGCGCGCGCTTGGAGGCGCCGTACGCGGCGGCGAGGGGCAGCTGCATGGCGGCCATCCGTGAGGAGACCATGACGATCCGGCCGCGGGACGCCACCAGAGCGGCCACACTCGCGGCGGTCACCCGCCAGGCGCCGAGCAGATTGATGTCGAGCTGGCGCCGCACCTCGTCCCCGGGCGGGAGCTCGGCCGGGGCGGGTCCGCCGATCCCCGCGTTGTTGACGAGGAGGTCGAGGCCGCCGAGCCGGTCGATCGCGGCGGCGACGGCGCTCGCCGTACCGTCGTCGTCGGTGATGTCGCAGGCGAGCACCTCGACCGGGTCGTCCGGGCAGGGTGCGAGATCCAACCCGACGACATGGGCGCCGAGTTCGGTGAGGCGGGCGCAGATGGCCCGGCCGAAGGTGCCGGAGGCGCCGGTGACGAGGACGCGGAGGCCGTCGGCGTCGCGCGCTCCTCCGCGCCGGGCGGATGCGGTCTTCACGCGGGGCTCCCTTCGCGGGCCGGGGCGGTGAACGGACGGGCGCCGCGCCGCAGTCGGGCGCGCCCGGCCGCGATCTCCCTTGGTATGTCGGCGAGATACCGGTCGAAGTCGATGCGCAGGTGCGGACGACGGTCGCCCCAGCGGGCGGTCGCGGCGCGCAAGGCCCGGTCCACGCTGCGCCGTTGCTCCTCGGGCGAGGGCAGGGCGTAGCCGCCGGAGAAGCAGGCGGCGGCCAGCTTCGCCTGGGCCTCCACCACGGGCAGTGCCGCGCCCGTGGACTGCATGAGTCCGACGAACGCGAGGCTCGGGTCCTCCAGGTGGAAGACGCGCCGGTAGAGCGGGAGTTGCTCGGGGTCCTCGCCCACCCAGCGGGGGCTCAGGAAGGGGATGTGGACGCGGTAGCCGGTGGCCCACACGATGATGTCGACCGGTTCCGAGCGGCCGTCGGTGAAGACGACGGTGTCCCCGTCCAGCCGTTCGATGCCGGGTCGGGCGGCGACCTCGCCATGGGTGAGGCGGTGCAGGATGGTGTCGCTGACGGTGGGGTGGTTCTGGAACAGGCCGCCCGCCGGTGCGGGCAGGCCGTAGCGCTGCGGGGTGCCGACGGCCAGCCGCAGCATCGTCTCCGCGAGGCGCTGACGCAGCCGCCAGGGCAGGGCGGCGAGGGCGCCGCCGGTCGCGTCGGAGGGCCGTCCGAAGAGGTACTTGGGGACGATGTGCACACCGCGGCGGGCCGACAGCAGCACCGGACCGCGGGCGACGTAGGAGGCGTCGACGGCGATGTCCATCGCGGAGTTGCCCATGCCGACGACGAGCACCCGCCGGTCCCGGAAGTCCTCGGGGCCCCGGTAGTCGTGGGCGTGCGTCTGGCTTCCGTCGAAGGTTCCCGGGTACGCCGGTTCGGGCCAACGGGGGTGCCAGTTGTGGCCGTTGGCGACCACGACCGCGTCGTACCGGTCCGTCCCACCGGATCCGGTCGTCACGGCCCAGCCCTGCGCCGAGCGCTCGACGGAGGCGACCGCCGTGCCGAACCGGATGTGCTCGGTGAGGCCGAACTCCCGGCTGTAGTCGGCGAGATAACCGGCGACGAGGTCGGCCGACGGGTAGTCCGGCCAGTGCCGCGGCATGGGGAAGTCGGCGAACTCGGTGCGCCCCTTGCTGGTGTTGAGGTGCAGCGAGGGATAGGCCGGGGACAGTCCGCTCGCGTTGTCCCGCGCCCACAACCCGCCGGGCCGGTCGCCCTGTTCATGGGTGACGACCTCCGCTCCCGTGTCGAGCAGGGCCTTGGTGGCGGCGAGGCCGGCCGCACCGGCGCCGATCACGGCGACGCGGCGGGGTAGGGGCATGGTGGATCTCCTGAGGGACGGAGTGGGTGCCGCAAAGGCCCGGGGCGGGATCTGCCGAAACCCGGCGCGGGATCGGCCCGAGCCCGGCGCGGATACCGCCGGAGCCCGGCACGAGTGCCGCCGAGGCGCCTCGCGGACGCGGTCGACGCCGACGCGCACCGCCGCCGCCCGCCGCGTTGTGGCTGGGCCCAACCGTAGGGGCCGTTCACCTCGCCGAACATGTCATCCTCCACCCGATCCGGCCGCTCCCTTGTGCCGTGCCACAACCGGCGCGAAGATGCCGGGCATGCGGCACGAGGACTGGGACAGCGTGGTCGACCTGATGGAACGGGTCGTCGGCGAGGACGACCTCCTGTCCTGCGTGGTCTCAGGGGTCCGTACGACGGTCCGGGAGGTCGCGGGGCTCGCGCCCGCCGACATCGCCGGGCACACCCGCGCCCTGCTGGCCGCGGCCACCCGGGCGCTGGCGGCCCGGCGGGGCCCCACCGAGACGGAGCTGTCCTTCGTGGCGGAACTCGGGCACACCCGCGCGCGGCAGGGCGTGCCCATCGAGGCGGTGCTCGGCGCCATCCATGTCGCCGAGCGCGCGATCTGGTCCCGTGCCCGGGAAGCCGCGGCCGCCGCCGGGATCGAGGCGCGCCTGCTGCTCGATGTGCGCGAACTCTACGACGACTGGGCCGAGGCGGTTCGGGCCCGGCTGATCCAGGCCCATCGCGCCGCCGACACCGGCCGGGCCGCGGGAGCCGAGGACCGGGACCTGACGATCCTGCGGCGCCTGCTCGAAGGCGGTTCGGTGGCCGCACTGGCCGCCGCGGAGGCCGGGCTGCCCGTCACCGGTGGCCTGTGGGTGCTGGTCGCCCGGCCGGACGGCGGCGCCCTGGAGCATGCGCCGCGCGGCCGGCCCCACGCGCTCACCGGGCATCTCGACGGCCTCCTGATCGGGGTGCTCGCCCGGGCGCCCACGGCACGCGCCGTTCGGCCCGGGGCCGTCGCGGGGCTGGCCGGTCCGGCCGAACCGGAGGAACTGGGCACCGCCCGGCGGCTGGCCCTCGCCACCCTGACCGCGGCCGAAGCGACCCGGCGGAGCGGGGTGGTGCACGTCGCCGATGTCGCCGTACTCGCCGCCCTGGCCGAACGCGCCGACTTGGCCGCCGTGCTGACGGAGCGTCACCGTACGGCGTGGACCGCGCTCGGGGCGCAGGCCGAGCCGGTCGCACTCGCCGTCCGCGGCTGGCTGGAGGACGGCCGGGACGTGACCGCCGCGGCCGAGCGGCTGTTCGTCCACCCCAACACGGTGCGCAACCGGGTGCAGCGCTTCACCGCCGTCACCGGCATCGACCCCTTCGACACGTTCGGCGCCCTGAACGCGTGGTGGCTGTGCCGTGCCTGGCTGGGCTCGGGAGAACCGGGCTGACTTCGGTCGGGCGGCGCGGAGAGCACCGTACGGAGGACCCGGGTACGGGACGGCCGTCAGCTGTCCGAGGACTCCTCCGGTACGTCGGGAAAGGCCGGCTCCGGAGGCTCCGCACCGGCGAGGGCCGCGTCGACGCGGGAGCGGATGTAGGCGCCGGTGACGGGACAGTCCATCGGGTCGTCGGCCGGGCACTGGAGCATGTGCCGCAGTACGGCGGCGGCGCGGGAGAGCCGGTCGATCCGCTCCCGCACCGCGTCATGCCGGGCGGTGATGAGGGCGTGGCGCTCCGGGGCGGCGCGGCTGGTCATGACGGCGGCGGTGTCGGCGAGGGGCATCATGCCGTCGTCGTGCCACAGCTGGGCGTAGGCGAGCCGCTCCAGGGCCGCACGGTCGTACTGGCGGACCCGGCCGCGCCGTGCGGTGGGCCGGATCAGTCCGCACTCCTCGTAGTAGCGCAGTGTCGGCACCGAGACCCCGAAGGCGCGGGCGGCCTCGGTGATCGAGTACAGCTGCTCCATCGGGACCTCCGGGAGCTTGCGCTCAAGTGGACTTGAGCGTGCAGGTTGGGAGCAACCCTAACTCCCGAACTCCGGAGGGCCTGCCATGTCTCCCTCAGCGCCGCCGACGGCGACCGCCTCCACGCCTCGTGACCGCGCCGCACCGCGCGCCGGGGGTGCCGGGGCGCTGCTCGTCGTCGGTTTCGTGCTGATGAGCCTGAACACGCGGGTCGCCTTCGGGCAGATCGGGTCGCTGGCGCCGGTCGCGGGCTTCAGTCCCGCGCTGGTCTCCCTGCTGGGCCTGCTGCCGCCGCTGTGCATGGGAGCCTTCGCCCCGCTCGCGGCCCTGGCGCGGCGGTCCGGCGAGGAGCGGGGCCTGTGGTGGGCCGGTGCGGTCCTGGTGGTCGGCGCTGTAGTGCGGATGCTCGGCCTGCCCGGGCTGATCGCGGGCACCGTGGTGGTCAGCGCGGCGACGGCCGTCGTGAACGTGCTCATCCCGGTCCTGGTCCGCAAGCGGTTCCCGCGCCGGCGGGTCGGCACGATGATGGGCGTGTACGCCCTCTCGATGGGCGTCGGCTCGGCACTCGTCGCGGCTCTGGTCGTCCCCGTCGCCCAGGCCACCGGAAGCTGGCGACCGGCCGTCGGCCTGGCCGTCGTTCCCGCCGTCCTCGCCGCCGCCGGTATGACACCGCAGCTGCGGCACCGCCCACCGCGATCCACCCCGGCCGCCCGTGCCCGGCTCCCGCTCGCCACTGCCGCCGGTCCCGAGCGTGCCGGACTCGCGCAGGTCGCCCGTACCGCCGTGGCCTGGAGCCTGACCGCCTTCTTCGGCATCCAGACGCTCGCCTTCTACACCACGCTCGCCTGGCTGCCCTCGATCCTCGTCCAGGCCGGGCTCGGCGGGAGCGCCGCCGGATCCGGTCAGGCCCTGCTCATCTGCGGCGTGGCCGTCGGCGGATTCGTCGCGCCGGTGCTCGCCGCGCGCCGCGCCGACCAGCGTCCGCACATCCTGGGCACCGTCCTGGTCTGCGTCGCCGGTCTGACCGGGCTGCTACTCGCGCCGAGTGCCACCTCGCTGGTGTGGGTCGCCGTGCTCGGCGTCGGGCTCGGGGCGGGACAGGCGCTGCCCGGGGTGCTCTACGCCCACCGGGGCAGCGATCACGACCACGTGGCCGCCCTGTCCACCATGGCCCAGACCTGCGGGTTCCTCCTCGCCGCCACCGGCCCCGTCCTCGCCGCCGCGCTGCACGCCGCCACCGGTACGTGGACCGCGCCGCTGACCGCGCTCGTCGCCGCCCTGCTCGTCTGCGCGGTGGCGGGCATGCGGGCCGGTCACGACCCCGGGTGACCGCTCGCCCGTATCCGTCCGTTTCCGCGAGCCCCCAACCGGCGCCGTCGTGACCGGGGTTCCGGCCGGGGGCACCGGCCCGGATCAGACCGCCGAGGTGATGGCGCGCAGGACGTCGGTGATCCCCGGGCCCGGTCGGCCGGGGAGCCGGGCCGTGAGGATCCGGCGGACCTCGCTCGGCACTCCCGCCACGCGCATGAGGCTCACGCCGGGCGGCAGCACCGTGGCCATCCGGTCCGGGATCGTCGTCACGCCGAAACCGCCCGCGACCAGCCGGAGTTTCGTCAGCCAGTCCCGTGTGGTGTGCGCGATCCGCGGCCGCCCGGGCAGTCCGGGCCAGACGCCGAGCAGGGGTTCGGTGCTCGTGGACGGCGCGGCGATCCAGGGAGCGTCCACGAGTTCGTCGATGTGCACCTCGGTACGGCCGGAGAACAGACCGGTCGTCGGGGCGCCCAGCAGCAGTTCGGTGTCCTCGACCGGCTCGATGTGCAGCCGGGGCGACTCGCCGTCCGAGGGCCGGTGCGGTGGGCGGGACGTCAGTACGGCGAGGTCGATCGAGCCCGCGCGCAGCGCCCGGAGCAGCGCGGGCGTACTGCCCTCGCGGGTCGTCACGGTGATGTGCGGGGCGGCCGCCGCGAGCCGGGTGAGCACACCGGGGAGGAGCACCGCGCCCGCGCTGGGGAACATGCCCAGCCGCACCGGTGCCGTCGGTGTGGCGGAGGCGGTGAGCTCCTGTTCGGCCGCGGCGACGGAGTCCAGGATCGTCCGGGCGTGCCGCAGCAGGGTCAGACCGGCGGGAGTGAGCCGCACCCCGTCGAAGCGGCGCTCGAACAGGGCGGTGCCCGCGCCGCGTTCGAGGGCCGCCGCCTGACGGGAGATCGCCGACTGGGTGTAGCCGAGCTGGGCGGCGGCCGCGGTGAAGCTCCCCGAGTCGGCGACCTGCCGCAGAACCCGTAGAGCCGTACTGGAGAAGTCCATGCGCACTACGCATACCAGATGTGCGAGATCGTCGCTTGGCGCATGCCCTGGGCGTGCCTAGCCTCGCCTCAGGCGATCAAGGAGGCCGCAGATGCGAGCAGCAGTTCTGACCGGGTTCGGCGCCCCGCTGACCGTGCGATCGGTGCCCGAGCCCCGGGCCGACGGGGGCGAAGTCGTGGTCGAGGTCCTGGCGACGTGTGTCCTGCCGTACACCGGGGAGGTCTTCAGCGGACGGCGCGCCTATCCGCTCGAACCCCCGGTGGTGCCGGGTCCCGGTGGCGTGGGGCGCGTCGTGCGGGTCGGCCCGGATGCCACCCGGCTGCGCGTCGGTGACCTGGTGTGGTGCGATCCGACGGTGCGTTCCCGCGATGACGCGCTGACCCCCGACATCATGCTTCAGGGCCTGAGTTCCCGGGGCGAGGGCGGTGCCCGGCTCGCCCGCCATCTGCCCGACGGGGCGTTCGCCGAATTCATGCGGGTGCCCACGGAGAATGTCCACCCCCTTCCGCCCGAGGCGCTGGAGGACCCGGCTCGCTGGTCCTGCCTCATCGTCTACGCCATCCCCTACGGGGGGCTGCTGGCGGCGGGCCTGGAAGCCGGGGAGACGGTGCTGGTCAGCGGGTCCACCGGCAATCTCGGCAGCGCCGCGGTCGCCATGGCGCTCGCCATGGGGGCGGGCCGCGTGATCGCGCCGGGCCGCGATCGCAACGCGCTGGACCTCCTAGCGGACCGGTTCGGGCGGCGTGTGTCGCCGGTCGAACTGACCGGCGACGAGGACACGGACCGCGGCGCCATGTCCGCGGCCGCCCGGGGCCCGATCGACGTGGTGATCGACCTGCTCCCGCCCTCCGCACCCAGTTCGGTGACGCGGACGGCGGCCATGACCGTCCGCGAGTACGGCCGGGTCGTCCTCATGGGCGGCGTCGGCATGCTCGGCGGCGCGGACCTCGCCCTCCCCTACCCATGGCTCATGCGCAACTCGGTCACCGTGCGCGGCCAGTGGTCGTGCCCGCGCACGGCGAACGTCGGCCTGATACGGATCATCGCGTCCGGGGCGCTCGACCTCGCCGCCGACCGGATCCGGACCTTCCCGCTCGACGCCGTGAACGACGCCGTCGCGTACGCGGCCGCGCACGGCGGCCCGTTCGACCGTACGGTCCTCACTCCGCGCGCCGGTTGACGGCCGTACCCGGCGCCGCCGGGAAGGTCGCGCCGCGCCGGCCCTATCGGTCGTTGCCCGCGCGCAGCCACGCGATGTAGTCGGCGGCGGCCGCGGCGGTGTCGTACTCCGGGGTGAAGCCGGTGTCCTCGCGCAGCCGGGTTGTGTCGAGCCACTGTCGCGGTGTCGTGGCGTGGCGGGAGGGCAGTTCGAGGTGGAAGCCGGGTTCAGCGGCGGCGAGCGCGGCGATCACCTCGGCGTTGCTCGTCGCACGGCCCGAGCCGACGTTGTACGTGGTGCGGCGCAGCTCCGGCGTGAGCTGGAGGAGGGCGAGGGCGCGGCCGGTGTCCTTGACGTAGCAGAGGTCGAGGGAGTCCTCGGCGTACGGCCGGCGGGCGAGGCCGGACAGGTCGGGGGCGGTGCGCCGCGCGGCGGCGTGGGCGAGTGACGGGGCCGGGAAGAACGGGTCGGGCAGGTGGCCGCCCGGGCCCCAGGTGCCGGAGATGCGCGCGGCGACGATCTCGATGCCGGTCTCGGCCGCGAGCTGCCCGGCCAGCAGTTCGGTGATCTTCTTCAGGGTCGGGATGGCGTGGAAGTGCCCCATGGGCAGCGGCAGGTCCTCGCCGAGCGCGCCCTCGGCGGTCACGCCCCCGTAGACGCCGATGGTGCTGGCGACGACGACCCGCCGGGCACCCCATTCCTTCGCGACGCGCACGATGTTGAGGAAGCCGTCGAGCGCGCGGCCCGCGGCCCCGATCGCGTCCTCGTCGCCCGCCGCCCACGGCGGTGTGATGGCGAGATGGACGATCCCGGTGATCGCGTACCGGCTGCCCACCGCGCGCAGGCTCGCCAGGTCGGCGATATCGCCCCGCGCCATCGCCGCGGGCACATCGGCCAGTTGCGGGGGCAGGGCGGGGGTGCGGCGCTGGAGGAGCACGCATTCCTCTCCCGCCTCGTGGAGCGCGCGAACGGTGTGCGAACCGATGAATCCGGCTCCGCCTGTCACAAGAATCATCACGATCTCTTCCGTCGGTCCAGCTGATTGTCAGTGCTACTGATTATCAGCCTAGAGATAGGATATGGGGTATGCCAACCCCCGCCCCGCACGCCAAAGAGCCGCACGACGCGCTCGGGTACCTCGTCAAGCACGCTCACCTGCGGCTGACGGCGCTCACCGACGCCGCGCTCGCCCCGCTCGGCATCGACAGCAAGGACTTCGGCGTGCTGCGCGTGCTCGTCGGGCGCGAGCCGATGTCGCAGCAGGCGGTCGCGGCGAAGCTCGGCGTCGACCGCACCACGATGGTCGCCCTGATCGACGGCTTCGAGGCCAAGGGGATCGTCACCCGCAAGCCCGACCCAGCCGACCGCCGACGCAACGCCATCGAGCTGACCGGGCCCGGGCTCGCGCTCTACCAAAAGGCCGACGCGGCGTACCGCGCGGCGGAGGACGAGTTCCTCGCCCCGCTCGACGCGCCCGCGGCCGCGCTGTTCCGGCGGGCGCTACGGGCCGTACTCGCGCCGCCGGGCGGACACGATTGACGTGACCGGCGAGGCGGGACGATCGTGGGCGCCATGAACGATCACCGACCGGCCCCCGCCGACCTCGCCGAAGCCGCCTCCGCGAGCCGCTCCGACGCGGAGGCCACCGAGGTCCGCCGCTTCTGGGGGCGGCTCGGACTTCCCGGTCTGATCGACGTCCATACGCACTTCATGCCCGAGCGTGTCCTGCACAAGGTCTGGGAGTACTTCGACGCCCAGGGCCCGCTGACCGGCGGGCTCGCCTGGCCGATCAGCTACCGGCAGCGGGAGGCGGAACGCGCGGCGGTGCTACGGCGGTTCGGCGTCCGCGCCTTCACCGCCATGCTCTACCCGCACAAGCCCGGCATGGCCCGGTGGCTCAACAGCTGGGCGGCCGACTTCGCCCGCCGGACCCCCGACTGCCTGCACACCGCCACCCTGTTCCCCGAGCCGGGCGTCGAGGCGTACGTGCGCGAGGCGGTCGAGGCGGGCGCGCGGGTGTTCAAGGCACATGTGCAGGTCGGGGCGTACGACCCCGCCGACGAGCTGCTTCAGCCGGCCTGGGGAGTGCTGGCCGAGGCCCGGGTCCCCGTGGTGATCCACTGCGGGTCCGGGCCCGCGCCCGGCAAGCACACCGGCCCCGGACCGATCGCGCGGGTGCTGGCGCGGCACCCGGGGCTGCGGCTGATCGTCGCGCACTTGGGGATGCCCGAGTACGAGGATTTCCTCGGCCTCGCCGAGCGGTACCGGGAGATGCGGCTGGACACGACGATGGCGTTCACCGACTTCACCGAGACATTGATGCCGTTCCCCGGCCGGGCGCTCCCCCGGCTCGCGGACCTCGGCGACCGCGTCCTCCTCGGCTCCGACTTCCCCAACATCCCCTACCCCTACCTCCATCAACTCCACGCCCTGGAGCGGCTGGACCTCGGAGCGGAATGGCTGCGGGCCGTCTGCCACCACAACGCGGCGGAGCTGTTCGGGCTGGGGCACATTCCGCCGCGGCGGGATTCCTGGGCTTGCCTCACAGAGCCGGATTGATGATCACCGTGGTGGCGCTGACCCCGTGGTAGTACATCTCCTCGCCGGTCCAGTAGCCGTGGAACGATTCCCCTCCACCGTTGACGGTGTACATCCGGGCGGAGGCGGGCTCCAGTTGCTCCTCGGCGCCCGCGAACGCCTCCAGGGTGACGCAGTCGTCACCGTCCCTCGCGACCACCGCGGCGGCGTGGAACTGGCTCATCTCCCGTTCCCCGGGCTTCAGCGCGACGATCACGAACGCCTGGCCCACCTGGGGGTTCGCCGCTTCGTCGCGGGCGCCGGTGAACTCCCTGGCCATACGGCGGTTGGTGCCGTCCTTGGGCTGGCCGAAGAACTCGGTCCGGTCGCCGTGCTTGTTGCTGCGGGTGTCGATCGTGCTGGCGTACTGGCCGTGCGGCAGCTGGTTGACCCGGTTGTTGATGATCTCCTCGGCCACGTGCAGGCACTGGTTCAGCACATCGCCGCCCAGCGAGTAGCGATGGTAGGTGGCCCCCAGGAACTGAGCCTGCTGGTTATCCGCCTGGAGGGCCCCGGCGATCCCGTTGAGGGCGTCGGCCCGTACCCATATGTGGTTCGCGCCGTCGGTGATGGCGAAAGCCCCGTTGACCGAGACGCGTAGCTCACCCATGTTGTTCACGTCCTGGTCCGTGAACCGCTGCACGGACCCCTCGGCCCCCGCGACCGACCTGCCCCCGGCCTCCTCCTGCTCCCGCCGAGCGGCGGGCGCCGGCCCGGCGAGCACCCGGTGGGCGTTGGCCTCGGCGGCCCGCTCGAAGCGGTCGGCGGGATCGCTGACCCGCAGCCCGTCGGCGGTCGGCGTGCCCGCGACCGGGCCCTGCCGCTGCTGGACGACATGGGTCAACTCATGGGCGAGCGTGTGCCGGTCGGCGCCGCCGGGTCCGATCACCACATGGCTGCCGGACGTGTAGGCGCGGGCGCCGAGGCCCGCGGTGGAGGACTGGGCGGCGGCGTCGTCGTGGATGCGCACATCGGAGAAGTCCGTGCCGAACCGCGCCTCCATCTCATGGCGCACCGGTTCCGCGAGCGGCCGCCCGGGAGCGCGCAACACCCCGTGCACGGCGGACCGTTGGACCGCGGCCTCCTCCTCCGTGCCCTGTCCGCCCGCGTCTTGGTGCCGACGCAGCATCTGGACGACGGCCGCGTTGCCGACACTGCGCTGGAGCGGGGCCAGCGCGGCCGGAGCCTGCCGTGCCGGAGCGGCCGGAGCTGGCGGCTTACGGGTGCCGGTGCGCTCTGCCGCCTCGGCGGTGTCTCGGGCATGCATACGGGACTCCTTCGCTGGGCTCCGCCCCTTTGGATACAGGCCCATGGCGACAGGGACCAGGTACGCGAGGGCAGAACAGTTGCCCGAAGAGGCGGTGATCGGCTCGTCGTCGGGGATACGGACACGGCATCATTCCCTGGTGCACGAGGATCGCCGCGGGAGAACGCGGTACACACTGACCGACACGACGGACGGGGGCGCCTGGGGCGGCTGCGCCGAGGTGGAGGGGTTGTTCGGGGAGTCCGGGCGCGGGACGTACGAGCTGTTCGGCTGGGTGCCGCGAGCCCAGGTACGCGGCTGGGTCGGCGACCGGGTGTGGCTGGTGCCGGACGGCGAGGCGCTCGATCCCTGGCTGCTGGAGGACGCGGAGAGCTTGGACCTGGGCCGCTCCCCCGGGACGGACAGTCTCGTACTCACCGGCCTGGACGACTGCGAGGGTCCACCCGAGGGACACCGGGGGCGCGTCCGGGTGCACGACGGGCGCCGCTGGCTGGGCTCCTGCCGGGAGTTCACCCGCGTCCTGCCAGCCGCCGAGCCGTCGGCGCCCCGGCTCGTGCTGCGGGGTCTCGCCCCGGCGGAACGGCTGCGGGCGGCGCTGGCGAAGGGCACCCAACGGGCCCTGGACCTGGGGGAGGCCGCGCTGGAGATGTCCGACGACCAGGGGGAGCCGCTCACCGAACGCCTGTTCAGGGGCAAGGTCCTCGCCTGGCGTCCGTCCGCGCCCGGGACCGAACTGATCGACCTGGAACTCGACGGAAGCCTCTGCACGCCCGTCCCGGCTTACGCGCGGCCCGCCTGGGAGCGGTGGCTCACCGGGCCGCCCGACGCTCCGGGGGCCTGGACTCGCCTCGGCACCAGAGAGCGCGGGGCCTGGCTCGACCTCGTCCGGGAGCGGGGCTGCCGACGCGCGCGGCGCGACCGGCCGGGCGATCACGCCTACGTACTCGACGGCCGGTACATCACCGACGAGCCCGGCCTCTACCTGGCGCTCGGCGAGGCGGTGAACGGTCCCGGCGGCTACTTCGGCGGCTGCGTCGCCGCCCTGCACGACTGCCTGCGCGGCGGCTTCGGCCACACCGCCCCCGCGAGCCTGCTCTGGCGGCACGCGGCCACCGCGCGGGCGCACCTGTCCCGGGCCCTGAGCCCGGACGGCGATCCCTACGACCTGTTCGCCGTGGTCCTTCAAGCCCTGGCCGACGGTGGCACGGACGTCACCCTGGCCTGATGCGCGTCAGTCGCCGGAGACGGCCCGGTCGGCCTCCAGGACGAAGAACAGGAAGCACAGGAAGCGGGGCGCGGCCGCGATGGCTTCGGGGAAGAGTTCGCGGGCGGCGGGATCGGGGGCCGGTTCGCTGATCACCGTGATCCGGAAGCCCGCCGCGGTGAAGGCGTCGGTCATCGCGTGCAGCGGCCTGTGCCAGCGGCCCATCAGGGCGGTACGGCCGCCCATGGTCCACTCGTCGGTCCAGTTGGTGGTGTCGAAGTAGTTGTACTCGGCCGCGCGGCCGGCCTGGCGGTGCATCAGGTTCATCGCGAAGGGGTGTTCCACGGACGCGATCAGCCGGCCGCCGGGCCTGAGCACGCGGCGCAGCTCGGACAGCGCCGGTGCCCAGTCCTTCAGGTAGTGCAGCACGAGGGACGCCATGGCGTCGTCGAACGTGTCGTCGGCGTAGGGAAGGGGGCCGCCCAGGTCGGCCACCCGGACGTCCGCGTCGTCGCCGAGCCGTCGCCTGGCCAGCTCCACCATCCCGGCGCTCGCGTCGAATCCGCTCACCAGGGCGCCGCGGTCCCGCAGCGCCGCGGACAGGGGCCCGGCGCCGCAGCCGACGTCCAGGATCCGCCGCCCGGCCACGTCCCCGGCGAGATCCAGCATCGCGGGCCGCTCGTAGTGGGCGTTGAGCAGGTTGGTCTCATTGTCGGCCGCGTACGCCTCGGCGAAGCCGGTGTAGTCATTGACCTTCGGTGAAGCCACGGCCACCGCGGACGCCGGGGCGGGCGGGGTACGGCTCGTGTGCTCATGCGGCTCGCGCTGCCCGCGCTGCCCGTCGCGCCCCCGCTGCCCGTCCCGCCCGTGCCGCTCGTCAGAAGTCATGGTGCGAGAGACGTGTGTGACGGGGGCCCGGTTCCTGGCTCGTGCGGCGCCTGTCCGCGAAGGGGGCGGGCTCAGCCGTGCCGCCCCCAGCTCCCCCGGTGGATGACCTCCTCCGCGTTCCGGCGCCGCGCCTGGACGCCGGGGTCCTGCGAGGGCAGGTCGGTGGCGCGGTAGCCGATGGTGAGGGCGCCGACGGGGGCGTACTCCTCGGGGACGCCGAACTCCTCGCGGAACGGCTGGATGTGTTCGGGCATGATGCCGAAGAAGCAGGCGCCGAGGCCCTCGTCGACGGCGCTCAGCAGCATGAGCAGGGAGGCCATGCCGGTGTCGACGTACCAGTAGGGCGCGGGCCAGCGGGCCTCGGAGCGGTCCACCCAGCCCTTGCCGGGCTGGGCGTAGCGGTCCAGGTACGCCTCCTTGTGGGCCAGCGGCACCACGACCAGCGGAGCGTCCTGCATCGTCGGCGTCTTCTCCACCCGTACGGGGACGAAGGGCCAGAAGCGGGCGCGGTCCGCGGGGTCGGTCAGGGCGAGGAAGGCCCAGCCCTGGGAGAAGCCGGCCGAGGGGGCGCGCAGGGCGGAGGCGAGGATCCGCTCGACCACCTCGGGCGCCAGCGGCTTGTCGGAGTAGTGCCTGACCATGCGCCTGCGGCGGAGCACCTCGGAGAATTCCATGGTGGGGGATCCTGCCACGAACGCCCGGCGCCACCCACCCGGTTACGGCCACCGGCCGGGCTCAGAACAGCAGCACGACCTTGCCCGACAGACCGCCCGCCTCGAACCGCTCATGGGCCGCGCGCACCTCCGACAGGGGATAGTGCGCGGCCACCCGCACCTTCAGCCGCCCCGCGTCGACCAGACCCACCAGTTCCGCCAGGTCCTTGCCGCTCTCCTGGACGTAACTCTTCGCGGCGCCGGGCGCGTCCGGCAGGGGCGCGTCGGAGACCGAGATGTACGACCCCCCGTCGGCGAGCGCGCGGGTGACGTCGACGCCCGCGGTGTCGAGCACCGCGTCGTACGCCCCCCGCGGAAGCTCCGCCACCGAGTGCGTCACCGTCGAGGCACCGAACTCCCGCACGATCGCGTGGTGTTCGGGTCGGGAGACCAGGCCGTCCACCGACACGCCCGCCTGCCTGGCCAGTTGGACCGCCAGGCCGCCGACCGCCCCCGCGGCACCGGTGACCAGGAGCCGGGTGCGGCTCTCCGGGCGCAGCGCCGCGAGGGCCTGCAGCGCCGTGGTCCCCGCGAGCGGCAGCGTCGCGGCCTCGGCCAGGGTGAGCGTCTTGGGGGCGTGGGCGAGCAACCGTACCGGCAGGCGGACCAGTTCGGCCCAGGTGCCCAGGCCGGTGGCGAACTGCGCGGACATCGCGATCACCCGGTCGCCGACCGCGAACTCCGGTGCCGAACTCGCCACGACGATCCCGGCCAGGTCCCAGCCCGGCGTCGCCGGCAGGGCGGGGCCCACGTCCCAGGCCCGGGTCTTCCAGTCCACCGGGTTCAGACTGCTCGCCACGGTCCGCACCAGCACCTCACCGGCGCCCGGCCCCGACTCCGACTCCGACTCCGACTCCGACTCCGGCCCAGGCTCCGGTCCCGACTCCAGCTCCGGGTCGGCGATCTCCCGTACGGTGAGTGCCTCGGGCCCGCCGTGGGCCTCGATCCGAACAGCACGCATGGCGGCAACTCCTCTTGTTCCAGGCCGGGTCACGGCCGGGCGGCGACCGTCGTGGTCCCGCTTCGGAGCTCACGCTAAAGTCTGACATCGGTGTGAGAGTCAAGCCGGGGAGGCCGCCATGCGGATCGGTGAGATGGTGCGGCGCACGGGCGTCAGCGAGCGGCTGCTGCGCTACTACGAGGAGCAGGGCCTGCTGACGCCGGAGCGGCTGCCCAGCGGGTACCGCGTCTACGCGGAGCGGGACGTCGAGACGGTCCGCCGGGTCCGCGCCCTGCTCGCCGCCGGACTCACCACGGACACCATCGCGAGGGTGCTGCCGTGTGTCCGCGAGGAGGGCGAGCGGCTGGTGCCGGTCTGCGCGGACCTCGTCGCGGGGCTGCGCGGGGAGCGGGAGCGGATCAGCCGGGCGATCGACGATCTCCAGGCGTCGCGCGCCCTGCTGGACATCGTCATCGAGGCGGGCCCGCAGCCGGTGGCGGCCGGATCGCGGTAGGCCGGAGTCATTCCGGCGGCGGGCCGGTCTCCGACTCCAGGAGTTCACAGCCCAGTTGGTACAGCGCCCGGTCTATGCCCGGCCGGGTGGCGAGCCGGGGGGTGCGGGCCACGTCGTTGACGACGGTGAGGACGGTCTGCACCCGAACTCGGGCCTCGGCCGGGGTCATGGCCGGGTGGACCGCGTGCAGCAGGTGCAGCCACTCGGCGATGTAGTCGCGCTGGAACTGCCGGGTGCGCAGCCGGTCCGCCTCCTGGAGGTGCTCGGCCTCGGTGGCGATCACGGTCACCAGGTGCCGGGAGACCAGTGCCATGCGGATGTAGCGCCACACCAGGTGCCGTAGCGCGTCCGCGTGGTCCCGTGCCGAGGCGAGCACCTCGGCCAGGTCGACCCACAGCCGTTCGACGCCCCGGTGCACGGCGGTCGCGAGGAGGTCGTGCTTGCTGGCGAAGTGGTGGTAGATGCTCTGCCCGGCGATCCCGACGGCCGCGCCGGTGTCCTCCAGGCTGACCGAGGCGTAGCCGCGCTCGGCGAACAGCTCGGTCGCGGCGGCGAGCAGGGCCTCCCGGCGGGAGCGGTGGCGCAGGGTGCCCCGGGGCGCGTCGAGCCGGGGCGCGCCGAGTCCGGGCGGGGCCGAGGTGGCGACGCGGCGCATCAGGCGCGCGACGAGGTCCGGCGATGCCAGTTCCACGTGCTGGTAGGCGAGGCTCGCCGCCACCCCGAGCGTGCCCCAGGACAGCAGCTCGGCGTGGGCGGGGCCCAGGCCCGGCCGGGCGGCGGTCAACTGCCCGGCGAGGGTGCGCCGGGCCGCGTGCAGCCGCCGGGTGAGTTCCGCGTACTGCTCGGCGGGCAGATGCCGGGCCTCGCGCTGCCAGAGCACGCCCAGTTCGCGCCGGGCCAGCGCGGATTCGGCGAAGTCCCGCACCAGGGCGTCGAGTTCGCCGGGTCCGGCCGGGTACAGGCCGGCCAGACAGGAGTCGAGGGCCTCGGTGACGACGGCGTGCAGCAGCTCCTGCTTGCCGCCGAAGTGCCGGTACAGCGCGGAGGGGCCGATGCCCACGGCCGCCGCGATGTCGCTCATCGCCGCGTTGGCGTAGCCGTCCCGGGAGAACAGCTCCCGCGCGGCGGCGATGATCAGCTCCCGGCGATTGCGTGGCCGCGTGGCCCGCACGAGCGGGACGGCGGGCTCCACACCGGGTCCCGCCACGGCCGTACCGCTCGGGGCGACCGGTTCCGCACGGGCGGCCGTCTCCACACCGGATCCCGTCGCCCCCGCACGGACCCCTGGGGCACCCGGTCCCGCCGCCTGTGCGCGCACGCTTCCCGGCTCCGTCCCGACCTCGACCCTCACCGGTACCTCCAGACAGCGAGCCGACTCCTCCTGGACCGGCGGTCTAGCCGAGTTCCAGCGAACGGCCGATGATCTCCTTCATGATCTCGGTCGTGCCCGCGTAGATCCGGCTCACCCTACTGTCCTGCCAGGCCCGCGCGATCGGGTACTCCAGCATGTAGCCGTATCCGCCGTGCAGCTGGACGCAGGCGTCCATGACCCGGCCCTGCAGCTCGGTGCACCACCACTTGGCCTTGGCGGCGTCGACCACCGTCAACTCGCCCGAGTTCAGGGCGAGTACGCAGCGGTCAAGGTAGTGCTGGGCGATCTCGATCTCGGTGTCCAGCTCGGCGAGGCGGTGCCGGATCACCTGGAGGGAGCCGATCGGCTTGCCGAACGCCTTGCGCTCGCGCACGTACTCGACCGTCCAGTCGAAGGCGGCCACCGCCTGCGCCAGACCGGCGATCGCGACCGACATCCGCTCCTGCGCGAGATTGCGCGTCAGGGCGAAGAAGCCCTCGCCCTCCGCGCCGAGCAGGTTGGCCGCCGGCACCCTGGCGCCGGTGAAGACCAGTTCGGCGGTGTCCTGGGCGTGCAGGCCGACCTTCTCCAGCTTGCGGCCGCGCTCGAAGCCCGGGGTGCCGCGCTCCACGACGATCAGGCTGAGGCCGCGGTGCGGGTGCTCGCCGGTGCGCACGGCGACGACGACCAGGTCCGCGTTGATGCCGTTGGTGATGAACGTCTTCGCGCCGTCGATGACGTAGTGGTCGCCGTCGCGGACGGCCTTGGTGCGGATGCCGGACAGGTCGGAACCGGTGCCGGGCTCGGTCATCGCGACCGCGGTGATCGTCTCGCCGGAGGCGATGCCGGGCAGCCAGCGCGCCTTCTGCTCGTCGTCGGTCTGGTCCAGGAAGTAGGGCAGGACCACGTCCGCGTGCAGGGTCGGCCCGAGGATCGCCGGAATGGCGCCCACCCGCGCGCCCTCCTCGTGCAGGATCGTGTTGTAGCGGAAGTCCTTGATCCCGGCGCCGCCGAACTCCTCCGGCACGGCGATGCCGAGCGCGCCGAGTTCGCCCAGACCGGTGAACAGCTCACGGGGCACGATGCCCGCCTTGTCCCAGTCCGCGTAGTGCGGCACCACATGCTTGGCGATGAAGGCCCGCACGCTCTCGCGGTAGTCCTCGTGCTCGGCTTCGAAAAGGGTTCGCTTCATGACCAGCTTTCTCAGAGGGATCGAGAACCGCAGCGGTGCCGTCGTGCGATCGAGTGCGCCAGCGGAGACTACTCGGGATTCACTTGAGGCGGAAGTGGTGAAGTGAGGGCGGGTGAAGCGGGTCGATCGGATCCAGTGCGCCGCACCCGCACACTGATCCGGATTCACAAAGAGGCTTCCCCGACTGTGCCGCTGCTCACATCCGGCCCGACTACTGCGTTTTACTAGGACGTCCTAGTATTTATCTGATCAGCGTCCCCTCGACCTGTCCCGGAAGGCCCCCGATGAGCGAACTGCACTCCCCCGTGCACCCCGTACGCCTGGTCACCGCATCCGCTCTGTTCGACGGGCACGACGCGTCGATCAACATCATGCGGCGCATCTTCCAGTCCCAGGGCGCCGAAGTGATCCACCTCGGGCACAACCGGTCGGTCCAGGAGGTCGTGAACGCGGCGCTGGAGGAGGACGCGCACGGCGTGGCCGTCTCCTCCTACCAGGGCGGCCATGTCGAGTACTTCGAGTACCTGGTCGAGTCGCTGCGCGAGCGGGGCGCGGAGCACATCCGGGTGGTCGGCGGCGGGGGCGGCGTCATCGTGCCGGAGGAGATCACCCGGCTGCGGGCGCACGGGGTGACCATCTTCTCGCCCGAGGACGGCCAGCGGATGGGCCTCGCCGGGATGATCAACTCCGTCGTACGGGACTGCGACTTCGACCTGTGGGAGGGCAAGCCCGCCGACGTGGACGCCGTGCTCGCGGGCGACCGGTTCGCCACTGCCCGGTCCATCACGGGCGCCGAACTCGGCAAGCTGTCACCGGAGTTCCTCGCCCGGCTGCGGGCCGCGGCGGCCGGCCGGGTGGTGCCGGTGCTCGGCATCACCGGCACCGGCGGCTCCGGCAAGTCCTCGCTGACCGACGAGCTGGTGCGCCGCTTCCGCGTGGACCAGCAGGACAAGCTGCGCATCGCGGTGATCGCGGTCGACCCGACCCGGCGGCGCGGCGGCGGCGCCCTGCTCGGCGACCGGATCCGGATGAACTCCCTCGACGGCAACCGGGTGTTCTTCCGCAGCCTGGCCACCCGCGGCAGCCATGAGCTGCCCGAGCACCTCACCGATGTGATCGACGTGGTCAAGGCCGCCGGGTACGACCTGGTGATCGTGGAGACCCCGGGCATCGGCCAGGGCGACGCGGCGATCGTGCCGTTCGTCGACACCTCGCTGTACGTGATGACGCCGGAGTTCGGCGCCGCGTCCCAGCTGGAGAAGATCGACATGCTCGACTTCGCCGACGTGGTCGCGGTCAACAAGTTCGAGCGGCGCGGCGCCAAGGACGCGCTGCGCGACGTGAGCCGCCAACTGGTGCGCAACCGCGAGGCGTTCGACAAGAGGCCCGAGGACATGCCGGTGTACGGCACCTCGGCCGCGACCTTCCACGACGACGGGGTCACCGCGCTCTTCCAGCATCTGAAGTCGTGCCTGGACGAGAAGGGGCTGCACCTTCAGGAGGGCACCCTCGCGCCCGTCGATGTGCGCCACTCCTCCGGGATCCGCCAGGTGGTGCCCGCCGACCGGGTGCGCTACCTCGCGGAGATCACCGAGTCGGTCCGCGCGTACCACGCCGAGACCGAGGTGCTCGCCGAGGCGGCCCGGCGCGTCCAGCGCCTCGACCTGGTCAAGGGCGAGCTGGCGGCGGCCGGTTCGGACGCGGACAACGTGGACGCGCTGCTCGCCGACGCCCGCAGGCGGCTCCCGCACGAGGTCGGCGAGCAGATCGAGAACTGGCCCGCCGTCGTGGCGTCGTACTCCGGTGACGAGCAGGTCGTGAGGATCCGCGACCGGGAGATCCGCACCAAGCTGACCCGTGAGTCGCTGTCGGGCAACAAGGTCCCCCGGGTGGCGCTGCCCCGGTTCACCGACCACGGCGAGCTGGTGCGGTTCTGGCGGCGGGAGAACCTGCCCGGCTACTTCCCGTTCACCGCGGGCGTGTTCCCCTTCAAGCGCGACGGCGAGGACCCGGCGCGGATGTTCGCCGGTGAGGGCGACCCGTTCCGCACCAACCGGCGCTTCAAGCTGCTCTCGGAGGGCCAGCCCGCCACCCGGCTGTCCACCGCCTTCGACTCGGTGACCCTCTACGGCCGCGACCCGGGCGAGCGCCCCGACGTCTACGGCAAGGTCGGCACCTCCGGCGTCTCGGTCGCGAACCTGGAGGACATGAAGGCGCTGTACGACGGCTTCGACCTGATCGCGCCGACGACCTCGGTCTCGATGACGATCAACGGCCCGGCGCCCACCGTGCTGGCGTTCTTCCTCAACACCGCGATCGACCAGCAGATCGAGCGGTTCCGCGCCGCCGAGGGCCGCGAACCCTCGGCCGAGGAGGCGGAGCAGCTGCGCGCCCACGCGCTGGCGAGCGTGCGGGGCACGGTGCAGGCCGACATCCTCAAGGAGGACCAGGGCCAGAACACCTGTCTGTTCTCGACCGAGTTCTCGCTGCGGATGATGGCCGACATCCAGGAGTGGTTCATCGCGCACAAGGTCCGCAACTTCTACTCGGTGTCGATCTCCGGCTACCACATCGCCGAGGCGGGCGCGAACCCGATCAGCCAGCTGGCGTTCACCCTGGCCAACGGCTTCACCTATGTGGAGGCGTACCTGGCGCGCGGCATGGACGTGGACGACTTCGCGCCGAACCTGTCGTTCTTCTTCTCCAACGGCATGGACCCCGAGTACTCGGTGCTCGGCCGGGTCGCCCGCCGGATCTGGGCGGTCGCGATGAAGCGGAAGTACGGCGCCAACGAGCGTTCCCAGAAGCTCAAGTACCACGTCCAGACCTCGGGCCGCTCCCTGCACGCCCAGGAGATGGACTTCAACGACATCCGCACCACGCTCCAGGCGCTCATCGCCATCTACGACAACTGCAACAGCCTGCACACCAACGCCTACGACGAGGCGGTCACCACCCCGACCGAGGAGTCCGTTCGCCGGGCGCTGGCCATCCAGCTGATCATCAACCGGGAGTGGGGCCTCGCGATGAACGAGAACCCGCTCCAGGGGTCGTTCATCATCGACGAGCTGACCGACCTGGTCGAGGAGGCGGTGCTGCTGGAGTTCGAGCGGATCAGCGAGCGCGGCGGCGTGCTCGGCGCGATGGAGACCGGCTACCAGCGCGGCCGTATCCAGGACGAGTCGATGCTCTACGAGCAGCGCAAGCATGACGGTTCGCTGCCGATCATCGGCGTCAACACCTTCCGCAACCCGCACGCGGAGGGCGCCGAGCCGGGCGCCATCGAACTGGCCCGCGCCACGGAGCGGGAGAAGCGTTCCCAGCTGGAGCGGGTGCATGACTTCCAGGCCCGGCACCAGCAGGACGCGCACGCCGCGCTGAACGCCCTGAAGGCGGCGGCGGTCGCGGGCGACAATGTGTTCTCCGTGCTCATGGACGCCGCGCGGGTGTGCACCCTGCAGCAGATCACGGAGGCGTTCTTCGAGGTGGGCGGCCAGTACCGGCGCAACGTCTGACGCGCGGGAGGGGGTGGTACGGGCCGGGCGGCCCGCACCACCCCCTCGTGCTCTCACGCCTGGTACGCCAGCAGCGCCATCATCCCGGCCTCGCCGTGGTAGGCGTTGTGGCAGTGCAGCATCCACTGGCCGGGGTTGTCGGCGTCGAAGTACACGGACACCGTGCGTCCGGGCAGCACGATGGTGGTGTCCTTGCGCGGGCCGCCCGTACCGAGCTGGTACGTGTGTCCGTGCAGGTGCATCGGGTGCCACATGCCGGTCTTGTTGACGAAGTCCAGCCGGACCCGCTGGCCCTGCTCGACCAGGACGGGGTCGGCGGTGGGGTGCCTCATGTCGTACCGCCTGCCGTTGATGCCCCAGTCGTACGCGGCCATGCCGCCGGTGAGTTCGATCCGGTGGACGCGGTCGGTCTTCCGCGTGTCCAGGCGTACGTCGTCGGCGGCCGTCAGCCCGGCGGCGTTCATGATCATGCCGTCCAGCTCCTTCGGGCGGACGGTCGCCTTCGGCGCGGCGCCGGAACCGGTGCGCACCAGCGCCAGGCCGCTCGCGTCCTTGCCCTCCGCGAGGGCGACCAGCGGGAAGACCCCGTCGGCGAGCGTGACAAGGACGTCGTACCGCTCCCCCATGCCCACCAGCAGCGCGTCCACCTGCTGATGGGCGACGGGGAAGCCGTCCGTGTGGGTGATGGTCAGCTTGTGGCCGCCGAGCGCGACGCGGTACGCCGTGTCGCCGCCGGCGTTGACAAGGCGCAGCCGCACCCGCTTGCCTGGCTTGCCGGTGTAGACGTCGGGGTCGGTCGGCACCCGGCCGTTGACCAGGTGGTACGGGTATTTGACGTCACCGGCGTCGCCGCCGAGCAGACCGCTGCGCGCGCCCATGAGCATGAACTTCATCGAGCCGGACGACGCCTTGCCGCCCCCCTTGCCCGCAGCGCCGCCGCTCATGTCCATGCCGTCCATATCACCCATGTCCATCCCGCCCATGTCCCCCATGTCATGGCCGGAGGAGCCGCCGTGGCCCGAACCACCGTGCCCCGAGCCGCCCATGTCCATGTCCATGTCGCCCATGCCATGGCGCAGTTCGGCGAGGACCTGGTCAGGGGTCCCGGTGACACCGTCGACCCAGTCGTCCAGGACGACCACCCACTCGTCGTCGTACGACAGCGGTTCCCTCGGGTCCTCCACGATCAGCGGGGCGTGCAGTCCCCGGTCCAGCTGGACGCCGACGTGGGGATGGAAGAAGTAGGTGCCGGGGGTGTCGGCGAGGAAGCGGTAGGTGAAGTTGCGGCCGGCGCGCACCGCGTTCTGGGTGGCCGGGGGCACGCCGTCCATGTCGGCGCGCAGGGCGATGCCGTGCCAGTGGACGGAGGTCGTGGTCCGGTCCGGGAGCTGGTTGGAGAGTTCGGCGGCTAGGGTGTCACCGGCCGAGAGCCGGATCTCCTTGCCGGGGGTGCGGCCGCCGTAGGCCCAGCTCTTCGCCGTCACCTTGCCGCCGAGGTCGAGCACGGCGGGCGCGGCGGTCAGGGTCACCTCGCGCACCTTGCCGGTGCCCTTGCGCTTCCTCTCGGTGGTCGCGACCACCTTGCTGTCGGGGCTCACCAGGGCCGGCGCGGACCCGGAGCCGCCGCACGCGGCGAGCGCTCCCGTCCCGGCGACGGCGAGACCGGCCAGCAGGGCGGACCGACGGTTGATGCTGTTCATCTGTGATGCCTCTTCTCGGGATGCCGTTGACCTGCGCGCATGCGGCATCGCCCCCACGGGGTACGGGGGAACGGGCCGCGCGGGGGCGGCCTAGATCAGCAATCGGGAGAGGAGGGAGAGGTCAGGCGGCGCGCGGTGCGGATTGCCCGGCAGGCCGCGCCCGGCGAGGACGCTCCGCGGCGGGGCGGCCTGGACGGTGTGTATCGGCACGGTCGGCGGATCGAGCCACTGCGGTGAGCCGACGGCCCCTGAGGTGCAGTGCTGCATGCCGACGCCCGAGCAGGCGCCGCCGGTGTCATGGTCCATGGCCGAGGTCAGGGCCTCGGCGGCCATGTCCTGCCCGGCCATGCGGTGCGCGATGTGATCCGTGCCGGGCATCGCGGTCATGGCGGTCGCGGGTGCGGCGGGGGCCGCGCCCAGGTCGTGGTGGACCAGGACGGCGAAGGCGGCGAGCAGGGCCAGGACGGCGGCCCACGACCGGCGCGCCGCGCCGCCGCGGGAACCGGTCCGCCGGTACGTCACCTGCCGCCCTCCCCATCTCCGAGGCCATGCCCGAGACCACGCGATGCGGGACCGCGTCCCGTCCGCCACAGGCCCCAGACACGTCACTATACCCCCTAGGGGTACGACGTCCAGCCGACCCTCCGAGATGACGATCAGATGACTGAGTACCCCTGGGGGGTATATCGTTCGTGGGGTCGGAAGGCCGGGCGACCGCCCTTCCGCGGATCGACCCATGCTCACACCCGAGGAAGAGGCCATGACCGAACAGACGAACTCCGGCTCCTGCTGCGGCTCCTGCGGCACCGGCGCGGCGACCGACGTACAGGTCCACGGCGGCGCCGTCACCACCGTGTACAAGGTCTCCGGCATGACCTGCGGCCACTGCGAGTCCGCCATCTCCGAGGAGGTCTCCGCCCTGGACGGCGTCACCGCGGTCACGGCCGTCGCCGACACCGGCGAGGTCACGGTGACCTCCGCCGCCCCGCTCGACCAGGAAGCCGTCCGCGCCGCCGTGGACGAGGCGGGCTACGAACTCGTCGGCCAGATCTGAGGATCCGCCCCGACAGAGCGCCGCAACTCCCGGACGAAGGCCCCTCCAACCCCCAGGGGATGGAGGGGCCTTCACCTTTTCACGACCGCACGCACACCCCCTACCGGTATGCATCTTCAACGTGTACGCAGGGTGTTCATCACCGGCTGGACGGTGCCGGTCACCGGCTCGGTCGTGGCGGCCGCGGCGCGCGAGAACGCGACGGCGCGCGGGCGAGCGTGGCAGGTCGGCACGGGGTACTCAGCACGGTGCACAACTCCCCCGCCTCGCCGATACTTTGCGAGCCGACGATCCAGCACGGCGCCGGGGCGGCAGTCCTGGCCCGGCGCCTCGCCAGGCACGAGCGGATGGCCGCCGCTCCGCAGCGGTACGTCGGTGACCCGGACCCGTCGAGCAGGCCGTCACCGTGGGCCTCGCGGGGGGGGTCCGCCAGTGAGGGGTCACCCTGCCCGGACGGTACCGGGAACCGGATCGCCCCACCCAGCAGAGCAAACCATCCGAACGTGTGCCCTTTCCCTTCGTTCCGTGGAAGTAACCGGTCTTTTGTGTGCTTGCGGAAACGAAGCAAGGGCATTCGGTGGCCAGGAGGTTGATAACGATGGTTCCCCTGATTCTGGTTCTTCTGCTGGCCCTGATCCTCTTCGGCGCGGGCTTCGCGCTGAACGCGCTGTGGTGGATCGCGGTGATCGTGCTCGTGCTGTGGCTGCTGGGCTTCCTCGTCCGGCCCTCCGGTAGCGGTGGCCGCCGGGGGCGTTGGTACCGGTGGTAGCCGAGAGAAGACGGGTCGCGAGGCGGTAGGCGACGGAGACGTCGCGGTATCCCCGGCCGGGGGCAACCCGGGGAAGCCGCCAGCGGTGCGGGGCCGCCGCGCGAAGCGAAGGCGGTCACCGCTGACCGTCACCTCGAACGAGATGTCCGGTTCCGGGGATCCACCGGATCCCCGGCGGGCCTCCGTTCACGGCGGCTCGTCCCGCGCCTTGCGGGCACGGCGCCGTGCCGGACGGTCCGGCCGCTCGTCCTCGCCACCACGGTCGTCTCCTCGACGCCGCTCACCGTCGTCCCCGCCCTTGTCGTCCTTCTCGCGGGAACGTCGCGTCCTGACGGTCCGCCCGCGTTCGGTCTCCCCGCTTGTGCCGACGGCCCTCTTGGCCGACCGCGCCGTTCGCCGAGCGGCGCTGCGCTCGGCCGCCTTCCCCTCGACGCCGACGGCCTCTCCCCGGGCGTCGGCCGACCCCGCCGCCCCATCGACCGCCTCGCCCGCGGCGTCTCCCGCCTTCTTCACGGTGCGCCCCGCCGCCCGACGGGTCTCCCGCACCATCCCACCCACGCCCTCGACGGCTCCCTCCGCGCCCTCGCCGACGTCCCGCACGGCGGACCCGGCGCCTCGGCCGACGTCCCGCACCACCGAGCCGACGCCGCGCGCCAGCTCCTCCCCCGAGATCCCCAGGTGCACCCGCCCGAGGGCGACATCGGCACCCACGTTCGGCTTCAGCAGGTCCAGGACCTCGGCCTGGAGCGAGACACGGGCCCGCCGTCCAGGAGGAAGGCAACGGGGTCCGCCTCGTACGCGTACCGTTCCTCGTACTCGTACTCATCCTCGTCGTACGGCTCGGATTCCTCGACGGACCCGTCGTCGTTCTCGACGTCCTCGCGCATCCTGGGACCTCCGCGAGCCAGGCGCGCGTTATGCCCCGTTCAGGCCAGTATGGTGCGCCATCGTAGGGAATCCCGGGCCACGGAAGGCCCCCGGCGCAGTCCGGTGCGCCGGACGGGTGACGGCGGGGGGGCGCCGCACCCGTCCGATCGCGCGAGCCGGTCAGGACGCGAACGCGTCCACCCCGGTCAGCTCGGCCGACAGCGTCCACAGCCGGGCCGCCTGCTCCGGGTCGATCGCCCAGTCCTTGACACCCTCGCGGTCGCCGGTGTCCGGGGCGGGCTCGGCGATGTCGCAGTCCTCCAGGTAGAGGCCGCCGAGACCGTCGAGCTGCGGGGAGGTCGCCGCCCAGACCTGGGTGGCCGCGCCCTGCTGCGGGGTCTTGAACACCTCGGGGTGCAGCAGGTTGCCGTGCTCGTCGATCCAGCCGCGCTCGATCATCTCCTCCTGGGCCAGGTGCCGTTGGAGCGGCGTGAGGATGCCCCCGGGGTGCAGCGCGAAGGCGCGGACCCCGGCGTCGCGGCCGAGCTTGTCGAGCTGGACGGCGAACAGGACATTGGCGGTCTTGGCCTGCCCGTACGCCTCCCACTTGTCGTAGCCCTGCCGCCAGTGGATGTCGTCCCAGCGGATGCCGGCGGTGTGGTGGCCGAGCGAGGACACGGAGACGACCCGGGCGCCGCCCGGCGCGATCGCGGGCCACAGCCGGTTGACGAGGGCGAAGTGGCCGAGGTGGTTGGTGGCGAACTGCGCCTCCCAGCCGTCGCCCACCCGCGTCTCGGGGCAGGCCATGATCCCGGCGCTGTCGATCACGATGTCCAGGCCCCGCCCGGAGGCGAGGAACCGTTCGGCGAACCGGCGCACGCTCTCCAGGTCCCCGAGATCCAGCTCGTCCACCTCGACACCGGGCAGCCCGGCCAGCGCCTGCTCCGCAGTCCGCGGACGACGCGCCGGTACGACGACCCGGGCGCCGGCCTTGACCAGCGCGCGCGTGGTCTCCAGCCCGATCCCCGAGTATCCCCCGGTGACCAGGGCCAGTCCCCCGCTGAGGTCGATGCCCCGCAGAACCTCGTCGGCGGTGCTGGTGGCGCCGAATCCGGATCCGATCTTGTGCTGTGCGGTACTCATGCCCGAACGCTACGAATTGGAGTGCTCTCCAAGTCAAGAGGCACACTGAGCCGTCGTCCGCGCGCACCCCGGGCGGCCCCTCCCGGACGCCCCCCATCGGTCACGACTGCAACTGCCCAGAGCCTTAGGGTGATCGCCATGCCGATACCCGTCCACGCCCTCACCCAACGGCCGTTGACCGCGGAGGCCGTCGCCGAACTGGTCGCCCTGCCGTACGTGTCCCCCGTCGACAAGGACGACGAGGACGACGACTCCGTCGAGGCGGAGCTACGGCGGCGCGGCTGGCAGCGGGAGGACCTGGTGTGCGAGTCGTTCCGCACCGGGCACGGGCATGTGCTGTGCAGCGATGTCTTCAGCCCGTTCGGTGAGCTGACCGCGCGCGCCTTCCTCGTCTTCGGGGAGATGTACCCCGTGGACCCGGACGACGAGGGAATGGTCAACGGCACCTGGCTGAACGGGTACATGGAGGGGTGGGAGCGGCTGCCCGGCTGGCGCGGCATACGGCCCGCCACCGATCAGGACTGCGAGGCCGTCCTCGCCCAGGCCGCGGGGGCGGTCACCGAGGTGCTCGGCGCGGCCCCGGAACGGGCCCTGGTCTCCGCGCACACCACGGCCCACGGTCCGGCCCTGACGCACCGTGTCTGGCGCACCCCCACCCACGCCCTGATCCTCGGCCCGTCCGCCGACGAGGGCCCCTACGGCCACCTCACCCACCTCCGGCTCTCCGCCACCCCTCTCTCCTGCGCCCCGGGCCTGCCGCCCGCCGTCGAAGGCACCCTTACGGGCGGACGAGCCACCACCGACGATCAGGCCCTGGCCGACTGGATCACCGCCCACACCAATTGGTGACCGCGGCATCCGACCGCACCGACTCAACGCCGCCGCGCGACCGTCACCCCGTCCCGCACCGGCAGCATCACCGCGTCCACCCGCTCGTCCGCCGCGATCAGGTCGTTGAGCCGCCGCATCGTCACATACCGTTCCTCCTGGTACGCCGGGTCGAGGACCCGCCCGCCGAGGAACACGTTGTCCAGCACCACCAGGCCGCCGGGACGCAGTCGGGACACCAACTCCTCGTAGTAGAACGGGTAGTTCTCCTTGTCCGCGTCGATGAAGGCGATGTCGACGGCCGGTTCGGGAGCCAGCGCGCGCAGCGTCTGAAGCGCCGGGGCGATACGCAGATCGATCCGGTCGGCGACACCCGCGCGTTCCCAGTACGGCCGCCCGACGGCCGCCCACTCCTCACTGACGTCGCAGGCCAGCAGCCGTCCCCCGGCGGCCAGGCCGCGAGCGATGCACAGAGACGAGTAGCCGGTGAAGACGCCGACCTCGACCGCCAGACGGGCATCCGTCAGCCGGGTCAGCAGGGTGAGCAGGGCGCCCTCGTCGGCGGAGACCTGCATGTGCGCGGCGTCGGCCGCGGCCTCGCGGGTGGCGGCGGCCAGTTCCCCGAGGACGTCGTCGGCCGGGGTGTGATGGTCGAGCAGGTACTCGCCGACGAGGGGATGGGTGGGGTCCAGGTCGCCGCCGCACAGCGGGGCCGTCCACTCGACCGTGAGCCGCTCCTGGGGGGCGAAGCGCACCAGATGGCGGGCCATCACGTCCTCGACCCGGGCCAGTCGCTCCGCGTCGGGCGCGCTGGCGGTCAGCTCAAGCCGGTCCGGGGTGGGCGTGAGGGTGCAGGTGCCGGCGGTCACCGTGATGGTGCCGCGGCCGTCGGGGGTGAGGGTGGCGGTGGCCTTGTGGCCCATGTGCGAGACGAGTTGCTTGATGTAGCGGGCGGAGCGCGCGGTGGCGACCTGGGCTGTGGAGAGGGGCATGGAACTCCTTGGCGTGATGAACGACCGTCCCGGTTAAGTGGCGACTTTTCTCGCCACTTCCTGACGCAGGATTCTGCGGCCCCGCGGCGAAGTTGTCAAAAGCATTTAGTTTCATAGACACTTCCCCTCATGGCAGCGCAACAGCCACCCGACGACGCCCCCGAGACCACCCACGACGAGCAGGGCCATCTGGTGCTGCACTCGGCCGCGCAGTTCAAAGCCCTCGGGCACCCGATACGGCATCGCATGGTCAACCTGCTGCGCCAGCGCCCCGCGACGCTGCGGCAGCTCGCCGACGCGCTGGGGATGAGCAAGGGCACCATCGGCTACCACGTACGGGTGCTGCGTACGGCCGGGCTGGTGCGGCTCACCGAGACCCGTCAGGTGCGCGGCGGCACCGAGCAGTACTTCGCGCTGGTCAGCCGCACCTTCACGATGGATCCGGAGGGTACCGGCGGGGCCGAGTTCCTGATCAGGGCCGCGCTCGACGAGATGGTGCCGAGCGCGCCGGGACAGGCGTCGGACACGGTGCTGCGTCATCTCTGGCTCAGCGACGCCGAGGCACACGCGCTGGAGGAGCGGGTGCGCGCGCTGGCCGAGGGCCCGCATCCGGCGGACCCGGCGCACGGGGCACCGTACGGGCTGCTGATCAGCCTCTTCCGCGCCGATGTACCGAGTCTGCCGCCGGACGACGCGGACTGATCGGTCGACGGCCTCTTCCGAGGGACCCGGGCGCGACCCCTACGGGGGCCCGCACATGACGTCAGGGCCCGCGATCCGGTGGATCGCGGGCCCTGATCGAGCGCCCCCGGGGGCGCTCCGCACTCGCTACTTGGCGCTGTCCTCGTGGGACAGTTCAAGGTCGAAGTCCGTGGTGCCACCGGCGTCCACCCGGACGGAGGAGGCGACCGGGGCGTACCCGCTGGCGATGACGGTGTACTCACCGAGGTCGAGGTCGGTGAACCCGTAGGCGCCGTCGGCGCCGGTGGTCGCGGTGCCGAGCACATTGCCGGCCGCGTCCAGCAGCGTCACCTTGGCGTCGCCGAGCGGCCCGCCGATGGCGGCGCTGATGACGCCGTGCAGCTGGGCACCGGCTTCGAGACGGATCTCGCAGGGCTCGGCCGCGCCCGGGGTGACCTCGACGGGGACGGCGGCCGGACGGTAGCCCGGCGCGTTCACGGCGAGGGTGTAGCTGCCCGGGACGAGGTCCGCCAGCGAGAAGCCACCGTCGGCGGCGGAGGTCGCGGAGGTCACGACCTCACCGCGCAGATCGGTCGCGACCAGCAGGGCGCCCGGCAGCGGGTTGCCCTGGACCGCGTCCCGGACGGATCCGGCGAGCGCGGCGCCGCTGCCGCCGAGGACGAGGTCGCAGACCACCGGCTCGTCACCGACCAGCACGGTGACGGCCTGCGGCTGACGGGCACCGGCGGCGCCGATCAGCACATAGGTACCGGCGCCGGGCACCGACACCGCATAGGTGCCGTCCACGGCGCTGACCGCGCGGTCGAGCTGCCGGCCGCGGACGTCGATCAGGGTGACCGCCGCCTGCGCGACCGGGGCGTCCGCGCCGTCGAGGACCCGGCCGCGGACGAGCTGACCCGTGGCGGGCCCGGATCCGACGGCCACCGGGGCGTCCTCGACGAGCGGGACGGCGGGCGCCTGGCCGCTGTCGGCCGCCACGGCGTTCACCTGGGCGTCCTTCACATCGGCGGCCTCGGCCTGCGTGCCGTTCGCCTCGGCGGCGCGTGCCTCCAGGCCGGAGACCTTGCGCAGCGGCACCTCCTTGGTCCACACCGCGACCAGGAAGCCGAGCACCATGATGGCCGCGGCGCACAGGAACACCACGTGCATCGCGTCGGTGAAGCCCTCCTTGAAGGGCTGGGCCAGCCGCGGGTCGAGCTGCTGGATGAAGGAGGAGTCGTCCAGCACCCCCGAGCCGCCGCCGCTCGCCGCGGGGTGCTTGAGCATGTCCAGCACGGGGGCGTTCGCCGGGTTGGCGCGCACGGCCGGATCGTGCAGGGCGGCCTGGAACGCGGGCGTCTGGGCGGCCGACCGGAACGCGGAGCTGATCTTGTCGCCGACGGTGCTGAACAGCACGGACAGGAAGATCGCCGTACCGGCGGTGCCGCCCATCTGCCGGAAGAAGGTGGCCGACGCGGTGGCGACGCCCATGTCCTTGGGCTCGACGGAGTTCTGCACGGCCAGGGTCAGGATCTGCATGCAGCCACTGAGGCCGAGGCCGAACAGCGCCATGTAGGCCATGGTCTCCGGCAGCGGGCTGTCCCACTGGACCCGGTAGTGGAACAGCAGCATGGCGGCGACCAGCAGGACCGTGCCGATGATCGGGAAGATCTTGTACTTGCCGGTCTTGGAGATGATGCGGCCGACCACCATGGTTCCGGCGATCATGCCCACCATCAGCGGCAGCATCAGCAGGCCGGACTTGGTGGGGCTGACGCCCTTCACGATCTGGAGGTACAGCGGGACCATCATCATCCCGCCGAACATGCCCATGCCGATGAGCACGGACAGCAGGCTCATCTTGCTGAACACGGAGCTGCGGAACAGGCGCATCGGGATCAGCGCCTCGTCGCCCATGGCCCGCTCCACGAAGACCCAGGCGATCAGGCCGACCACGCCGACGGCGTAGCAGACGTACGACTTGGTGGAGGTCCAGCCCCAGGTCTGGCCCTGCTCGGCCACCAGCAGCAGCGGCACCACGCCGATGGCGATGGTGAGCGCGCCCCACCAGTCGATGCGGTGCTCGCGCCGGGTGTGCGGGAGGTTCAGCACCTTGGCGACGACGAAGAGCGCGATGATGCCGACCGGGACGTTGACAAGGAACACCCAGCGCCAGCCCGCGATGGCCAGGATGCTGCTGCGACCGGCCAGGAAGCCGCCGATCAGCGGGCCGAGGACGCTGGAGGAGCCGAACATGGCGAGCATGTAGCCCTGGTAGCGGGCGCGCTCGCGGGGCGGCACGATGTCACCGATGATCGCGAGCGCCAGCGACATCAGACCGCCGGCGCCGATGCCCTGGAAGGCACGGAAGGCCGACAGCTCGTTCATCGAGGTGGCGAAGGAACAGGCCGCCGAGCCGACGATGAAGATCGTGATGGCCGCGAGGAAGAACGGTTTGCGGCCGTAGAGGTCGGAGAGCTTGCCGTACAGCGGGGTGCTGATGGTCGACGTGATCAGGTAGGCGGTGGTGACCCACGCCTGCGCGCTGAGTCCGTGCAGATCGTCCGCGATGGTGCGGATCGAGGTGCTGACGATGGTCTGGTCGAGGGCGGCGAGGAACATGCCCAGCATGAGACCGCTGAGGATCGTCATGATCTGGCGGTGCGTCAGCCGGCCGGCCGGTGGTGGCGGCGCGGATATCGCTGATGTTCCCCCGCGGGCCGGGGACGCGGACATGGTCATGCGTGCAGATCTCCTTGCCTCGCCTCGCCCACCGGGTGCTGCCCGGTTCCGAGGCTCGTGTACGTGCTGTCCACCAGGTCGTCGTTGAGGCGCTTCAGCAGACGGGTGAGAAGGGCGCGGTCCTCGGCCGGCCACGGTTCGAGGAGCCGGGTCAGTTCCGCCTCGCGGCGGCGTACGGCGCTCCGGTACGCGGTGCGACCGGCCTCGGTCGCGCTGAGCAGCGAGCCGCGCCGGTCCTCCGGGTCCGGGTGGCGTTCCACCAGTCCCCGGTCCACCAGCGAGCGCACCTGCCGGCTGACCGTCGACAGGTCGAGGAAGACGTCCCCCGCCAGATCGGTCGCGCGGCGCCGGCCGCAGGTCACCAGCCGGGCGAGCAGCACACGGTCGGCGGCCCCGCACTCGAATCCGGCGCGCTGGGTCCAGGCGGCGAAGAGCCGCATGAGGCGGACCATCTCGGCGCCCAGGCCCGACGCGGCGGCCTCGGCGCTCACGGTCTCCGCGATCGCGGCGGCCTCGGCGCTCATGGCCTCCGCGAGCACGGTCGTGGTCACGGCCGCGGTGTACGTCGCCCCGGCGGACGGCGTGTCGTCCGTCCGCGCGTCGTCCGTCCGTACGGCGCCCTCATGGCCTCTGCGGCTCTCTGTGCCGATCATCACTCACATTCCGTTGCTTGCGGCTACCAAGTGAGTGTAGGGCCTGGCCGACGCCACCTGTACGCCAGTGTCCGGTCACGCTTCGGCAATACGACGGCCGGCGCGGTGGGGGGAGCAGGGTACCCGGCCAGGCTGTGTGCCCCGACCGCGAGCGCCGCTGGCCGGGCATCGCGGTACGGCCCCCCTGCCGGGCGGATCGCGCTCTAGGGTGACCGCTGCGGCGCCGCACCCGTGGGACAGGGGAGGCGCCGGACGCGCACGCGCGGGTGGGGGCGGGGGGTGCCACGCGGTCCGGGTCGGGCCGGGTGCGGGGAGCGCGCGATGTGTCGAACATCTGTTGTCCCGCGTTCCCGGAACGTTCAACTCACCTCCCTGCCAGGGTTGTTCGGCGCCCGCCTACGGTCCTTGCGGTCTCGAAGGAGGAGTTCATGGACGTAGTGCTCGCGGTGCGGGCGCGCGGGATCACGAAGTGCTTCGGTGATGTGGTCGCGCTCGACGGTGTCGACCTGGAGGTGACTGAGGGTCAGATCCATGGCCTGGTCGGGCCGAACGGTGCCGGGAAGACCACGTTGCTCGGCCTGCTGCTCGGGCTCGCCGTCGCCGACGGGGGCGCTCTGGAGATCCTCGGCGTGCCGGTGGGGCGCGCTCTTTCGGCCGTTGACGGAGTGGCCGGTTTCGTCGACGGGCCGGGCCTGTACCCGTCGTTGACCGCCCGGCAGAACCTGGCCGCGCTGGTCTCGCTGCGCGGACGCGACGCGCGCACCGCGGGGATCGGGGAGGTGCTCACCGAGGTCGGTCTGCGCGATGTCGCCGACGACCGGGTGCGCGGCTTCTCGCTCGGCATGCGGCAGCGCCTCGGGCTCGCCGCCGCCCTGCTCACCCGGCCCCGGCTGCTCGTCCTGGACGAGCCGTCCAACGGCCTCGACCCCTCGGGCAAGCGGCATGTGCACCGGGTCCTGAACCGGCTCGTGGCGGACGGCACGAGCGTGGTGCTCTCCAGCCACCGGATGGACGACGTCGAGGCGCTGTGCTCCGAGGTGACCATCCTCGCCACCGGCCGGGTCGTCTTCTCCGGTCCGCTCGGCAAACTGGCCGCCGAGGACCAGGAGTTGGAGTACCGGTTGCTCACCTCCGACCCCGCGTCCGCACGCCGGCTGGCGGCCGGGGCGGAGGGCGTCCGGGTCGTCGAGGACGGCGGGACGCGCCACAGCGACGAGGTGCTCGTCGTACGGGCGCCGGTGCCCGCGCTCGACCGACTGGTGTCCCAGGTGGTGCGGTCGGACATCGCGGTGCGCGAACTGGCGCCCGTGGTCTCCCCGTTGGAGGCCGCGTTCCTCGCGCTCACCGAACAGCGGGAACAGCGGGATCAGGCCGAGCAGCGGGCCCAGCAGGGAAAGCAGGAGGCCGGCCGATGACCGCGACCCTGGCGGCGGAGCGCCCCGCCCCCGCCCGCCCGGTCTCCGTGCCGCGCGCCTACCGCTTCGAACTGGTCAAGCTGGTGTCGCAGTGGCGGATCCGGCTGCTGGTGCTCGCCTGCTGGATCGTGCCCGCGCTGTTCGTCGCCGGGGTGAGCGTGCAGAGCACCCTGCCCTCCGACACCCTGTTCGGGCGCTGGATGCACGCCACCGGCTGGGCCGGACCGCTGGTGGTGCTCGGATTCGCGGGCACCTGGGCGCTGCCGCTGCTCACCTCGGTGGTCGCCGGTGATGTGTTCGCGGCCGAGGACCGGCTGGGCACCTGGCGGCATCTGCTCGTGGTCGTACGGTCGGCCCGGCGCATCTTCGTCGCGAAGACCCTGGCGAGCCTGACCGTCATCCTGCTGCTCGTGGCCGGGCTGGCCGTCTCCGGCGCGGTCGGCGGACTGCTGGCGGTCGGCGACCAGCCGCTGGTCGGCCTCGACGGCCATCTGCTCGCGCCCTCGGACGCCGCCGTCAAGGTCCTGCTGGCCTGGGTCGCCGTGCTCGCGCCGACGCTGGCGCTCGCCGGAATCGGGCTGCTCGGCTCCGTGACCCTCGGCCGCTCCCCGATGGGGCTGCTGCTGCCCGCGGTCGTGGCGCTCGCGATGCAGCTCGCCCAGATGCTGCCGCTGCCCCTCGTCGTACGCCTCGCGCTGCCCGGGTACGCCTTCATCGCCTGGAACGGCCTGTTCACCAGCCCGGGGCAGGTCGGCCCGCTGCTCATCGGCGTCGCGGTGAGCCTCGCCTGGGCCCTCACCGCGACCGTGCTGGCCCATGTGCTGTTCCTGCGGCGGGACTTCACCGATCTGGGCTACGACGGCTCGGGCAGGCGCGCGGTGACGGCGGGACTCCTGCCGCTCGCAGGGCTGCTCGCCGTGTCGGCGGCCGTGATCGCACCGGCGACCGGGGTCTCGGGCTCCGGCATCGAGCAGGACAAGGTACAGCGCTCGCTCGCCACCGCCTTCGCCCATCTGTACCGGATGCAGACCGAGCAGCTCCACCGACCGGCCGTCACCGAGGCGCAGTTGAGGGCCACGGCGGCGTGCGACAAGGGCAGCGACAGGGTCGCCGCCCGGGGGCCGGGCAACGACTGGCGCTGTGTCGTGTCCTGGCATCTGCCCGGCGTCGAGGCCACGGGTACGGCCGTCTACCAGCTCGACGTCACCTCGGACGGGCGGTTCGTCGCCGACGGCGACGGCCCGAAGGAAGTGAACGGCTACTTCCTGGTGCGCACCCCCGAGGGGGACGCGCCGAACCCGCTATGGCAGTTCGACGGCAACGTCGAGCTGCTCCCCACTTCGAAGGGATGACCCATGCAGGTAACACGCCGCCGCAGGCGTGTCCGGAAGGAGCGCCCGGGCTTTCTGTCCAGACGCTTCGGCCGCCGGATACCGCTGGTGACCGCTGGGACCTCCGCGCTCGCGCTCGTCGCCGCCGGTGCCGCCTTCGCGGGGACCCACCAGTTCGGCACCGAGCAGGTCGGCCAGAGAACCCACAGGGGCCAGGTCATCTCCAGTGACCAGTACCTCGCGCCGTACGGCAGGCACCTGGTCGTGAACAACGGCAAGATCATGTCGTCCACCGTCAGCCCAGACGGCACCCACCTGGCCGCCTCGATCACCGACGGCAACGGCGCGCTGGCCGTCGTGGACCTCAACGGCTGGCAGGTGCAGCAGATCGTCGGCAACGCCGCCTCGTCCAGCCCGCGCATCAAGGGCAACGACGTCGGCCAGGAGGGCCCCACCTACTCCCCCGACGGCAAGCAGCTGTGGCTCGGCCAGACCGACGGCTACACCCGCTTCACCGTGAACGCGGACGGCACGGTCGCCGACCCGACGTACATCACCATCCCGGCGGAGGGCACCAAGCACGCGCTGGTGGGCGCCGCGGTGTTCTCGGCCGACGGCTCCACCGTGTACTCGGCGGTCAACGGCCAGAACCGGGTGGTCGCCATCGACACGGCGACCGGGAGCATCAGGCAGAGCTGGCCCGTCGGCAACGCCCCGCGCGACCTGGCGCAGGTCGGCGACAAGCTGTACGTGAGCAACGAGGGCGGGCGCCCGGCGAAGCCCGGCGACACCACCATCAACTCGTACGGCACCCAGGTGCCGGCCGACCCGAAGACCGGCGCCACCACCACCGGCACGGTCAGCGTCATCGACCTGGCGCACCCGGCCGACGCCGCGAGCAGTATCGACGTCGGGCTGCACCCGACCGCCCTGTACGCCAAGAAGGGCGCGCTGTTCGTCACCGACACGGCGAGCAACGACGTGTCGGTCATCGACACGGCCAAGGACAAGGTCGTGCAGAGGATCTCCACCCAGCCGTGGCCCGAGGCGGCGGTGGGCTACGAACCCGACGCGGTGACCCTCACCGACGACGGGCATCTGCTGGTGACGCTCGGCCGGGCGAACGCGGTCGCCGTCTACCGCTACAACAGCCCGCTGGAGCCGGTGAGTTACGTCGGTCTGCTGCCGACGGACTACTTCCCCTCGGAGATCGCGAGCGTCGGCAGGCAGGTGGTGGTCTCCAACACCCGCGGCATCGACGCGCTGCGGCCCACCACCAGCGCCGGGCACGGCACCCACGACACCACGTCGAGCGTGCAGCGCTTCACACTGCCCGACGACAGCGTGATCCGGGCCCAGACGTCCAAGGTGTTCCGGCAGAACGGCTGGACCGCCGGCTCGGTGAAGTTCGCCAAGGGGAAGGGCCACGCCCGGCCGGTGCCGGTCCCGGCGCGCCTCGGCGACCCGTCGACGATCAAGCACGTCTTCCTGATCGTCAAGGAGAACCGCACCTACGACCAGGTGCTCGGCGACATGCCCGAGGGCAACGGCGACCCGTCGCTGACGCAGTTCGGCGAGAACGTCACGCCCAACCAGCACGCGATGGCCTCGCAGTTCGGCCTGTACGACAACACGTACGACATCGGCACCAACTCCGCCGAGGGCCACAACTGGCTGATGCAGGCGGACAATCCGGAGTACACCGAGTCCTCCGCCGGTGAGTACGCGCGCAGTTACGACACCGAGGACGACGCTCTCGGCCACCAGAAGTCCGGGTTCCTGTGGACCGGTGCGCAGGCGGCGGGCAAGTCGGTGCGGGACTTCGGCGAGTTCCAGCAGTTCCTGACCAAGCCGTCGGGCTCCAGCTGGCAGAACCTGTACTGCGACGCCAAGAACATGGACGCGACGGGCCAGGGTTCCGCCTACACCCTGAACTCGTCCTCGCCGATCCCGTCCCTGAACGATGTGTCGGTGCACGGCTTCGCGAAGTTCGACACCAGCGTGCCGGACGTCTACCGGGAGCAGGTCTGGAAGCAGGACTTCGAGAAGAACGGTCCGGCGAACCTGAACATGTTCTGGCTCTCCAGCGACCACACCGGCGGTCCGGCGAGCGCGAGCGCGCAGGTCGCGGACAACGACCTGGCCACCGGCAAGATCGTGGACCAGATCTCGCACAGCCCGTACTGGAAGGACTCGGCGATCTTCGTCGTCGAGGACGACTCCCAGGCGGGTCTCGACCACGTCGACGGCCACCGCGCCCCGATCCAGATCATCAGCCCCTGGTCGCAGCACGGCGAGGTCGACAGCCACTACTACTCGCAGATCACGGTGATCCGCACCATCGAGCAGATCCTCGGGATCCACCCGATGAACCAGAAGGACAGCGCGGCCACCCCGATGACCGGGGCGTTCACCGGGCACCCGGACTACACGCCGTTCACGGCGCTGCCCAACCGGACCTCGCTGACCGACGGTCTGAGCACCCCGCCGTCCTGCGGTGTGGACACCCCGGCGCCGCAGGACCCGAAGGCCGCCGCGGTGCCCGCCACGAAGGTGCCGGCGGCCGAGAAGCCGCTCGCGGCGCAGTGGGACAGCTGGAAGTCCAAGCAGCGGCTGACCGGCCCGAACGCGGTGCCCGACTACGCCAACCCGGCCCAGATGAACCACTACACGTGGTACCAGACCCACAACTGGGCCAAGCCTTATCCCGGTGAGAAGAAGCTGTACGCGCCGAACGACGTCCCGGGCGCGTACATCCCGTCGTCGGAGAACGACGGCTGACGTACCCGACCGGGCAGGAAGGGGCCCCTGGGCGGTGTCAGCGCCGGCCGGGGGCCTTCTCCCTGTTTCCGGTGGGGTGTGCCGGTGCAGGGTTCCTCCATGGCTGATCCTTCCGCGGGAGCATGGCCGGCCGGCTATCGAGTCCGCCCCGCCACCACCGCCGACACCGACGCGGTGCACCGCCTGGTCGGCGCGGGCGAGCGCGCGCTGCACGGCCTGGCCACGACCGACGCCGATCGCATCGCGGCCGATCTCGGCATGGCCGGGGACGCCGCCGCGTGCGACACGGTGCTGGTCACCGGTCCCGCCGGGGACCCGGCCGCATGGGGGTGGGTGCGGGGGCGGCGGGCCACCGTCCATGTGCACCCCGGTCACCGGGGGCGCGGGCTCGGCAGCGCCCTGCTCGCCTGGTCCGAGGCACGGGCCCGGGAACTGGGCGGCGACCGGCTGGCCCAGACGGTCTCCGACAGTGATCTCGCGGCCGCGGCACTGCTGCGCTCGGGCGGGTACGTCAGGGTGGTCACCGAGTGGCTGCTGGAGATGCCGATGCCCGGCGAACCGGTGGTGCCGGAGCCGCCCGCGGGGATCACGGTGCGGGCGTTTCGCGCGGGCGACGAGGAGGCCGCGTACCGGCTCACCGAGGACGCGTTCGACGAGTGGCAGCGGCGGCGGAAGCCGTACGCCGAGTGGGCGCGGCTCACGGTCGGGCGGGCGACGTTCGCCCCGTCGGCGTCACCGCTCGCCTTCGAGGGCGACCGGCTGGTCGGAGCGGTGCTGTCGTTGGACCCGGGGGACGTGGACGGCGGCGAGGGCTACGTCGAGCGGGTCGCCGTCCGCCGCGACCGGCGCGACCGGGGTATCGCCCGGCTGCTGCTGCGAGAGGCGTTCCGCGCCTTCTACCTCGGGGGCAGGCGGAGCTGTGTCCTGTGGACGCATTCGGACACGGGGGCGCTGGCGCTGTACGAGCGGATCGGGATGACGGTGCGGCGCAGTTCCACGGTGTACGGCAAGGCGCTCGTCGCGGGGTAGCCGACCGCAGGGACTTCCGGTTTTCCACCGCTCGCGAGGTGGGGCTGGCCCCCCTGCCGGTCCGGCTGCCTGCCGGAGTGATCGTGCCGTGGGCGATCTCTACCGTGGTGCGCATGGCAATTCCTTTACTTTCAGCCGCGCTTCGCAGAGGTACGGCGCTCATGGCCGGGGCCGTCGCCTTGGTGCTGCTCGCAGCGCCACTGGCCGCCGCCCGGGCACCGGCGGCGTCCCGGGCGTGCGGCACGCATGAGGCGGTACGGCGGTCGGTGCACCGGCTGGTCACCGCGGACCGGATCGCCGGAGCCGCGGTCCTTGTCAACGGACGTGCGGCGGCGCCGGGTTGCGCGCGCTGGTCCGTCACGGACGGAGTGGCCGACCTGCGCACCGGCCGCCCGATGAACACCACGGACCGGCTGCGGATCGGCAGTGTCACCAAGACCTTCACCGCCACCGTGGTCCTGCAACTCGCCGCCGAGCACCGGCTGTCCCTGGACGCACCGGTCGAGCGCTATCTGCCCGGTCTGATCCAGGGGCATGGCTACGACGGCCGCCGGATCACCGTCCGACAGCTCCTGCGGCACACCAGCGGTCTGCCCGACTACCTCGAAGCACCCGAGTGGGCGAATCCGGGGGCGCTGCGGCGTCGCCACTTCGAACCGCGCGAACTCATAGCCCGTGCGCTCCGGTTGCCGCGCCCGGCACAGACCTGGCACTACGCGACCACCAACTACGTCGTCGCCGGACTGATCGTCCGGGCGGTCACCGGGCACTCGCCCGAGGCGGAGATCACCCGCCGTGTCCTCGTGCCGCTCGGGCTGCGCGACACCTACTGGCCGGGCGACGACACCCGCATCAAAGGCCCCCATTCCCACAGCTACTTCACGAACGCCGAGGGCCACCGGGTCGACGGCACCGACTGGAACATGACCTTCGGGGACGTCGGCGGCGCCCTGGTGTCCACGCCGGAGGACCTGACGCGATTCGCCGCCGCGCTGTTCGGCGGACGGCTGCTGCCGGCGGCCCAGTTCGCCGAGATGCGGCACACGGTGGCCGCCGACCCCGACCGGCTCTGGCCCGGTGCGCGCTACGGACTCGGTCTGATCACGACCCCGCTGTCCTGCGGCGGCGCCTGGTGGGGGCATGCCGGGACGGTACCGGGCGGGCACCGGGCGCTGGTGGCCGTGGGACCGGGTGGGCGCGATGTCGCCGTCGCGCTGAACGAAATACCCGCGACCCTCCAGGCCGAACTGGACTTCCTCGACGTCGTGGACAAGGCCTTCTGCGACGAAGGCTCCCCCAACGGAAGGACCATCGCATGACCACCTCCCGCGCAGCCGACCGGCGCCGCGGACGCCGCTTACCCGGGCTCCTGGCACGGACAGGACCGGTGGCCGCGCTGTGCCTGGCCGGAGCGCTCACCCTGAGCGCCGCCCCCGCCGCTCCGGCGGCCCCCGCCGACCCCCTGGCCCGCTACCACCACCAGCACCTCACCTGGAAGAGCTGCCTGCTCGGCCCGGACGACGAGACCGGCAAGGAACTGGAGCAGGCGGGCGCCCGATGCACCGATGTCACCGTGCCGTTGGACTACGCACACCCCGACGGCCGTACGATCACCGTCGCGCTCTCCCGGATCCGGGCCACCGACTCCGCGCACCGCGTCGGCGCGCTCGTGCTCAACAGCGGCGGTCCCGGCGGGCAGACCATCGGTGATCCGCCGTGGGTGCGCAAGGCGATGCAGGACGTCGGCGGGCGGTACGACGTGGTGGGGGTGGATCCCCGCTTCGTGGGCCGCAGCACCGCGCTGGACTGCGGCTGGCCGACCGGCAGCATGATCCGCGGGGCGGGCACGGACCGTGCCGGGTTCGACCGCATGGTGTCCTTCTCCGCCGACCTGGCCCACCGCTGCCGCACCCGCGCGGGCGACCTGGTGCCGTACGCGAGCACCCGCGACAGCGCCCGCGACATGGACGTGATCCGGGCCGCGCTGGGCGAGCGCCGGATCTCCTATCTCGGCTACTCGTACGGCAGTTACCTCGGCGAGGTGTACACCACGATGTTCCCCGGCCGCACCGACCGCGTGGTGCTTGACGGGGTGATCGACCCCGCCCGCTACGGCCCCCGGCTGCTGCGGGGCACGGAAGCCGCCGGGGAACACGCCCTGAGCGACTGGGCGGACTGGGCCGCCGCACACGACAAGGACTACGGCCTGGGCCGTACCGGGAGCGCGGTCCTCGCCACGGTGGAGGCGATCCGGTCGGCCGCCGAGCGGGCTCCGCTGCGGGTGGGCGACTACCGGGTGGACGACCAGATCGTCCCCACCATCATCTTCAACGGCCTCTCCCAGGACTACCCCTCGGCCTTCGGCGACTTCGCCCAGGGTGTGCGGGAGCTGCGGCGCGCCGCCGAGGGGCGCCCGGTGTCCCCGTCCCCCTGGCTGGCCGACCTGCTCCAGTTCCTGCTGACGGGACACGACTCCGCCTACGGCAGCGCGCAGACGGCGATCCTGTGCGCCGACGGGACCGCGCCCCGCGATCCGGAGACGTACTGGCGCGATCTGCGGCGGGCCGACCCCCGGGACCGGCTGTTCGCGCCCGTCACGAACAACATCAACGCCTGCGCGTTCTGGGGTCCCCCGCGCGAACGGCCCACCACCATCCGCACCGATCTCCCGGCGCTGCTGGTGAACGCCACCGGCGACCCGCGCACCCTCTACTCCGGCGCCGAGACGGTCCACCGGGGCTGGCCCAGCTCCCGTCTGATAACCCTGCACGACGCCGACCAGCACGCGGTGTTCGGCATCTTCGGCAGCGCGTGCGTGGACAACGCGGTGAACGCCTACCTCGCGACCGGCCGACTGCCGGCCACGGACATCTCCTGTCCCCGGGGCCGCCCCTGACGCGTCAGGGACACATCAGCACCCTGTCAGGGGCCGCTGCCATCCTCTTCTTGTGAACGGAACGGGGCACCGCCCCGGACCGGGAACAGGGAGAGGTGCCCGGAGTGGTTTATCGGGGACCGGCGAGCTCGCCTCGAGGTCGGATCCTTACAGGGTCCACGCAGGTTCAAATCCTGCCCTCTCCGCCAGTACGGTCCGACTCCGGTCCCCGCCCTCGTCCTCCGCCGGTGGGGACCAGGGCTGCTCCGGGGGCGGCGGCCCCTGCCACGCGCCGCGAAGCATCTCCTTGAGGGTCTTCGGCGGGGTCTCCTTCTCCTCGTGCACATGCATGAGCCGAGCGGTGCTCACCCGTATGTGGCACTGGTGTCCTCGCAGTCCGACGAGCACCACCCATGAGCCGTCCTGGGCGAGAAAGGCGTGCCGCGCGGGCCGGTCCCCCGGTTTGGCGTAGCGGGTCAGGGTGGTCGGCAGGTGGTGCAGCGCCGCGTCCTCGGCCACGGCGGCGATCCTGGCCTCGTCCCCCTTGACGCGGTGCGCGGCCGCCAGCTTCCAGTGATGCAGCCTGAACTCGACGGCCTGCAGATGTTTTGTGTCCTGTATGTCTTCCTCGATGAGGATGTACCAGTCAGCACTCATGATCCGCGCATCCTGTCATGCGCCTCGGCGCGCGCCTCCACCGAGCGGGTGCCTTCCGGCGCGCCGGGCCGGTGTCCCCTCGCCGTCGGTGACCGGTGGCTCCTAGCCTCGGAGCATGCCCCGGCTTCCCGCACATGTACGCGCCTGTCTGTTCGATCTCGACGGGGTGCTCACCCAGACCGCCAAGGTGCACGCGGCGGCCTGGAAGGAGATGTTCGACGCCTTTCTGCGAGAGCGCGCGCGGCGCGAGGGCACGGAGTTCGTGCCCTTCGACGCGGTGCGGGACTACGACGAGTATGTGGACGGGCGGCCCAGGGAGGACGGGGTGCGGACGTTCCTCGCGGCGCGCGGGGTGCGGTTGCCCGAGGGGTCGCCGCAGGATCCGCCGGACGCCGAGACGGTCCAGGCGCTGGGAGCCCGCAAGAACGAGCTGGTGCTGCGCCGGATCCGGGAGGACGGCGTGGAGCCGTACGAGGGCTCGGTGCGCCTTCTGCACGAGGTCCGCGCGGCGGGTCTGGCCTGCGCGGTGGTGTCGTCCAGCGCGAACGCCCGGGACGTGCTGGCCGCCGCCGGTATCGCGGACCTGTTCGACGAGCGGGTCGACGGGGTGGTGACCCGCGAGCGGCGATTGCGCGGCAAGCCCGCGCCGGACACCTATCTGGAGGCGGCACGGGAACTGTCCGTGGAGCCCGCCGCGGCGGCCGTGTTCGAGGACGCGCTGGCCGGTGTCGAGGCCGGGCGGGCGGGACGGTTCGGACTGGTCGTGGGGGTGGACCGGGTGGGGCAGGCGGAACAGCTCCGGGCGCACGGCGCCGACATCGTCGTACGCGACCTGGCGGAACTTCTGGAGTCGCCGTGATCACGCATCCCAGTTACACCGTCGAGCCCTGGTCCCTGCGCGAGACCGAGCTGAACCTGGATGTGCTCGCGCAGAGCGAGTCGGTGTTCGCGCTGTCCAACGGGCATGTCGGCTGGCGCGGCAACCTGGACGAGGGCGAGCCGCACGGGCTGCCCGGCGCCTATCTCAACGGGGTCCACGAGCGGCATCCGCTGCCGTACGCGGAGGCCGGTTACGGCTATCCCGAGTCCGGTCAGACCGCGATCAACGTCACCGACGGCAAGGTCATCCGGCTGCTGGTGGACGACCACCCCTGCGATCTGCGCTACGGCCGACTGCTGTCCCACGAGCGGGTCCTGGACTTCCGTACCGGTGTGCTCAGCCGCACCGCCCGCTGGACCTCGCCGGGCGGGCGCACGGTCCGCATCACCTCACGGCGGCTGGTGTCCTTCACCCAGCGCGCGGTGGCCGCCGTCGTCTACGAGGTGGAGCCGGAGGACGGCCCGGCCTCGGTGGCCATCCAGTCCGAGCTGGTCGCCAATGAGCAACTCCCCCATGTGGAGGGCGATCCCCGGGTCGCGGCCGCGACCGAGTCCCCGCTGACGGCCGAGGAGCACTACGCGGAGGAGACCCGGCTGCGGCTGGTGCACCACACCGACCGCAGCGGGCTGCGGGTGGGCGCGGCGGCCGACCATCTGGTGGAGGGGCCCGACAACACCCGCTGGTCGGCGCAGTGCGAGCCCGACGTCAGCCGGTTGACGGTGACCGCGGATCTGACGCCCGGACAGCCGTTGCGGCTGGTCAAGTTCGTGGCCTACGGCTGGTCCGGGGAGCGTTCGCTGCCGAGCATGCACGACCAGGTGGACGGGGCGGTGGCGGTCGCCGTCAGCACCGGCTGGGACGGCCTGGTCGCCGAACAGCGGGCGTATCTGGACGAGTTCTGGGCGGGTGCGGACGTCGAGGTGGAGGGGGACGCGCAGATCCAGCAGGCGGTGCGGTTCGCCCTCTTCCATGTGCTTCAGGCGGCGGCTCGCGGCGAGAACCGGGCGATCCCCGCGAAGGGGCTGACCGGGACCGGGTACGACGGGCACTCCTTCTGGGACACCGAGGCGTATGTGATGCCGGTGCTGACGTTCACCGCGCCGGAGACCGTGGCGTCGGCCCTGCGCTGGCGGCACAGCACGCTGCCCGCGGCCCGCGAACGCGCCCGTCAACTGGGCCTGGAGGGCGCGGTGTTCCCCTGGCGGACCATCGACGGCGCCGAGTGCTCCGCCTACTGGCCGGCCGGGACCGCCGCGTTCCACATCAACGCGGACATCGCGCTGGCCACCGTCCGGTACATCGCGGCGACCGGGGACGAGGAGTTCGAGCGCGGGGCGGGCTTCGACATCCTGGTGGACACCGCCCGGCTGTGGCGCTCCGTCGGCCATCACGATCCGGAGGGCGTCTTCCACATCGACGGGGTCACCGGGCCCGACGAGTACAGCGCGATCGCCCGGGACAACCTTTACACCAACCTGATGGCCCGGCAGAATCTGCTGGCGGCCGCCGATGTGGCCATCCGCCACCCGGACCGGGCCGACGAACTCGGTGTGGACGACGAGGAGGCCGCGGCCTGGCGGGACGCGGCGGCCCGGATGGCGATCCCGTACAACGAGGCCCTGGGCGTGCACGAACAGTCCGCCGGGTACACGCACTTCCAGCGCTGGGACTTCGAGGGGACCCCGCCGGAGAACTACCCGCTGCTGCTCAACTACCCCTACTTCGACCTGTATCGCAAGCAGGTGGTGAAGCAGGCGGACGTGGTGCTGGCGATGATGGAGTGCCCGTACGCGTTCACCGAGGAGGAGAAGGCGCGCAACTTCGCCTACTACGAGGCGCTGACGGTGCGCGACTCCTCCCTGTCGGCATGCTGCCAGGCGGTGCTCGCCGCCGAGACCGGGCACCTCCGGCTGGCGTACGCCTATCTCGCCGAGGCCGCGCTGATGGACCTGGACGACCTGGAGCACAACACCCGCGACGGTCTGCACATCGCCTCCCTCGCCGGGACGTGGATCGCCGTCGTCGGCGGTTTCGGGGGCCTGCGCTGGCATCTCGGCAAGGACGAGCGGCCGGATGTGCTCGGCTTCGCGCCGCGGCTGCCCGAGGCGCTGTCCCGGGTGGTGTTCACGGTGCAGGTGCGCGGGCGCCGGCTGAAGGTGGACATCGGTCCGAAGCAGGTGCGCTACCGGCTGGTGGAGGGCGACCCGCTGACGATCCTCCACTACGGCGACCCGGTCACCGTGGCCACCGACGCGCCGCAGGACCGCCCGGTCCCGCCCTCGCCGGTGCGCCCGGAGCCGCAGCAGCCCCGGGGACGGCGCCCGGAGGGACTGGCCGAGCAGGACGAGACGGCGGAGCAATAGCCTTACGGGCGGCCCGAGTTCACCGCCTCCCTTTATGGGGGAGTGCCTGCCCGGAAGGCCGCTTCCCTCGGGCATGGCATACCGGCCGTTCACCCGGATGGGTGCATCCGGCCAAGAGTCATGGCGCGGGCGCATGACCGGCTCCCAGGCGGTGAGACATCGGTCATGGAGATGAACATGGACGAACCGGCGCGGGGCGACCCGTTATCGGGCGCGCCGCGTTTTCCGGCCGCGACCGAGGTGGTGTTCACGGCGGACTTCGCCTCCACGGCCCAGTGGGTCGCGGGCCGTTCGCGGGCGTTCCCGGGCGGTGGCCCGGCCCATCCGGACGAGGACCGGCTGGACCGGCTGGTGCCCGATCCCGGCTACTGCCGCTCGGGGGTCTTCCGGGCCACCCGCCGGGCGGACGGCCGTTGGGACACGGGGCTGCTGACGACGGAGGGCAGCCGGGAGGGGTTCACCGTGCAGCCGGGCGATGTGCTGGAGGCGCGGGTGCGGCTGCCCCGGGAGACCGGCGCCTGGCCGGCGATCAGGACCTGGCGGGACGGCGGCCAGGGGGTGGACATGTTCGAGTACCACGTGGACAACCCCGACCATCTGGAGTTCACCAACCGTGTGCGCAGCGCCAGTTGCTACCTCCATGACGAAGCGGTCCGCCCCGGTGCCTGGGTGGATCTGCGCACCGAGTTCGGGCCGCGCTGTGTGATCTGGTCGCTGAACGGCGCCTCGGTCTTCGCCGACCACCGGGGCGTGGGGCAGGCCTGGCGGGCCCATCTCATCGTCGCCCTCTCGGTGTGCGCCGGGCGCTACCACCCGCCGCCGGAGCCGGCGACGAACGAGATGTCGTTCGAGGTGAGCGGCCTGACCGTGCGCCGTCCGTATGGTGGCGGGCGGACGGCGTACGCGGGACCGCTATGAGCCGTCCGCCAGATCCCCGTCACGAAGGTGGTCCTTGCGTGTCCGTACCGAGTCTGCTCGCGGTGTTCGCGCATCCGGACGACGAGTCCCTTTCGGCGGGCGGGGTGCTGGCCCGGCACGCGGCCGCGGGCGCCCGTACCGGCGTCGTCACCTCGACATGGGCCGCGGGCACCGGGCGCGCCGCCGAGCTGGCCGAGGCACTGCGGATCCTCGGCGCGGGGGAGCCCCGGTTGCTGGGGTACGCCGACGCGCGGGTGCCGTGGTCGGCGCCGGGCCGCGCGCGGTTCTGCGATGCGCTGTTGGACGAGGCGGTACGGCACCTGGTGGCGCACATCCGCGCGTTCCGTCCGGAGATCGTCGTCACGCATGACGCGTACGGCGGGGTGACGGGGCATCCGGATCATGTGCACACCCACCGGGTGACGATGCTCGCCGCCCAGGCGGCCGGGCTTGCGCGGTTCCATCCGGACGCCGGTGCTCCCTGGCGGCCGCGCGCCCTATACCTGGCGACCCATCCGCACTCGGCGGTGCCGGCGCTGCGGGCGGTGGTCGGGGCGCTCAAGACGACCTACAGCGTGCCGGACGACCAGGTGACGGCGGCGGTCGACGTCGGGCCCTGGCTGGAGCAGAAGATCGCCGCCGTGCTGGCGCACCGCTCCGAGGTGGAGCGCGGGGCCGTACCGGGTCTGCTCGCGCGTCTGTCCGTACCGGAGTGGAAGCGGGTGATGGGCACGGAGTGGTTCATCCGGCACGATCTCGCCACCACGGCACCCGCGCGCACGGAGCTGACCGGCTGACCGGCCGCCGAGAGGCGGGCGCCGGGCCGATTGGCCATGCTGGGCTGAGACCGGCAGTTCTGCGCGACAAGGAGCACGGCATGCCGATGGACGCGATCGGACGATTCATGGCGGCTCTGGACCCCGACCAGCGGGCGGCCATCGGCGCGAAACCACACGCCGAACAGCAGCAGCTGGCCGCGGCCTGGGAGCGGGAACTGGAGGCCGACGACGAGCTGGACACCCTGGACGAACTGTCCCCACCGGCGGCCGAGGCCGAGGCGGCGCGCCGTGTGCTGCACCGCGAGGCCGGCTGAGCGAGGGAGGACTGCGTGACGCAGCACTGGGCGCCGGAGCATTGGGTGACGCAGCACTGAGTGCCGGAGCATTGGGTGACGGTGGTATCGCTCAGGCGCGCAGCGCATCGTCCAAGCCCCGCAGGTACTCCCCCACGCGCCCGCCCCCGGCGGGAGCCGCGGGCAGGCGGCCGAGGACGGTGGTGACGGCGGCCGGGGCGTGCCGCCGTGCCCAGGCGAGGGTGTCGGCTGCGACGGCCGGATCCCCGTCGGCCGCCAGTTCCTCCGCGCGGGCGGCGTGGGCCGCCGCGCCGAGGATGTGTTTGACCTGGTGGGCGTCGGCGAGGGGGTGGAGGAACGCGGCGCCCGCCGCGTGGCTCGCCGCGCGGGCGGCGTCGGCGGCCGCCGGTGCGGGGGTTCGCGTGCCGCGCGGAACGCCGCGAAGCCGCTCATCCGCAGCGCCTGGGTGCGGCGGCCGCCGCCCGCGAAGGCGCGGGCCGCCTCGATGGCCTCGCGGGGGCGCGGGTCGTCGGGAAGGTTCTCTTCGAACAGGTGCAGGACCCGGTCGGCGCAGTCGGCCGCGAAGGCCGTGATCTCCCGCAGCTCGTCCTCGGTCAGCGCTATCCGGTCCGCCCGGTCTGTCGGGTCCGTTTCGCTCGGCTTGGTCGGCACGAGCCCCATCCTGCCGTAGACCGGATCCGCGGCGGGGTCGTTCAGCCGCCCGGAGGTGGACCGAACGGCCCCGTGGCGATCGCGGGGCGGACGCGGAGACTGGTGACCGAGCGGCCGGAAGGCCGGCGTCCCGTCGGGCAGGAGCGTTCTCGTCATGCGGCAACCCAGCGGCAGCGACTTCGGCGGCCGGTCGTGGTGACCACGGCCGTGGGCGCCGGACCCGGCGCCGCGAGCACGATCGGCGCGGCGGCCGGGCGGCCCGGCGAGGACGTGCTGCGCGAGCTGGAGGCGGCACCGGCCGGGCTGACCGAGCAGGAGGCGGCACGGCGGCTGGAGCGCTGGGGGCCGAACGCGGTCCGCTCGCACCGGGCGCGCGGGCTGCTGGTCCTCTGGCACCAGGTGCGCTCCCCGCTGCTCGGCCTGCTGCTGGCCGCCGCCGTCGTGTCGTACTTCGTGGGCGAGCGCAACGACGCCGTGATCATCGCGGTGATCGTGGCGCTCTCGGTGGGCCTCGGCTTCGTCAACGAGTACCGGGCGGAGAAGACCGCCGAGTCGCTGCACGCCCGCATCCGGCACCAGGTGCTGGTGCTGCGCGACGGCCGGCCGCGCGAGGTGGACGTCACCGGACTGGTGCCGGGTGATGTGGTGGAGCTGCGGCTCGGCGATGTGGTGCCCGCGGATCTACGGCTGCTGTCGGTGACGGAGCTGAGCTGCGACGAGTCGGCGCTGACCGGCGAGTCCCTGCCGGTCGCCAAGGACCCGGCGACCGTGCCCGCCGGGTCCGCGCTGGCGGAGCTGACCGGGTGTGCGCTGATGGGCAGCGTGGTGCACGCGGGCAGCGGGCGCGGGGTGGTGGTCGCGACGGGGCCGCGTACCGAGTTCGGGGCGATCGCGGCGGGGCTCGGCGAGCATCAGCTGGAGACCGAGTTCCAGGTGGGGCTGCGGCGGTTCTCCATGCTGCTGGTGTACGTCGCCGGGGCGCTCACCACGACGATCTTCGTGATCAACGTGGTGCTGCACAGACCGCTCATCGACGCGCTGCTGTTCTCCCTGGCGATCGCGGTCGGCATCACCCCGCAGCTGCTCCCGGCGGTGGTCTCCACGTCTCTCGCGGCCGGATCTCGGCGGCTGAGCCGACTGAAGGTGCTGGTCAAGCGGCTGGTGTGCATCGAGGACCTGGGAGACGTGGACATCCTGTTCACCGACAAGACCGGCACGCTGACCCTCGGGCGCATCGAGTTCATGCGCTCGGTGCCGCTGGGCGACGCCTCCGCGCAGGAGGTGCTGCGGTGGGGCCTGCTGTGCACGGAGACGGAGTTCGACCAGGGCCGGGCGGTGGGCGGCAACCCGCTGGACGCGGCGCTGTGGAACTCCCCCGCGGCCGACGCACAGCGCGCCGCGGTGGCCGGGTGCGCCAAGGTGGGGCTGCTGCCGTTCGACCATGAGCGGCGGCTGGTCTCCGTGACCGTGATCGACGACTCGGGCACGGCGCTGCTGGTGACCAAGGGCGCCCCCGAGGCCGTACTGGAGCGCTGTGCCCAGGTGCCGGAGGAGGCGCGGCGGCGGCTGGCGGCGGAGTTCGCGGCGGGCAACCGGGTGGTGGCCGTCGCCACCCGGGTCCTGTCGGCCGCCGCGGCGCCCACCGCCGGGGACGAGCGGGGGCTGCGCCTCGCCGGACTGCTGGTCTTCCTCGACCCGCCCAAGCCCGACGCCGGGGCCGCGCTGGAGCGGCTGGCCGGGCTCGGGATCGGCGTGAAGATCGTGACCGGCGACAACGCGGCGGTGGCGGTGAAGGTCTGCCGCGATCTGGGACTCGGCGAGGTCGCCGCGCTCACCGGGGCGGACCTGGACGGCATGGACGACGCCGGGCTGACCGCGGCGATCGCGCGCACGACCGTGTTCGCGCGGGTGAGCCCCGAGCAGAAGGCGCGGATCGTCCGGTTGCAGCGGGGGACCGGCAGCGATGTCGCCTTTCTGGGTGACGGCGTCAACGACGCGCTCGCCCTGCACGCGGCCGATGTGGGCATCTCGGTGGACTCGGCCACCGATGTCGCCAAGGACGCGGCGGACATCATCCTGCTGGAGAAGAGCCTCGGCGTCCTCGCGGACGGGGTCGCCGAGGGGCGGCGCATCTTCGCGAACACGATCAAGTACGTGCTGATGGGGACGTCCAGCAATTTCGGCAACATGTTCAGCGCCGCCGGTGCCTCGCTCTTCCTGAGCTTCCTGCCGATGCTGCCCTCGCAGATCCTGCTGAACAACCTGCTGTACGACACCAGCCAGCTGGCCATTCCCACCGACGAGGTGGACGAGGAGCAGGTGCGCCGCCCGGCGCACTGGGACATCGCGTTCATCCGCCGGTTCATGCTGTGCTTCGGCCCGATCAGCTCGGTGTTCGACTTCGCCACCTTCGGCGTGATGCTGTGGGTCTTCCATGCCGGGCCCGCGCAGTTCCGCACCGGCTGGTTCGTGGAGTCCCTCGCCACCCAGACACTGGTCATCTTCGCGATCCGGACCAGGCGCAGCCCGTTCTGGCGCAGCCGGGCGAGTCTCCCGCTGGTGCTGACCACCTTGACGGTGGTCGTGGTGGGTGCCCTGCTGCCGATCACCCCGCTCGCGCCCACCCTCGGCTTCCAGCGGCTCCCCCTCGGCTACTTCGCCGCGCTGGCCGGGATGGTGCTGTGCTATCTCGCCCTGGTGGAGGTGGCCAAGCGCCTCTTCTACCGGACCCGGCCCGGCGCGGCCGGTCCGCGTGCCGAGGTCGGCCACCGCCATCTGCGGCGCCGCGCGGCCCGCTTCAGCACGTCCGGCCGGCTGGCCCACTGAGGCCGACCCTGCCGAGCGGGCGCGTGCCGTCAGCGGCTACTGTCACCTGTCGTCCGGTGTGCTCCCTATAGGCAGGTGGAGGAAGCTTTTCCATGTCTGGTCACGCGACGGCCGTCGTAGCGGTCGGCAGCCTGCCGGAGCTGACACCCGCACGCGCGCTGGGGTCCTGGCAGCTCGATGTGCCCGCGCTGATCCTGATCGCGGTCCTGGGCGGCCTGTACGGCTGGGGCGTGCTCCGGGTGCGCCGGGCGGGCGGGGCCTGGTCGCCGGGCCGGACCCTCGCGTTCACGCTGCTGGGCCTCGGCGGGCTCGCGGTGGCCACCATGTCGAGTCTCGCGGTCTACGACCATGTGCTGTTCTGGCCGGCCGCGGTGCAGAACGTGCTGCTGGACCTCATCACCCCGCTGGGCCTGGCCCTGGGTGATCCACTGCGGCTCGCCATCGAGGCGCTGCCGGGCGAGGGCGCCGGGCGGCTGCAGAGGGTGATGAGCGGCCGGGTCGTACGGCTGCTCACCTTCCCTCTGGTCAGCACGGCGCTGGTGCTGGGGACCGAGCTGACGGTCTACTTCACGCCGTACTTCGCCACCGCCCTGCGCGTCGGCTGGCTGCACGAGGTGATGTATCTGCATCTGCTGGCGGCCGGCTGCCTGTTCGTCGTACCGGTGCTCACCCGGGAGGAGGCGCTGCCCACGTGGTGCACCCATCCGGTGCGCGCGGCGCTGGTGTTCCTGGACGGCATCATCGACGCGGTGCCCGGTCTGGTGGTGATGACCCATGGCACGCTGATCGCCGGGGCCTGGTATCTGCACCACGCGCCCACCTGGTCGCCGGACGTCCAGCACGACCAGCAGATCGGCGGCGGCGCCATGCTGAGCATCGCCGAGCTGGTCGCGCTGCCCTTCCTGCTGGCGATCCTGGTGCAGTGGGCGCGCGCCGAGCGAGTGCAGGCCGCGGCCCTCGACCGGCGGCTGGACCGGGACCTCACGCCGGTCGCCTCCCCGGTGTCCGCGCCCGGCCGGGCGGAGGCCGCGTCCGACGGGGCCGAGGCCGTACGGGTACGGCCCTGGTGGGAGACGGAGCAGAACGAGGTGGCTTCCCGGATCCGCCGCCAGCACGGCGAGGACTGACCCGCACGGGCTGCCCCGGCCCCGCACGGGCTGACCGGCGCCGGTCAGGGCCGGGTGCCCCGGGTCAGGATGACGGCGTAGCGGCACTCGGCGCCGGTGGTGTTGGCGAAGACGCGTGGGGCGGGGTCGCCGAGTTCGAGGGTGTCACCCGGGCCGAGCTCATGGATCTCCGCGCCGTCCTGGAAGGTCAGCCGGCCGTCGAGGACCCAGACGACCTGGTGTACGAAGGCGAAGGCCGCGGCCGGGTACGGCACCCGGGCCCCGGCGGGCAGCCGGATCTCGGCGACCTCCACGGGGAAGTGCGCGCCGGTGATCTGGCGGCGCCGGTAGCCGGTGGCGGGGTCCTGCCATTCGGACGCCTCGGTACGACGGCGCACGCCCGCCTCCTCGGCGGCCCCCGGCGCGGTGCCCTCCGCGAGGGCGAGCAGCGAGGCGACGCTCAGCTGGAAGGCGGCGGACAGCTTGCCGAGCACGACGGCGGTGGGGCTGCTCTCGCCGCGCTCGATCCGGTTGATCATGGCGCGGGAGACCCCGGACGCCTCCGCCAGCCGGGCCAGGGTCCAGCCGCGCTTCTCCCGCTCCGCACGGATCCGGGCCGCGATCCGGCCCACCAGGGGATCTACTATGTTGGACATGCTTCCAATATATGAGAAAGATCGTGCGGTGACCGTCCGCCCGGCGTGCGCCGGTGATGCGGAGGCGGTGCGTGCGATCCGCAACCACGCGATCGAGCACTCGACGGCCCTGTGGACGGAGGTCCCGCAGTCACCCGCCGAGGGCGCGGCCTGGCTGGCGCGGCATCTGGAGCGCGGTTCGGCGTTCGTGGCCGAGGCGGGCGGCGAGGTGGCGGGGTTCGCCGTGTTCGCGCCGTGGCGTGACCTGGAGGGCTACCGGCACACGGTGGAGGACTCGGTCTACGTCCGCGAGGGCCGGCACGGGCTCGGCATCGGCTCCACCCTGCTGACCACGCTCATCACGGCGGCGCGCGCGGCGGGCCATCACCTCATGATCGCCGGGATCGAATCCGGCAACGGCGCCTCGGTCAGGCTCCATGAGCGCTTCGGGTTCGAGCACGCCGGGACGGTCCGGGAGGCCGGGATCAAGTTCGGCCGCCGACTCGATCTGACGCTCATGCGGCTGGCCCTCGACGAAGCCGCCGCGCCCGGGTCCTTGGGCTGATCAGGCGCCCGCCGAGATGCGAGGCGGGGCGGCCGGTCGTTAACTGAAGCCCGCCCGGTGCGTTGCCGAACGCCGTCCGAGGGCGCCGTGGGCGGTGGAGGTGGAGCGGGCGTGAGCGGCACGGTCGGGCAGCCCTCCGCGGCCGACGACGGGCGGTCGCATGCGGGCGACGGCGGACGGTCCCCCGGGACCGAGGGCGGACGGTCCCCCGGGACCGACGACCCGGCGCGGACCCTGCTGAGCCGTGGCTATCTCCGGCTGCTGGCGCTCTCCCTCGGCCTCGGCGTGCCCATCGCGCTCGCCAGCTTCTTCTTCGTCAGCCTCCAGCACTGGCTCCAGCACCAGGTGTGGCAGGAGCTGCCGCACGCGCTCGGGCTCGGGCACGCCCCCTGGTGGTGGCCGCTGCCCGCGCTGACGCTGGCCGGACTGATCCTGGCCCCGATCATCACCCGGCTGCCCGGTGCCGGGGGGCATGTCCCGGTGCACGGTCTGGGCGGGGATCCCATCGGCCCCCGCGCCCTGCCGGGCGTGGTGCTGGCCGCCGTCCTCACCCTTCCGCTGGGCGTGACCCTCGGCCCCGAGGCGCCCCTGATGGCCGTCGGCTCCGCCCTGGCCCTGCTCGGGGTGCGCGCGCTGCGCCGTCACCCGGCGGACGCCGCCTCGGCGACGGTCGTGGCCACCGCGGGCTCCACGGCTGCCATCTCCACCATCCTGGGCGGTCCCGTGGTGGCCGCCATCATGGTCATGGAGGCCGCCGGTCTCGCCGGGCCCCGGCTCGCCATGCTGTTGCTGCCCTGCCTGGCCGCGAGTGGGGCGGGCGCGCTGGTGTTCACCGGGTTCGGCCACTGGACCGGCCTGTCGATCGGCGCCCTCGCGCTGCCGAAGGTGCCGCCGGACACCGTCCCGGACGCGGGCGACTTCCTGTGGGGGCTGCCCGCGGCCGCGCTGATCGCCGTCATCGTCTCGGTGGCCCACGGGCTCGGCGAGCGCACCCACCGCTGGACCTCCGCCCGCGCCACGGCGACGCGCACCGTGGTGTGCGCCGTGGCCGCCGGGGTCTGTCTGACGGTGTACGCCCTGCTGACCGGCCGCTCGCCCGAGGAGGCGGCCCTGTCGGGGCAGACGACGCTCGGACAGCTGGCCGAGAACCCGCACGGGTGGTCCGTGCTCGCGCTGCTGGCGCTGGTCCTGTGCAAGGCGCTCGCCTGGGGCATCAGCCTGGGCGCGCTGCGCGGCGGCCCGATCTTCCCGGCCGTGCTGCTCGGGGTGGCGACCGGGCTGGCCTGCGCGGGCCTGCCGGGGCTCGGGACCGCCCCCGCGTTCGCGCTGGGCATCTCGGCGGCGGCGACCGTCGTCACCGGGCAGCCGCTCACCAGCTGCGTCCTGGCCGTCCTGCTGCTCGGCCGCGACGCGTACAACCAGATGCCGCTGATCGTCCTCGCCGCGGTGACCGCCCTCCTCGTCGGCCGGCTGCGGTCGAGCCGCCGCCCGAAGCCCGCCCCGGCCGACGCCTAGGGCACATCACTCAAGGACACATCACTGCGAGACTCAAGGACACCTCACTGCGAGCGGCCGCCGAACTGCCAGGCGTGGACCTCGATCCCGGCGTACCGGTCCTCGGTCAGCAGGGCGCGGGCGGCGGCGGGGCCGGGGGCCCGGAGCAGGGCCGCGGTGCCGAGCCAGGCGGTGGCGTCGTCGGAGAGCAGGGGGCCGTAGGCGATCAGATCGTCGCCGCGCCCGGCCGGGACCGTGAGGTCGGCGGCCTCGCCCGCGCCGAGGCCGAGCACCAGGAAGCGGTCGCCGTCGGTGGGGCCGCCGGGAAATTCCCACATGGTGCGCCCGAGCAGATCGCGCCAGCGCCGCAGCAGCACGTCCCGGTAGACGCCCGCCTGATAGCCGGGCTCGTCGAAGGCGAACGCACGGGCCGTCGCGGCGTCCGGCAGGTCCAGGATGTGCACGCTGCCGGTGGGCGTCTCGCCGTCCCCCACGAGCGTCGGCCCGCGGGCGATCATCTCCTCGGCGAACCGGTCCATGTAGGCCCAGTGCTCCTGGAGCAACTCCATGCGGAGCGCCAGGGAGTCGGGACGGTCGCGGTGGTGGCAGAGGAATTCCATGCGCGCACTCTCCCGCGCCCCGCGCCACCGGATCACACCCTTTTTCCCGCGCCGGGTGTCCCCGGTGCCCGGGCGGCGCGGGACACCCCCCGGTTGCTCCGCGTGCGCCACCCGGAGAAACCGTGCAGGGTGGGAGACGTCGGCCGTCCGCCCGCCGGTCCGGCGGCCCGGAGATGTTTCGAGGAGAACCGATGTCCGATGCCACAGCGCCCCCGCAGCCGGTACTGGAGCCCGCGGCGGCCGAGTTCGCGGCGGCGACCGCGAAGCCGCCGTTCCTGTTCGACCTGCCGCCCGCGGAGGGCCGCAAGGCGGTCGACGAGGTGCAGTCCGGGGACATCGGGAAACCGGCGGTCGACGAGGAGTGGATCACCGTCTCGGGCGGGCCCACGGGCAGCGTCCGGGCGCGGATCGTGCGGCCCCCGGGAGCCTCGGGCAGCCTGCCGGTCATCCTCTATCTGCACGGCGCGGGCTGGGTGTTCGGCAACGCCCACACCCATGACCGGCTGGTGCGCGAACTCGCCGTCGGGGCGCGGGCCGCGGTGGTCTTCCCCGAGTACGACCTCTCCCCCGAGGCCCGCTACCCCGTCGCCATCGAGCAGAACTACACGGTCGCCCAGTGGGTGGTGGAGCAGGGCGCGACCAAGGACCTGGACGGCTCCCGGGTGGCGGTGGCCGGGGACTCGGTCGGCGGCAACATGAGCGCCGCCCTCACCCTGATGGCCAAGGAGCGCGGCGGTCCCGAGCTGGTCCAGCAGGTGCTGTTCTACCCGGTCACCGACGCGAACTTCGACACGCCGTCGTACCACCAGTTCGCCACCGGCTACTTCCTGCGCCGCGACGGCATGCAGTGGTTCTGGGACCAGTACACGACCGACGCGACCGACCGCGCCCAGATCACCGCCTCGCCGCTGCGCGCCACCACCGAGCAGCTCAGCGGTCTGCCGCCGGCGCTGGTCATCACCGGCGAGGCGGATGTGCTGCGCGACGAGGGCGAGGCGTACGCGACCAAGCTGCGCGCGGCCGGCGTCCCGGTGACCGCCGTACGGTTCCAGGGCATCATCCACGACTTCGTCATGCTCAACGCCCTGCGCGACACCCACGCGGCCCGTACGGCCATCGAGCTGGCGACCCGCACCCTGCACCGGGCACTGCACCCGAACTGACGCCGTCCCCTTCCCGGTTGACCGGCCGCGGGCCGACGGGATTTCATGAGGACCATGTCTGGCGGCTCATCCCACGCGACCGATCCGGTGCTCTTCTTCGCCACCCCGAAGGAGTGGGAGAAGTGGCTGGAGGACCACCACGCGGATGCCACGGGGATCTGGCTGAAGCTCGCCCGCAAGAGCGTCGCGGGGCCCGACGGCGTCGACTACCGGAGCGCCCTGGAATCGGCGCTCTGCTTCGGCTGGATCGACGGCCAGAAGCGGAAGCTGGACGAACAGCACTGGCTCCAGCGCTTCACCCCGCGGCGGCCCACCAGCAGGTGGTCCCAGGTCAACCGGGAGAAGGCGACACGGCTCATCGAGGAGGGCCGGATGCGGCCCGCCGGGCTGCGCGAGGTGGAGCGGGCCCGCGCGGACGGCCGCTGGGCTGCGGCGTACGCCGGTCCGCGCGCGGCCACCGTGCCCGACGACCTCCGGGCGGCCCTGGACGCCGTACCGGAGGCAGCCGCGTTCTTCACCACCCTGGACAGCCGCAACCGCTACTCCGTCCTGCACCGGATCGAGGAGGCGAAGAAGCCCGGGACCAGGGCGGCGCGCATCGCGAAGTTCGTCGCCATGCTCGCCGAGGGGAAAAAGCTCCATCCCTAGCGAGCCGGGGCACGGTCCCCCGCCGGTCCACCGCTTACGATGCGGAAGCGAATCCCTTTGTCACGCTTCGCCCCCTTCTCTTCCGTCTCGTTCCCCGTCGACTGGAGCAGCGATGACCGATGGCCCCGAACCGATCAGTGCCGAGGCGCGCAGTGCGCTGGAGCAGGAGCTGGCGGATCTGCGGGAGGAACGGCGGATGGTCGCCGGGACGCTGAAGGGCACTCCCGACGTGGGCGACCAGGCCGATCAGGCGGACGAGTTGCAGCGGGTGGACCAGCTCGACCGGCTGGAGCGGCGGATCGCGGACATCGGCGAGCGGCTGCGCGAGGCGGACCAGGCGGGGCCCGCGCGCACCGATGTGGTCGGGGTGGGCAGCACGGTCACCGTGCGGTTCGCGAACGGCTCGGTGGAGACGCTGTCCATCGGCGAGGGGGCCGAGGCCCTGGACCAGAACCTGGTCACCGAGGACAGCCCGCTCGGCCGGGCGCTGCTCGGGCGCCGGGCCGGGGACAGCGTGCGGTACGACACCCCGGACGGGCCCGCGAGCGCGGTGGTGGAGTCGATCGGCGGAGCGTCGTAGCCGTAGAAGACACCTGGAGGGCGCGTCAGCTCTCGGGCTTGCCGACCTCGGGCTCGCTGACCTCGGGCTTGCTGACCGAGCAGTGCAGCGTGTCCTTCACCACGTCGGCGACGATCGTGTCCCCGGGCTCGGCCTCGCCGCTGAGCAGCAGCGTGGCGACGCGGTTGTCCAGCTCCGTCTGGATGGTGCGGCGCAGCGGGCGGGCGCCGAACTCCGGCTGATGGCCATGGGCGATGAGGAGTTTCTTCGCCGCCTGTGTGACCTCCAGCTCCATGCCCTGGGCGTGCACCCGGTGCTTACTCCGGTCCAGCAGATGGTCCACGATCCGCGACAGATCGTCCTCGGTGAGCCCGTGGAAGATGATGATGTCGTCGATGCGGTTGAGGAACTCCGGCAGGAAGCGGCCCCGCAGGTCGTCCATCAACTCGTCCTTCAGATCGGACACATCGCCCTTGTGGTCGAGGATGCGGTGCGCGCCGATGTTGGACGTCATGATGATGACGCAGTGCCGGAAGTCGACGGTACGGCCCTGGGAGTCGGTGAGGCGGCCGTCGTCCAGGATCTGGAGCAGGGTGTTGAAGACGTCGGGGTGCGCCTTCTCCACCTCGTCGAACAGCACGACGCTGTACGGCTGCCTGCGCACCTTCTCGGTGAGCTGGCCCGCCTCCTCGTAGCCGACGTATCCGGGCGGGGCGCCGACGAGCCGGGCGACGGTGTGCTTCTCCTGGAACTCGCTCATGTCGAAGCGGACCATGCGGTCCTCCTCGCCGAACAGCAACTCGGCGAGCGTCTTGGCCAGTTCGGTCTTGCCGACACCGGTCGGGCCGAGGAACAGGAAGGAACCGACGGGCCGGTCGGGGTCGCCCATGCCGGCCCGATTGCGCCGTACCGCCTGGGAGACCGCGGTGACGGCCTCGTCCTGGCCGACGATGCGGGCGTGCATCTCCTCCTCCAGCTTGAGGAGTTTCTCCTTCTCACCGGCGGTGAGCTGGGAGACGGGGATGCCGGTGCGCCGGGAGACGATGTCGGCGATGTCGGAGGCGGTGACGGAGACGACGCCCGCGCGGCGCTCCTCGATGCCGGCGAGTTCGGCCTCCAGCTCGGCGAGCTGCCGCTTCAGGTCGGAGGCCCGCTCGAAGTCCTCGGCGGAGACGGCCTGTTCGAGCTCGCGGCGCAGCTTGGCGATCCGGTCCTCGCGGCTGACGACCTCGGTGGAGCGGCTGGCGCTGCGCAGCCGTACCCGGGCGCCCGCCTGGTCCATGACGTCGATGGCCTTGTCGGGCAGGAAGCGGTCGGTGATGTACCGGTCGGACATCTCCGCGGCGGCGGCCAACGCGCCGTCGTCGAAGCGGACCTGGTGGTGCGCCTCGTAGGCGTCCCGCAGCCCTTCGAGGATCTGCACCGTCTCCTCGACGGTCGGCTCGGGGACCATCACCGGCTGGAACCGGCGCTCCAGGGCGGCGTCCTTCTCGACGTACTTGCGGTACTCGTCGATGGTGGTGGCGCCGACCACGTGCAACTCACCGCGCGCGAGGGCGGGTTTGAGCATGTTCCCCGCGTCCATGGCGCCCTCGCCGGTGGCACCGGCGCCGACGACCGTGTGCAGCTCGTCGATGAAGAGGATGACGCTGCCGCTCGCGGCCTGGACGTCCTCGATGACCTTCTTCAGCCGCTCCTCGAACTGGCCCCGGTACTGGGCGCCCGCCACCATGCCCGACAGGTCGAGCGCGACGACCCGCTTGTCCTTCAGGGTGTCGGGGACCTCACCGGCCACGATGCGCTGGGCGAGGCCCTCCACGATGGCGGTCTTGCCGACGCCGGGTTCGCCGATCAGCACCGGGTTGTTCTTCGAGCGCCGGGACAGGATCTCCACGGTCTGCTCGATCTCCTCGGCGCGCCCCACCACCGGGTCCAGCTTGCCGGCCTTGGCCTCGTCGGTCAGGTCGCGGCCGTACTCATCCAGGGTGGTGGCCGGCTGCTTACGCTCGGCCGGCGCGTTCTCGGAGCGGGCGGCCTGTTCGGCGAGGCCCGAGAGCTTCTGGGTGTCCATGCCCTCGGCCCGCAGCAGCCGGGCGGCACCGGTGTCGCTGTCGCCGAGCAGCGCGGCGAGGATGTGCTCGGGGCCGATGTAGGACACCCCGGCCGCCTGGGACTGGGCGTAGGCGGCGCCGAGGGTGCGCTTGGCGGCGGGGGTGAGCCCGGGTTGCGCGGAGGGCTGGCCGGACTCGTGCGGCAGGACCTTGGCGATCTCACCCGCGAGGACGTCGGGGTCCACGTCCACCTGGAGCAGCAGCCTGCGCGAGGGCTCGACCTTGGTGGCCGCCCACAGCAGATGGTCGGTGTCCAGGTCGGAGGTGCCGTCCTCGACGGCCCGCCGCGCGGCCAGGTTGAGAAGTTCCTGCGACGACTCCGTCAGCAGCCGCCCGATCGGCACCCGCTGCACGGCGGGCGGCGAGGACGCCGGCGACATTCCGAAGAAACGATTCAGCAGTTCGCTGAACGGGTCCTGGGAACCGAAGGGGGCGCCGAACGACATCGACATGAGAACTCCTGGTGCGCAAGGGGTCAGTTCTCACTGAACCCCGGCGCCGAGTGGCCCGCAAGCGGAGGCCGGGCGGGGGGATCGTCGAGGAAGGCGATGGTCGGCACATGGAAGAGACAGCCCGTGACCGGCACGGAGAAGTCGAGGATCCGGTCGTGCGTGGCGGGGTCCCGGCCGAGGAACATATTGCGCAGCATGGACTCCGTGACCTCGGGTGTGCGGGCGTAGCCGATGAAGTAGGTGCCGAACTCGCCCTGCGCGATGTTCCCGAAGGGCATGTTCTCGCGCACGATCTTGCGTTCTCTGCCGTGCTCGTCGGTGACGGTGTTGAGGGCCACGTGGGAGTCGGCGGGTTTCACGTCGTCGGGGAGTTCGATGTTGGCGAGCCGGGTGCGCCCGATGGTCTTCTCCTGCTCCTCGACGGACAGGGCGTTCCAGCCCCGCATGTTGTGCAGGTACTTCTGCACGATCACATAGCTGCCGCCGCGGAAGTCGGGGTCCTCGTCGCCGATGAACACCGCGTCGTCCGCGATCTCGCCCTCGGGGTTCTCGCTGCCGTCCACGAAGCCGAGCAGATCGCGCTCGTCGAAGAACTTGAAGCCGTGCACCTCGTCCACCACTGTGGCGGCGCCCGCCAGCCGCTCGGCGAACAGGCGGGCCAGTTCGAAGCAGAGGTCCATGCGGCGGCACCGGACATGGAAGAGGATGTCACCGGGGGTGCCCGGGGCCTGGTGGCGGGGGCCGTCCAGGTTCTTGAACGGGTGCAGGTCGCGCGGGCGCGGCCCGCTGAACAGCCGGCTCCAGGCGGCGGAGCCGATGCCGACGACACAGCTCAGTTCCTCGGGCGGGGCGCGGAAGGCGACCGAACGGCGCAGGGCGGACACGTCCTGCAACAGGTCCCGGACGGTGTCCTCACCGCCCTGGTCGATGGTGACGACGAGGAACACGGCGGCCCTGGCGGGCGGGACGACGACGGGCTGCGACTCGGGCACGGGGACCTGCCTCCTCGTACGGGACGGAGCCGGACCGTTCCAGCATGGCCCGGCCCCGCGGGCTCGGCAGGTCGGAGAGCCGCGCGACGCCTTGGCGTGGGCAGACCGCAGCGCCGTTCACCGGTCCGGACGAGATCACCGTGGGGACCGCTGTACGGGTGCGGCGGCTGCGCGCGACGCACGTCGGCGGCCGGGCCGAGGTGACGGCCCGGGCGAGTGCATGGCCGCTCACCCTCGCGGTGCGGGTCGTCGGCGCGGGCGGGCCGCCGGGTGCGGAGGGCGTGATCGACCGTGCGGTCGTGGTCCGGCGGCGGGTCCTCGAAGGGGGCCCCTGATCCGGGTCACACGGGGGTGTGCCCCGCCAGATAGTCGCGCACGGCCTCGGGCAGTGCGATGTCCGCGGTCTCGTCGTTCGGCGTCCAGCGGATGTCCTCGGGGGCGAGCCGGGCGCCGTCCGAGGGGTCCTCGCTGAGGAGTTGGCACAGCACGGCCGGGCCGCCGTCCAGCGCCGCGGAGCCGTCGGCCAGATAGCCGGTGAGTTCGTAGACGACACGTGCGGCGGTGGCCTCCGCCGTCTCGGCCGGTTGCCCGGTGCCCGACGGCAGCCCCCAGCCGTCCGCCGCCCGGACCAGCAGCAGCCGGCCGTCGTACACGACGACGGCCTGTACGGCGTTCTCCATGTGCTTCCTCCCCCTTGTCCGCCGCTCCCCCGCTCGGGGCTCGCCTACCCAGGCGGGCCGCCCCGCACACGGGTCAGGCGCTGTCCGCGGGCCGGTACAGCACCGGCAGGTCCCCGGGCCGCACCCGGACGGTCACCGGCAGGGTGGCCTCCACCTCGCCGTCGGCGCCGTAGGGGACCGGGCCGGTGGACTCGATGCGCAGCTCCTTGGCGCGCAGGACGCGTACCTCGGGGCGGCGTATGTGGGTTCCGGTCTTCAGTTCGTTCATCAGGGTGAAGAAGAGCCGGCGCGGGGCCTCCTTGATCATCACGATGTGCAGCAGGCCGTCGTCGACCCGGGCACCGGGGGCGATCTGCCGGCCGGAGCCGTAATAAGGGGAGTTGGCGGCGACGACCGTGTAGCCGCGGTGGGTGTGCTCCTCGCCGTCGACCGTGACGCGGTAGTCGGCGGGCCGCCAGGTGGTCACCGCGCGCAGGCCGCCCGCGTAGTAGGCGGCGGCGCCGCGCAGCAGCCGGGTCTGATTGGCGTGCCGGTTGGCCAGCGCGTCGACCCCGGCGTACACACTGCCGAGGACCACGGTGCGCCGGTGCACGGCGGAGTCCACCTCGATGGTGTCGACGGGCCGGGGCTCAGCGTGCAGCAGGACCTCGGCGAGCGCGGCCGGGTCGGCCGGCAGATCGAGGGCGCGGGCGAAGTCGTTGCCGCGTCCGGCCGGGACGATGCCGAACACGGTTCCGGTGCCGCTCAGGGCGCCCCCGATGCCGCCGGTGATGCCGTCGCCGCCGACGGCGAGCACGATCCGGCCCCGCTCGCCGGCCTTTCGGGCGATGTCCTGGGCATGGGCCAGGCTGTGGCTGTACTCGGTCTCCAGACCGGCCCCGGCCTCCCTGAGCAGGCGGGCCACCTGGAGCAGCGTGGCCGCCGCGGTGGAGCCGCCCGCGGTCGGGTTGACGACGGCGGTGAACTGGCGCATCGGGAGTGCCTCCGGGGCAGGCGGTGGGGTGGGGTCAGTCGGTGGGCAGCAGGACGCCGGGGTTGAGCAGCCCGTCGGGGTCCAGGCGGCGCTTGACGGCGCGCAGTGCCTCGACGGCCAGCTCTCCGGTCTCCCTGACATACCAGTCGCGGTGGTCGGTGCCCACCCCGTGGTGGTGCGAGATGGTGCCGCCGGCGGCGCCGATCGCCTCGTTGGCCGCGTGCTTGGCGGGCGTCCAGTGCGCCACCGGGTCCTCGCCCTGGGCGCTGACGACGGTGAAGTACAGCGAGGCGCCGTTCTCGTACACATGGGAGATGTGGCACATCACCAGCGGTGGGGTGCCCGCCTCGGTGAGGGTGTCGGTGAGCGCGGTGCGCACGGCCGCGTACAGCTCGGGGATGCGGGACCAGAAGGCGGCGGTCTCCAGGGTCTCGGCGAAGGCGCCGACGTCGAGGAGGGCGTCGCGCAGGTACGGCGCGGAGAAGCGGCCGTGCGCCCAGCGCTCGCCGGACTCGGTGCCGAGCGGGGTGCCGCCGCAGGCGGCGAGGACGGCGGCGGCCCGCTCGCGCCGGTACGCGGTCTCCTCGGGCGTGCCCTCGTAGCCGGTGATGGCGAGGCAGCCGGCGTCGCTCTGCCCGAGGCCGGCGCCGATCTTGTCGGGCGAGGCGAGGCCGATGAGGGTCTCGGTCTCGTCGGACAGCCGCAGCACGGTCGGGCGCGGTCCGTCCTGGGCGAGTTTGCGCAGCGCGGCGGCGCCCGCCTCGAAGGAGTCGAAGCGCCAGCCCTCGTAGACCTTCGTCTCGGGCAGCGGGCGCACCCGCACGGTGACGGAGGTGATGACGCCGAAGGCGCCCTCGGAGCCGAGGATCAGCTGGCGCAGGTCGGGGCCCGCGGCGGAGCGGGGGGCGCGGCCGGTCTCGACGGTGCCCTCGGGGGTGGCGAGGGTGAGGCCGAGGACCATCTCGTCGAAGCGGCCGTACCCGGCGGACGCCTGGCCGCTGGAGCGGGCCGCGGCGAAGCCGCCGATGCTGGCCCACTCGAAGGACTGCGGGAAGTGGCCGAGGGTGAAGCCCTGTTCGGCGAGGAGCGCCTCGGCCGCGGGGGCGCGCAGGCCGGGCTGGAGGACGGCGGTGCGCGAGACGGGGTCGAGGTCGAGCAGGGCGTCCATTCGGCGCAGGTCGAGGGCGACGAACGCGTCGCGCTCGGGGGCGAGTCCGCCGACGACGGAGGTGCCGCCGCCGAACGGGACGGCGGCCAGGGCGTGGTCCGCGCAGGCGCGCAGTACGGCGAGGACCTCGTCGTGGGTGGCGGGCAGGACCACGGCCTGCGGGACGTCGCTGACATCGCCGGTGCGGATGCGCAGCAGGTCGGGGGTGGACTTGCCGCGGATGTGCCGGGCACGGCTCTCGGCGTCGGTGCGCACATGCTCGGCGCCGCCGACGGCCTCGGCGAGCGCCGCGAGGGCGGCGGGGCCGGCCGTGGGGGCGGGCAGGTCGAGGTCGTCCAGGGCGAGCGCGGGGGTGCTGCGCGGCTTGACGCCGAGCAGGTCGCGCAGCAGCCCGGTCACCGAGTCGGGCAGCGGTGCCGCCTTGGCCGGGTCGCCCCAGCCGTTCCACAGCATGTCCATTGAACGGTCGTCCTCACAGGTCGGTGGCTCGGTCCGGGCGGTGTCGGGTGGCGCCGTGCGGCCGGCCGTACGACTGGCCGTGCGACTGGCCGTACGGCTCCCGCACGGCGACGGTCCGCTGGTTGCCGTCCGGCCCGGGGCGTTACACTGTTACACATGACGCCTATTCGTCACAACGGTGCGGAAGACACGGAGAGCGATCCGATCCTCGACGCGGTGCGCGACTGCGTGCTGGCCGTCGGGGTCCGCCGCACGACCCTGGCCGACGTGGCCCGCCGCGCCGGAGTCTCCCGGATGACCCTGTACCGGCGCTGGCCGGATCTGCGGACGCTGGTGGGCGATCTGATGACCCGTGAGTGGATCGACGTGGCCACCCGGGCGATCCCCGCACCCGCGCCAGGACTCGACACGCGCACCAGGATGGTGGAGGGGCTGGTGGCGGGCGTCGAGGCGTTCCGGGCGCACCCGCTGTTCCACAAGATCGTCGACGTCGATCCGGAGCTGCTGCTCCCCTATGTGCTCGACCGGCGCGGGGCGAGCCAGCTGGCACTGCTCGCGCTGCTGACCGAGAGCCTGCGCGAGGGCCACGAGGACGGCTCCGTGCGTCGCGCGCACACCGAACGGCAGGCGCGTGCCCTGCTGCTGACGGTGCAGTCCTTCACCCTGTCCCTGCGCACCATGACCGACAAGGACGATCCGGAGCTGGACTCCGCCGCCTTCCTCGGCGAGCTGCGCACCCTCCTGGAGAGGATCCTCAGGCCATGAGCCACACCCAGGCGATACCCGGCTCGTCCCTCAGCGCGGCCCGGCGTACCCGGGAACTGTCCGACGCGACGCAGGGGCGGGTGGCCGATGTGCTGGTCGTCGGGCTCGGCGCCACCGGGGCCGGGGTCGCCCTGGACGCGGCGGCCCGCGGTCTGGACGTCGTCGCGGTGGACGCCCACGACCTGGCCTTCGGCACCTCGCGCTGGAGCTCCAAGCTGATCCACGGCGGGCTGCGCTATCTGGCGTCCGCGCAGTTCGAGGTGGCGCACGAGAGCGCGGTGGAGCGGGGGGTGCTGATGACCCGTACCGCCCCGCATCTGGTCTCCGCGCAGCCGTTCGTGCTGCCGCTGACGCCGATGGTGTCGACGGCTCAGGCGTCCATCGCCTGGGCCGGGTTGCGGGCCGGTGACATGCTGCGGCTGGCCGCGCGCACCCCGCGCCAGGTGCTGCCCGCGCCGCGCCGGCTGTCGGCGACCGAGGCACGGCACCTGGCACCTGCGGTGCGCGGGGCCGGGCTGCGCGGTGGGCTGCTGTCCTGGGACGGGCGGGTCACCGACGACGCCCGGCTGGTGACCGCGCTGGCCCGTACGGCGGCGGCGCGCGGGGCGCGGGTGCTGACCCGGGTCCGGGTGCTGGAGCTGACCGGTGGCGGCGCCCGGGTCCGTGACGAACTCACCGGTGAGGAGGGCGAGATCAGGGCCCGCGTGGTGATCAACGCCGCCGGGGTGTGGGCGGGCGGCCTGGTCGACGGGATCCGGATCCGGCCCTCACGCGGCACGCATCTGGTGCTGCGCTCGGAGCGGCTCGGGGAGCTGCCGGCCGGTCTGCACATCCCGATCCCGGGCGAGACCAACCGCTTTGTACTGGTGCTGCCCCAGGGGGACGGCCGGGTGTATGTCGGTCTCACCGACGAGCCCGTCGAAGGGGGCATCCCCGATGTGCCGGAGGTGCCCGAGACGGACATCGGCTTCCTGCTGGACGTGCTCGGCTCCGCGCTGGACGTGCCGGTGGCCCGGGACGAGGTCGTCGGCGCGTTCGCCGGGCTGCGGCCCCTGCTGGACATGTCGGGCGGCGACGCGGGGACCCGCACCTCCGACATCTCGCGCCGGCACGCGGTGCTGACCTCGCCGGACGGGGTGACCACGGTGGTCGGCGGCAAGCTCACCACGTACCGCCGGATGGCCCAGGACGCGGTGGACGCGGCCGCCGCGGCCAAGGGGCTCACCGTGCCCCCCTCCCCCACCGCGGATCTGCCGCTGGTCGGCGCCGCCGCGCCCGAGCGGCTGCGGGCCCTGCCGGTGCCCGGCCGTCTGGTCCGCCGCTACGGCACGGAGGCCCTCGCGGTCCACGCCCTCACCGCCGAGGATCCCTCCCTGGCCGCGCCCGTGCTGCCCGGCCATCCGGTCACCCGCGCCGAACTCGTGTGGGCGGCCCGGCACGAGGGCGCCCTGGACGAGTCCGACCTCCTGGACCGCCGCACCCGCATCGGCCTCGTCCCCGAGGACCGGCAGGCGGCGCTGGCGGTGGCACGGGAGGCGGTGGCGGAGGGGGCATTGGGCTGAGGGGGAGGTGGCGGACTGAGGGGAAACGTCACACCAGCCGCCGGATGTCCCCCCGCACCCGGTAGAAGCCTCCCGCCGCCGGGTGCAGGGCGTCCACGACGTAGCGGGCGCCGGGGACGCGTATCGCGCGGGGGAACTGGACGTTCCAGGAGGTGTCGTAGCCGCCGGAGACGACGTGGACCCGGAGGCGGCCGGATTCCTGGACACACTCGACGACGATCGAGCCGGTCGGGGCCTGGGCCACGGTGGCGACGGCCTCGACGGCGGTGGCCGGGGCGTACGCGGGCAGGGCGGCGGCGAGTTTGACGTCGCGGACGACCGGCACCGAGCCCTGCTGGGCCGCGCCGATGGCGGTCTCGCTCGCGTCCACGCACACCAGGGAACCGTCCGTGGTCACCAGGTACAGCCGCTCGTCGCGGTACTGCATCGACAGCGCCGAGCCGCTGCCCGTGCCGAGCTTCCACAGCCGGGTGCCGTCGCGGTCGAAGCAGTAGACGGACGAGGCCGAGTCCCCGGCGAACACGAACCGGCCGCCCGGCGAGGTGGCGCAGGAGTACACCGCGCTGTCGCAGGCGTACGTCGCCTCGATCGCGCCGGTCGCCTTCGACAGCCGCTGCACCACCCGGTGCCCGGTGCCCGCGTACACCGCGTCGTCCTCCTGCCAGCCGAACAGCACCCCGCCGCGGGTGCGGGTGTGCCACAACTCGCCGCCGCCGTCGGGCCGGTAGGCGGTGACGCCCTGGTGGTGGCCGTGATAGACGGCGCGGTCGTCGGCACGCACCATCCAGGCGTGCTCGCCCTGGCTGCGGCGGGCCCACTGGTGCTCGTCCTCGTGGTCGATGACGGTGAGCCGGCCCTCGCGGTCGGAGACGTTGAGCACGCCCTCGTGGATGTCCAGCCAGAAGATGTCGACGTCGGCGTTGATGTCGTACGCGGCGAAGGGCAGTTTGGAGGACAGGTCGTACACCTTGCCGTCGTCGCAGCCCGCGTAGATCCAGAAGTCGTCGGCGACCAGGCACTTCACGCCGTCCGGCAGCCCGAAGCGGGCCAGTACGGCGCCCTCGTGGTCCAGGGTGTAGACATCGCCCGACTGGTTGCCGACCCAGCAGTGGTCGTCGTCCACATGGATGCCGAACGCCGCCGAGCCGGTACGGAACCGCCACAGCACCGGCGCCACGGCGCGGGCGGTGGAGGGGGCCGAGCTGACCTGGCGCCGGGTCACCGGACGCGGGGCGCGGCCGCCCGGCACCGCCGGTGCGTACCCCTTGCGGACCTTCTCGCCCACCTTCTTCGCCGCGGCTGCCCGCGCCTTCTCCACGGTCGGGAACGTGCTGGTCTGGGTCTGGCCACCGGCGCCGATCCGGCCGTACCGCACCGTCACCACCGGTCCGTCGACGCTCACCTCGTAGAACTTGTGCGCGCCCCCGCTCTCCTGCGACAGCTCCAGATACGTCGTCTCCGTCGCGGACACCGCAGACATGGCACACCCCTCCCCACAGCGGACCCCGGCCGTCCCGCAGGTCCTCACTGATCACACCGTAGGCGGGGGCACTGACAATCGACCCGGACGGCGAGGCGCCCGCACCGCTCAGCCGCCGAGGAGTTCCGCGAACCTGCGGGTGTCGATGTTGCCGCCCGAGGCGATGACGCCGACGCGGGGCGGGAGGTCGCCGACGCGCCCGGCGAGGAGGGCGGCCAGACCGGTGGCGCCGCTGGGTTCGAAGACGGTCCTCAGCCGGTCGAAGGCGAAGCGCATGGCGTCGAGGATCTCCGTGTCGCCGACCAGCGCGACGGAGTCGACCAGACGCCGGTTGACGGCGAAGGTCAACTCTCCCGGGACGGCGACCGCCTGGCCGTCGGCGATGGTGCGGGGCACGGGGACGGCCACCCGGGTACCGCTCTCCAGGGAACGCTTGGTGTCGTCGCTGCCCTCCGGCTCCACCCCGATGACCCGGATGTCCCGGTGCAGCCCCTTGGCCGCGACGGCGCTTCCAGCGACCAGCCCGCCGCCGCCGACCGGCACCAGCAGCGCGTCCAACGGGCCCGTCTCTTCGAGGAGTTCGAGGGCGGCCGTACCCTGGCCCGCGATGACGTCCGGGTGGTCGTACGGCGGGATCAGGGTCAGGCCCCGCTCCTTCGCGAGGGCCGTGCCGAGCGCGACACGGTCCTCGGTGTAGCGGTCGTAGGTGACGATCTCGGCGCCGTACCCGGCGGTGGCCTCCATCTTGGAGCGCGGGGCGTCCTCGGGCATCAGGATGACGGCGCTGGTGCCCAGTTCGCGGGCGGCGAGGGCGGTGGCCTGGGCGTGGTTGCCGGAGGAGAACGCGGCGACGCCCTTGGCCCGTTCCCCGGGCGCGAGCGCGGCGATGGCGTTGTAGGCGCCGCGGATCTTGAAGGCGCCCATCCGCTGGAAGTTCTCGCACTTGATGAACACCCGCGCGCCGACCCGCGCGTCGAGGGTGCGCGAGGTGAGGACCGGGGTGCGGTGGGTGAAGCCCTCGATGCGCGCGGCGGCCGCGCGGATGTCGTCGAGGGTCACGGGCAGGTCGGCGGCGCCGGACATGGCGAAGTCCTCTTTCTGTGACGGGAGTTCGTACGCTGCTGCTACGGCCGGGCTCCTCATGGATCCGACGGCGGTTTCGCGTAGTTGTAGATGGTCGCCCGGGACACCCCGAGGAGGTCGGCGATGGTCTGCGCGGCGTCGCGGGACTCGAAGTAGCCGTCCCGGTTGAGCTGTTGCACGAGCGCCTTCTTGTCCGGCCGGCTCAGCGACCGGGGCGGGGCGCCGCGCTCGGCGGAGAACTCCTCGACCGCCCGGCGCAGTTCGCGTGCGTGGCGGTCGCGCAGTGTCTCCAGGGGGGTGTCGCCGTGTCCGCGGTCGGTGGCCACGAGGTTCGCCAGGGTGAGCGCCACGGGGGACAGGACGGAGACGTCGAGGTTGAGGCAGAGCGCGGCGATGTACCGCCCCTCGGCGTTCTTGATGCCGATGGAGGTGCTCTTGGCCGGGCGGCCGTCGGGGAAGCGGTTGGGGTAGTTCTGGACGACATCGGGGAAGGCGGGGTCGGCGATGCGGCTCAGCCCCAACTCGGTCGCGGGATCGCCGACCTGACGGGTCGACAGGTTGTTCTCGATGGCCCGGATCGAGCGGTCCGGGTCCCGCAGGTCGTGCAGGACCACCTCGCACAGGCCCGGGAACATCCGCCCGAGGGCGACGGCGATCTTCTCGGCCTCCTGGACAAGATGCTCGTCCGCCGCCCCGCCGTCCATCCGCCGAGCCCTCCCCGAAACCTCTTGGTCTTAAAATCCATTTCTGGACAATGAGGCTAAGCGATCGGTCGCCCGCTGTCCAGGGAGTATCTGCCGGACCGGACGAGCCCGGGCCGAAAATGTGGGTCATGGCCCGCGCGGTGGCGGTCAGGACGAGGGCGACGGCGACCTCGGTGACGAGCCGGCACACGAGCAGCAGGACGACGCCGGTACGGTCCACCATCCAGGCCATGCGCGCGGTCCGGCCGAGCATCGAGGGCAGTCGGCCCCTCGCGTCGACGGGCGTGGCCGAGACGCCGCGACGGGGGGAGAAGCAGGACGGGGCGGGGAACTACCCGAGCGCATTGGATTAAACGTTCCCCGCCCCGGGTCGACCCACCGCCGATACATCGCCGATATCTCGGCGATGGGGCGGGGGCCGGTCTGGGGCGCCGCGGCACCCAGGGGGCGTGCCGCGGGCGTGCTGAGGCGTACCGCGACGCGCTGAGGCGGACCGCGGCGATCGAAGATCTCGTTCAGACCTTGCGTCGCCGCCCGCCCGACGGCCAACGGAGACGGACCGACCGGGTGACGCCCCGGTCTTCCGGGAGCGGGTGACGGCCGAGCCGCGACCGCGGTACGCAGCCGCATGGTGGCCCCCCACCGATGGTGCGACATTGGGATGAGACTGTCCGGCGAGGGGTAATCCTGGAGGCGCGATGGGGCGTGACGTCCCGGCGCTCGTGTTCACCCGCGAGGACCGCCGCCGGTACCGGGTCAAGATGCAGGAGTGCCTGGACGCGTTCGCGAAGATGCTCCGGGAGGCACGGTTCGACTCCGAGCGGCCGCAGGTCGGCCTGGAGATAGAGCTGAATCTGGTGGACGACGCCGCCGAGCCCGCCATGCGCAACAGCGATGTGCTGGACGCGATCTCCGACCCGGCGTGGTCCACGGAGCTGGGCCGGTTCAATCTGGAGATCAATGTGCCGCCGAGGCGGCTGACGGCGGGTGGTCCGGACGCCTGGGAGTCGGAGATCCGGGCCGCGCTCGACCACGCCGACGAGCGGGCCCGCACGGTCGGCGCCCGGCTGATCACGGTCGGGATCCTGCCCACGCTGCGGCAGGAGGACATCGGCGAGGAGACGCTCTCCGAGAACCCCCGCTACCGGCTGCTCAACGACCAGGTCTTCGCGGCCCGGGGCGAGGACCTGCGGATCGAGGTGGACGGCGTGGACCGGCTGCGCACCTACGCGGACAGCATCACCCCGGAGGCCGCCTGCACCAGCACCCAGTTCCATCTCCAGGTCTCCCCCGAGGAGTTCGCCGACTACTGGAACGCGGCGCAGGCCATCGCCGGCGTCCAGGTGGCGCTGGCGGCGAACGCGCCCTTCCTGTTCGGCAAGGAGCTGTGGCACGAGACCCGGATCCCGCTGTTCGAGCAGGCCACGGACACCCGCCCGCAGGAGATCAAGGTGCAGGGGGTACGGCCCCGGGTGTGGTTCGGGGAACGCTGGATCAACAGCGTCTTCGATCTGTTCGAGGAGAATGTGCGCTACTTCCCCGCCCTGCTCCCGCTGTGCGACGACCAGGACCCGGCGGAGACCCTGGACCGCGGCGACGTGCCCGAACTCGGTGAACTCACCCTGCACAACGGCACGATCTACCGCTGGAACCGTCCCGTCTACGCCGTCTCCCGGGACCGGCCGCACATCCGCGTGGAGAACCGGGTGCTGCCCGCCGGTCCGACCGTCGCCGACACCCTCGCCAACGGCGCCTTCTACTACGGGCTCACCCGCGCGCTGGTCGAGGAGGACCGGCCGGTGTGGTCGCGGATGTCCTTCAAGGCCGCCGAGGAGAATCTGCACAGCGCCGCCCGGTACGGCATGGAGGCGCTGCTGTACTGGCCCGGCGCGGGCGAGGTCACCGCGCCCGAACTGGTGCTGCGCAGGCTGCTGCCGCTCGCCCACCGCGGCCTGGAGCGCTCCGGGATGGACGCGGCCTGGCGGGAGCCGCTGCTCGGCATCGTCGAGCAGCGCTGTGTGGCGGCCCGCAACGGCGCCCTGTGGCAGAAGGAGATGTTCCACCATCTCATCGACACCACCCACTGCTCCCGGCACGAGGCGCTGCGGCGCATGACCGAGCTGTACATCGACTACATGCATCTCAACGCGCCGGTCCACACCTGGCCGGTCGACTGAGGCACGGCGGTCCCGACGCCCGTGCGGATCAGGCCAGTACGAGCACCAGCGGGATCCTCCGGCACGGCACCAGCCGCATGCCCTCGTGGGCGCCGATCCGGTTAGGCCCGAGCAGCAGTTCACCGAAGTCCGGTCCCCTGGTGAGGGATCCGGCCAGGTGCGCGGGGTCGGCGGAGGCGGCGACCCGGCCGCGGGCGTTCACCAGGTGGGCGGGGCGCGCGAGGCGCCGCAGCAGCGGGAGGACGGCGGCCTCGAAGTGGCGCAGATACACATCGGCCGCAGCCACTCCGGCGAACTCTCCCTGAACGTAGACCGGTTCGGAGAGTGTGAGGCTGTACTCGTCGGAGCAGAGGTAGTCGACGTACGGTCCGGCCACCGCCCGGCGCCCGGTGCCGCGGGGCCCCGCGAACCAGTCCCAGTGGGTGTAGTCGGAGTACGCCGACCGACCGGGGTCGAGGTCGAGCAGCAGCGGACGTACGTCGCCCTCGGTGCCGCACTGCCACCACTCCAGCCAGGCGGGCACATCCGCGAGCAGCCCCGGGGCGGCGACGAAACCGGCGCCGGAGACCAACTCCCCGCGCACGAGGCGCTGATGGAGTCCGGGGCGGAGGGCGGCGAGGTCGGCGCTGACGAACGGGCGCCCCTCGGCACTCACCCGGGTGAGCAGCGCCGTCGTATCGGCGTGGGTCGCGGCGACCGCGCCGAAGACGGCCTCCAGGACGCCGCCCACCTGCGCGGCCACCAACAGCTCCGTCTCCGTGCCGGGGGCGGCGAGCCCCGGGCTGACGCCCATCGTGTCCTCCAGCGGACGGGAACCGGACGCGGCACGGTCAGAGGGTGAGGCGTACGGCGACGAGCCGGGCCACCGGTTCCCTGACGCACCGCTCGGCCAGCGTGCCGGCCGTTGCGTGGTCCCCATCCTGCACGGCGGAGATCAACCCGCGCTGCCGGTCCGCAACTTCTTCACGACAGGAGTCGTCGGCGAGCACGAGGCACAGCAGCGCGCCCACCTCGCCCTGGAGCGCGAGCTGTTCCCGGGTGAGCCGGGCGGACTGGGCGGCGGCCGCGAGTTCGACCTGGAAACGGCCGTACAGCCTGCCGCGCGCCGCCGCGCCCTCGGCCCGTATCAACTCAGCTGCGGTGCGGCGCAGTTGGATCAGGTCATCGGCTTCGGTGCGCTGGGCGGCGAGCCGGGCGGCGGCGCCGGACAGGGCGGCCCAGTGGTCGCCGAGGTCGCGCAGTTCCTCGGTGCTCCAGCCGTGCAGCCGGGTTATGAGCCGTTCCTCGGCGGGGAGTTCGGGCAGGGAGACGAAGCTGCCGCCGCCGCGCCCCCGGCGGGTGATCAGCAGGCCCTGTTGCCGCAGGGCCATGAGGGCCTCCCGCAAGGTGACGGTGGAGACGCCCAGTTGCCCGGCGAGCTCGCTCTCGCCCGGCAACTGCTCGCCGTCGGCGAGAAGGCCCAGCTCTATGGCGTCGCCGAGGCGGCGGACGACGGTGTCCACCCGGGCCCGGTTGTCCACCGGGCTGAACACGGCCCTGCGGGCGCCGCCGTCGATCTGATCCTGCCTCACGGGCATCACCTCGTGCGTTGACTCAAGCTTTACCCCAACGGGCTCTTGAGTTGAGAACTATGACTTCATATGTTTGCGGTCAACGTACCGCGCGCCAGAAAGGTTCCCCCATGCAGGGAGTTGCGATCCGGCTGCACGACCTGCGCAAGTCCTTCGGGGAGACGGCCGCCGTGGCGGGGGTCGATCTGGAGATACGGGACGGCGAGTTCTTCTCGATGCTCGGCCCGTCCGGCTCCGGGAAGACCACGGTGCTGCGGCTCGTCGCCGGGTTCGAGACGCCCGACGCGGGCCGGATCGAGCTGGCCGGACAGGAGGTCACCGGGCTCGCCCCGTTCGAGCGGGATGTGCACACCGTCTTCCAGGACTACGCGCTCTTCCCGCACATGACGGTCGAACAGAACGTGGCGTACGCGCTGAAGATCCGCAAGGTGCCCAAGGCCCAGCGCCTCGCCCGCGCCCGCGAGGCGCTCGCGGAGGTACGCCTTCAGGGCTACGGCGCCCGGCGGCCCGCCCAGTTGTCCGGCGGCCAGCGGCAGCGTGTCGCGCTCGCCCGCGCCCTCGTCGGCCGCCCCCGCGTGCTGCTCCTGGACGAGCCGCTCGGCGCTCTCGACCTGAAGCTGCGCGAGCAGATGCAGGGCGAACTCAAGGCGATCCAGCGGGAGGTGGGGATCACCTTCGTGTTCGTCACCCACGACCAGCAGGAGGCGCTGACGATGAGCGACCGGATCGCCGTCTTCGACCGGGGCCGCGTCGCCCAGGTCGGCACCCCCGCGGAGATCTACGAACGCCCGGCGACGCCTTTCGTCGCCTCCTTCGTCGGCACCTCCAACCTGCTCGACGGGGAGGTGGCCCGGCAGCTCGTCGGCGCCCCCGGCACGTACAACATCCGCCCGGAGAAGATCCGCGTCCTGAAGGAGTCCGCGGCGGCGGACGAGCCCGAACACACCGACGCCACCGGCACGGTCGCCGAGGTCGTCTACCTCGGCGACACCACCCGGCTCCTCGTCGACCTCGACGGCGGCGGCCGGCTCACCGCGGTGCAGCAGAACCTGGAGAACTCCGCCGAGGACGTCGCCGCCTACCGCGGCACCCGGGTCCGCCTGACGTGGCACCGCCGCCACGCCGTCCGCCTCCCCTCCTGACCCCCCACCCCTTGGAGAAACGCCGTGCGTCTCACCCGAACCCTGCGCACCGCCGCCTGTGCCGGCGCCGCGCTGCTGCTCGCCGCCGCCTGCGACTCCTCCGGCTCCACCTCCGCCACCGGCCTGAACCCGCCCGATCTGAAGGCCCCGACGAAGCTCGGAAAGACGGAGGGGCAGGTCGATCTGATCGCCTGGGCCGGGTATGTCGAGGACGGCTCCGACGACCCCAGGGTCAACTGGGTCGGCGACTTCGAGAAGCAGACGGGCTGCCAGGTCCACTCCAAGGTCGCGGCCAGCTCGGACGAGATGGTCAAGCTGATGAAGACCGGCGAGTACGACGCCGTCTCGGCTTCCGGCGACGCCTCCCTGCGCCTGATCGCCTCCGGTGACGCGGCCCCCGTCAACACCGACCTCGTACCCAACTACAAGGACGTCTTCAGCGGGTTGAAGAACGGCGCCTGGAACTCGGTGAACGGCAGGATGTACGGCATCCCGCACGGGCGGGGCGCCAATCTGCTGATGTACAACACGCGGAAGGTGCGGCCCGCGCCCACCTCCTGGTCCGCGGTCTTCGAGGGCGCCTCGAAGTACAAGGGCCATGTCACCGCGTACGACTCGCCGATCTACATCGCCGACGCGGCGCTCTATCTCAAGGCCACCAGGCCGGAGTTGAAGATCGAGGACCCGTACGCGCTGGACCAGAAGCAGTTCGACGCGGCCGTGGCCCTGCTGAAGAAGCAGAACGCGGACATCGGCGAGTACTGGGGCGACTACCTCAAGGAGGTCTCCGCCTTCAAGAGCGGTGACTCGGTCGTCGGGACCACCTGGCAGGTGATCGCCAATCTCGCGGCCTCCGAGGGCGCCGAGGTCAAGGCGCTGGTGCCGAAGGAGGGTTCGACCGGCTGGTCGGACACCTGGATGGTCTCCAGCAAGGCCAAGCACCCCAACTGCGCCTACAAATGGCTGAACTGGATCGTCTCCCCCAAGGTCAACGCCCAGGTCGCCGAGTACTTCGGCGAGGCCCCCGCCAACTCCAAGGCGTGCGCCGAGACTTCGGACAAGAACTTCTGCGCGGTCTACCACGCGGCCGACGAGAACTACTGGAAGCGGATCGCCTTCTGGAACACGCCGATCGAGCAGTGCCTGGACGGCCGCAAGGACGTGAAGTGCGTGCCCTACGCCAAGTGGGTGCAGGCCTGGACCGAGATCAAGGGCTGATCCATGGCGAGCGAAGCGACCACCGCGCCGAGGGCCTTCGGGGTACGGCGGCTCGCCGGGGCCCTGCACCGCCGGCCCCGGCTGCGCCTCGCCCTGCTGCTCACCGCGCCGCTCCTGTGGCTGATCGTCCTGTATCTCGGCTCGCTGGCGGTGCTGTTCGCCTCCGCGTTCTGGACCACCGACTCCTTCACCTCCCAGGTGGTGAAGGTCTGGTCGACGGACAACTTCCACCAGCTGGTGACGACACCGGTGTTCCGCGAGGTGATCGTGCGCAGTGTGGGCGTCGCGCTGGCGGTGACCGTGCTGTGCGCGCTGATCGCCTTCCCGGTCGCCTTCTACACCGCCCGGGTGGCCCCGCCGCGCCGGCGCCCCCTGCTGGTGGTGGCCATCCTCACCCCGCTGTGGGCGAGTTACCTGGTCAAGGTGTACGCCTGGCGGCTCATCCTGTCCCGGGGCGGACTCGCCGACTGGCTGCTCGCGCCGCTGGGGCTCGGTGGCCCCGGCTTCGGGCTGCCGGCCACGGTGCTTACGCTGACGTACCTGTGGCTGCCGTACATGATCCTGCCGATCCACACCGCGCTCGAACAGCTCCCGGCGCAGCTGCTCGACGCGTCGGCGGACCTCGGGGCCCGCGCGGGGCGCACCTTTCGCTCGGTGGTGCTGCCGATGGTGCTGCCGTCGGTGGCGGCGGGCTCGGTGTTCACCTTCTCGCTGAGCCTCGGCGACTACATCACGGTGCAGATCGTCGGCGGCAAGACGCAGCTGATCGGCAATCTCGTGTACGCCAACATCGAGTTGAACCTGCCCATGGCCGCCGCCCTCGGCACCGTCCCGGTGCTCGTGATCGTCCTGTACCTGCTGGCGATCCGCCGCACCGGCGCCCTGCACAGTCTGTGACCGACTCCCGTGGAGGAGGAGCGAGTTGCATCTCACCCGCAGTGCACGCATCGCCCTGCGCGTCGGCGCCGGGCTCGGATTCGCGCTGATCTACGTCCCGTTGCTGCTGGTCCTCGTCAACTCCCTGAACCCGGACCGCAGCGCGAGCTGGCCGCCGCCGGGGCTGACCGGGCGCTGGTGGTCGGCGGCCCTGCGCGACTCGGGCGCCCGGCACGCGCTGTGGGTGTCGGTGCGGGCGGGGCTCGGCGCGACCGCGATCGCGCTGGTCCTCGGGACGCTGATCGCGTTCGCGGTGGCCCGGCACCGCTTCTTCGGCCGGGACACGGTGTCGTTCGTGGTGGTGCTGCCCATCGCGCTGCCCGGCATCGTCACGGGCATCGCCCTCAACTCGGCGTTCAGCACGGTGCTTCGGCCGCTCGGGGTGGGGCTCGGGCTGTTCACGGTGATCGTCGGGCACGCCACGTTCTGCGTCGTCGTGGTGTTCAACAACGTGGTGGCGCGGCTGCGGCGGACGACGGGGTCGTACGAGGAGGCGGCCATGGACCTCGGCGCGACCACCTTCCGCGCCTTCCTGGACGTCACGTTCCCGCTGACGCGTTCGGCGCTGCTGGCCGGGGCGCTGCTGTCGTTCGCGCTGTCCTTCGACGAGATCGTGGTCACCACGTTCACGGCGGGGCCCGGCATCGAGACCCTGCCGATCTGGATCTTCGACAACATGACGCGGCCCCGGCAGGCGCCGGTGGTCAATGTGGTGGCCGCCGTCCTGGTGCTGCTGTCGGCGGTGCCGATCTATCTCGCGCAGCGGCTGTCGGCGGACACCGCGACCTCCAGCCGGGTGTGAGCCGGAAACCGGACACGCGCGGGTACGGGCCGGTCCGGGTGTGGCGCCCGCCGTGATGGAACCCTGCGGCCCATGAGCAACCCTCCGAGCGTGAACAGCTATGTCGACCGGGTCACCGCGGGACCCGGCGGGGCGATGACGGACGAGGCGGGCGTCATCACCGGCGATCTCACCGTGGCCACGATCCTGCGGTCGGACGGCCGCAGCGCGCGGGTCGCCGTCCAGCACTTCGGCGGTGACACCTGGTACACCCTCACCGGCAGTCCGGCGCCCGTCCCCGAGGGGCGGCTCGCCGCCTATCACCGGGATCTGCTGGGCCGTATCCGCCGAGGTGGCGGCACCCGCGCGACCTGACCCATGGTCAGTTCCGGTGCCCGAACGAACAGTTGATTCTTTCATGAACACGCAAAAAGGCGGCTCCCGCACCTTGACCGGGGTTTGGTCCAGACCAATTATGGCCTAGACCAGTAGCCCCGGCCGGGCCCTACCGTGCGCCACCCCCGCTCGATCGACTGTCGTTCGCCAACCGGGAGTACCCGATGACACGTCCGAGATCCGTACGCGCCCTGCTCACCGGCGTGGCCACCCTGGCCGCGTCCGCGGGGCTGGCCCTGGGGATCGGGGGCACCGCGCACGCGGCGACCCCGCTGCCCGCGCATGTCTTCGCCCCCTATTTCGAGGCATACAACGGCGACAGCCCCGCCGCGCTCGCCCAGTCCTCCGGCGCCAAGTACCTCACCATGGCCTTCATACAGACCGAGAAGAAGGGCTCCTGCACGCCCTACTGGGACGGTGACACCAGCACCCCCATCACCTCCTCGGTCTACGGCTCCGACTTCAGCACCATCCGCTCGCGCGGCGGCGACGTCATCCCCTCGCTCGGCGGGTACGCCGCCGACGACGGCGGCACCGAGATCGCCGACAGCTGCACCAACGTCGACTCCATCGCCGCCGCGTACGAGAAGATCATCACCACGTACGACGTCTCCCGGCTCGACATGGACGTCGAGGACAACTCGCTGACCAACCAGGCCGGCATCGACCGCCGCAACCAGGCGATCAAGAAGGTCCAGGACTGGGCCGCCGCCAACGGGCGTTCGGTGCAGTTCTCGTACACCCTGCCCACCACCACCAGCGGGCTCGCCGACAGCGGGCTCGCGGTGCTGCGCAGCGCCAAGAGCGCGGGCGCCAAGGTCGACGTCGTCAACCTCATGACGTTCGACTACTACGACGGCGCCACCCACCACATGGCCACCGACACCCAGACGGCCGCGACCGGGCTGCACGACCAGCTCGCCTCGCTGTACCCGAACCTGTCGGACAGCCAGCTGTGGAACATGATCGGCGTCACCGAGATGCCCGGCATCGACGACTACGGCGCGGCCGAGACCTTCACCACCGCCGACGCCACATCGGTGTACGACTGGGCGGTCTCCAAGGGCCTGAACACCCTCTCCTTCTGGGCGCTCCAGCGCGACAACGGCGGCTGCCCCGGCACCGGCGGCTCCGACAGCTGCTCCGGCATCAGCCAGGACACCTGGTACTTCACGCACACCTTCGCGCCGTTCTCGGGCGGTACGACCACCCCGCCGGCCAACGACTTCTCGGTCTCCCTCTCCCCCGGCACCGCCGCCGTCGACCCGGGCGCCTCCACCACGGCGACCGTGAAGACGTCGGTGACCTCGGGCAGCGCCCAGTCCGTCGGCCTCGCGGTCAGCGGCGCGCCGAGCGGGGTGACGGCGACGCTGAGCCCCACCTCGGTCACCGCGGGCGGCAGCTCCACCCTCACCGTGCAGACGGCCGCCTCCACGGCACCGGGCACCTACCCGCTGACCGTCACCGGCACGGCGGGCTCGGCCACGCACAGCTCCACCTTCAACCTGACCGTGAACGGGTCCGGCGGCGGCACCCCGACGACGCTTTCCAACGGTGACTTCGAGAGCGGTTCGCTGTCGCCCTGGACCTGCGACAGCGGGGCCTCCGTGGTCACCTCCCCGGCGCACGGCGGCGGCCACGCCCTGAAGACCGCGCCGTCCTCCTCGGCGACCGGCCAGTGCGCCCAGACCCTCACCCTCAAGCCGAACACGTCGTACTCGCTCAGCGGCTGGGTGCAGGGGTCGTACGCCTATCTCGGGGTCAGCGGCGGCGCGACGGCCAGCACCTGGACCTCCGCCACCGCCTGGCAGAAGCTGACGGTGCCGTTCACCACCGGCTCCTCCGGCACGGTCACCGTGTACGTGCACGGCTGGTACGGCCAGGGCACGGTCTACGCGGACGACCTCGCCGTCTCCTGACCCGTCCCCCGACCCGTCCCCACGGCTGGGCCCGTCCGGTGAGCGCACCGGGTGGGCCCGGCCGTCGTTCCCGCCCCGCCGCGCGGTGATCTTCCACGGCCTGAGAGAGGCTGTGAGTGAGACTCCCCGGGAAGACATCACCGCAGGCAGGAGAGACGGCCGTGATCGAACTGGCCGCGGCGTTCGCCGTCGCGGGCGCGGCGAGCAACGCCGTCGGCACCGCGTTCCAGCGCAAGGCCGCCTCCGCCAGCAGCCGCGGCGGGATCCGGCTGCTGGCCGAGCTGGTGCGCCGGCCGTTCTGGATGATCGGCATGGCCGGTGTGATCTGCGCGGCCCTGTTCCAGAGCCTGGCCCTGGTCAACGGCCCGCTGGCGCTGGTCCAGCCGCTGTTCATCCTGGAGCTGCCCTTCGCGCTGCTGGTCGCCGCCCCGCTGATGCACCGGCGGCTGCCCCCCTCGGGCTGGTGGGGCGTCGCGAGCTGTGTGGCGGGGCTCGCCGTGCTGCTGATCGCGGCCGCGCCGCACGGCGCGCTCGACCAGGCGCCGCTCACCCGGTGGATCCCGGCGCTGTGCCTGTGCGTGGGTGCCATGGCCGTCGCCGTGCTCCTCGCCGCTCCCGGGCGCCCGGCGGCCCGGCGCGCCGCGCTGCTGGCGGCCGCCTCCGCCACCGGCAACGCGCTGACCGCGGCACTGCTGAAGTCGGCCTCGGGCACCTTCGCCGACGAGGGGTTCCTGGCCTTCCTGCGGTCCTGGCAGACGTACGGCTTCGCGCTCGCCGGGGTGGCGGCCGTGCTGCTCCTGGAGAACGCGCTCCAGGCGGGCCCGCTGGCCGCGGCCCAGCCCGCGCTGACCATCGGCGACGCGGTGGTGAGCCTGGCCCTCGGCATCGCGCTGTTCCACGAGCGGATCCGCACGGGCTGGTGGCTGGTGCCGGAGGCGTGCGGGGCGCTGATGATCGTCGCGGGCGTGCTGGTGCTGAGCCGGGCCGTGCAGCGGATCACGGTGGTGCCGGTGGCGGCCGAGGAGGAGATCGCGACCTGAACGGCTCCCGGCGTCGGCCCTGGGCCTGCCCGGACCGGTTCCCCTGTCCGTCCTTTTATGCACCACGCCGCGTCAAATGACGCCGTTCATATGCTTATCGTCCATATTATGCGACGCGTCGGACGAATCGAATGCCCCGGTCGAGGAGGCGATGGCGTGCCGTCGAGTGGAATCAGCCGCCGGAGTGCGGCGCGTCTGGGTCTCGGCGCCGGTCTCGGCGTGGCGGCCGCCGCGCTGACCGGCTGCGACGGCGGCGGGCTGGGCCTCGGCTCGTCGGGGCCCGGCGGACAGCGGCAGGCGCCCCGGCTGATCGGCGACGGCTCGACCGCGTACACCGGGCGCCAGCCGAACCAGCCGGACGCCCCCACCCGGCTGGAACCGGGCCGGACCCCGCCGCAGTTCGTGGTGTTCTCCTGGGACGGCGCGGGCGAACTCGGCACCGGGCTCTTCCCGCGCTTCCTGGAACTCGCCCGCGAGCACGACGCCCGGATGACCTTCTTCCTGTCCGGCCTCTATCTGCTGCCGGAGGACAAGAAGCGGCTCTACCGGCCGCCCAACAACCCGGTCGGCGCCTCGGACATCGGCTATCTCACGAACGAACACATCAAGGAGACCCTGAAGTACGTGCGTCAGGCCTGGCTCGACGGGCACGAGATCGGCACGCACTTCAACGGGCACTTCTGCGAGGGCTCCGGATCGGTGGCCGACTGGACCCCCGCGCAGTGGCGCTCGGAGATCGAGCAGGCCCGGTCCTTCGTCAAGTCCTGGCGGACCAACACCGGTTGGCACGACGAGCCCCCGCTGCCCTTCGACTACGACAAGGAACTCGTGGGCGGCCGCACCCCCTGTCTGCTCGGCCAGGAGAACCTGCTGCCGACCGCGCGCGAACTGGGCTGGCGCTACGACGCCTCGTCACCGGGCGGGGTGCAGCGCTGGCCGCGCAAGCGGGACGGCGTATGGGATCTGCCGTTGCAGGGCATCCCGTTCCCCGGGCGCAGCTTCGAAGTGCTGTCCATGGACTGGAACATGCTGGCCAACCAGTCCCTGAACTCGACACGCGCGCCGTCGTACAACTACCCCTACTGGCGCGCCCAGACCTCGCAGGCGTACCTGGCCGGGTTCGACCGGGCCTATGAGACGAACCGCGCGCCGCTGTTCATCGGCAACCACTTCGAGCAGTGGAACGGCGGCATCTACATGGACGCGGTCGAGGAGGCGCTGCGGCAGATCGCCGGGCGGCCGGAGGTACGGCTGGTCTCCTTCCGGCAGTTCGTCGACTGGCTCGACGCCCAGGATCCGGCGATCCTCGCGCGCCTGCGCACCCTGGAGGTCGGCGAGAAGCCGGTGGGCGGCTGGAGTTCCTTCCTGCGTCCGGCCGCGTAGGCGCCGCCCGGCCGCGTGGGTCGTGGCCCGGCCGACGCGCGCTCAGCCGGGGGTCGTCATGCGCTGGGTGCCGATGACCGAGAGCAGCCGCAGGGCCTGGTCGGAGGACGAGCCGGGGACGGCGGTGTAGATGACGACCTGCTGGTCGCGGTCGGTCAGTTCGAGGGCGTCGCAGTTGACGGTGACCGGCCCCACCAGCGGGTGCCGGAAGGTCTTGCGCACCCGCGGTTCGCCGTCCACCTCCCGGGCGTCCCAGAGGCGGGCGAACTCCTCGCTGCCGTCCAGGAGTTCGCGGATCAGTGCGGACACCTCGGGGTCGTCCGGGTAGCGTACGGCCGCGGTGCGCAGGCGACTTGCCGCGTGTCGCGCGAACGCGGCGGCGTCGGACACCCCGTACAGGCGCCGGCCCTCGGTGCGCGGCCCGAGAAAGGCCCGGCGGGCGAGGTTGCGGTCGCGGCACGGCAGGGCCGAGAAGTCCTCCATGAGGGCGGCCGCCAGATCGTTCCAGGCGAGCACCTCCAGGGTGGCCGAGGTGACGAAGGCGGCGGCGCCCGGCAGCCGGTGCACCAGGTCGAGGATGCTCTGCCGCACCTCGCGCGGGGGCCCCGGGGCGGGGCTCGGCGGGGCGCCGGCCAGCTGGAGGAGGTGGTCGCGCTCGGCGTCCGTCAGCCGCAGCGCCCGGGCCAGCCCGGCCAGCACCTCGCGCGAGGGGCGCGGGGCGCGGGCCTGTTCGAGCCGGGCGTAGTACTCGGTGGAGATGAACGCCAGCGCCGCCACCTCCTCGCGCCGCAGCCCCGGCGTACGACGGCGCGGCCCGAGGGGCAGTCCGACGTCGGCCGGTCCGATCCGCTCGCGCCTGCTGCGCAGGAAGGCACCCAGTTCCGCTCTGTCCACCGGTCCAGTGTGCGCGCCCGCCGGACGGCCGAGCCAGGTACAGCTGGTGCCTGGATACGGGCCTCGGCAGGGCGCAGGCTCGTAGGTATGAACACCACACAGAACACCGAGACCACTCGCCCGGCGCCCGCCGGGCTGCTGACCGGCAAGGTCGCCTTCATCACCGGTGCCGGGCGCGGCATCGGCGCGGCGGCGGCCCGGCTGTTCGCCCGGGAGGGCGCGCGGGTGCTGCTCGCGGCCCGTACGGAGGACCAGCTGAAGGCGGTGGCCGAGGAGATCCGGGCGGCGGGCGGCACCGCGGAGCACGTGGTGTGCGATCTGGCCGACGGGGCGAGCGTGCGCGCCGCGGTGGACCGTGCCGTGGAGCGCTTCGGCCGGCTCGACGTCGCGTTCAACAACGGTGCGACGATCCAGCGGCCCGGCCCCATGGACGAGCTGCCCGAAGCCGATCTCGACCAGATCTACACGGTGAACATGAAGGGCGTCTGGCTGGCCATGGCCGCCGAGGTCGCGGCCATCCGGGCGACCGCCGGGAGCGGTGCCATCGTCAACAACTCGTCCGTGGGCAGCCTGCGCGGGAACCCCGAGCTGCCCGCCTACGCGGCCACCAAGCGGGCGGTGAACAGCCTGACCGCCTCGGCCGCCGTGACCTACGGCCCGGAGGGCATCCGGGTCAACGCGATCGCGCCCGGCTTCACCCTGACGGAGATGACCCGGACCTGGGAGGCGGAGTCGCCCGGTGTCCGGGAGCGGATCACGGCGGGGATCCCGCTGGGCCGGGCGGCCGCCCCGGAGGAGATCGCCGAGGCCGCCGCGTGGCTCCTCAGCGATCGGTCCTCCTTCGTGACCGGCACGGTGCTGCGGGTCGACGGGGGTGCCCGCGCCTGACCCGGGTCTTCGTCAGCCGAGGCCCATGGCGCTCATCGTGCGCTCGGCCATCCGCTGCTCGCCGAGCGCGTTGGGGTGGACCGGCACGATGTTCGAGCCGAACAGCAGCGGCTCGATCCACCGGGTGCCCGAGGGCTGGCAGGCGTCATGCCCGTCGGACGCCTGGGCGAAGTCCACGAAGGTGGCCCCGGTCTCCTGGGCGGCGCGTTGCACGACGGAGTTGAGGTGGGCCTGGAGCGCCCGCAGGTACGGGATGTCGCCGGAGGCGATCGGCAGCTTCAGGAAGCAGGACGCGTCGAAGGCGGAGGGCACGATCCACGGGTAACCCAGCACCGCCACCCGGGCGTTGGGCGCCTTGGCCCGCAGCGCGGTCAGGGCGCTCTTCAGCGCGGGGTAGGTGTTCGCGTCGATCGCGTCGTCGAAGGACGTGCCGTACTTGTCCTTGCAGGGGTGGCCGAAGCCGGCGCTGAGCACGCCCGCGGTGCCGCAGTCCACGATGGCGCTCAGGAAGGTGCTGTTGTCGTTGCCGCCGATGGTCAGCGTCACCAGGTCGGTGTTCGCGTTCACCGCGTCCAACTGCGGTGCCACGCCCGAGTACTGGGACTGGGTGAAGTCCTTGGTCTCGGCGCCGCCGCAGGTGACGTCCGTCAGCGAGGCGCCGGTCGCCTTCGCGAGGACATGCGGGTAGTTCACGGTGGAGCGCAGACAGAGCAGATTGCTGGTGTCGATCGGCGTGACGCCCGAGCCCGCGCTGTAACTGTCGCCGAGGGCGACGTAGTTGAGGGGGGTCGCGGCATGGGCGGGGGCGGCGGTGAGGCCGAGGGCCAGCGTGCCGGCGAGTGCGGAGACCGTGGCGGCGGCACGGCGCAGGGCAGGGGTGGGCATGGGGAGTGCTCCCTCTTCTACGCGACGGGTGCGGGGCAGGGGGTATCGCCGGCCGCCGGGGGCGCTGCGTGGGGTGCGCGCAACGGCGGCCGTGGAGCAGGGAGTTGCGGGACTACCAGCGAGTTCTACTGCTAGGTAATGTGCGGGCGACTGATCGCCGAGTCAACATCACGGACCGAAGTTCTTGAAATGCTCATGAAATATGGGTGTCGACTTGCCGTAACAGCGGGTGCATGACGGATCATTCGAGCACGGATGAACCCGGGAGCGGTGCACCGCCGGCCAGGAACCCGCGCGTGTCGGCGCCGCCCCGCGACCTGCGGGAACGGGGATAGAGTGCGGGACCTGGGCCCCTCCGCCGAAAGGACGACCATGGACCAGTCCTCCCCCGCGCCGACCGTGGAGCGCGTGGACGCACGGCACCGTTACGAGATCCTGGTCGGCGGCGAACGCGCCGGCCTCACCGCCTACCGTGACCGGGGCGAGCAGCGGGTCTTCTTCCACACCGAGATCGACGACGCCCACGCCGGGCAGGGTCTGGCCGGGCGGCTGGTCGAGTACGCCCTCACGGATGTGCGCGCGCTCGGCAAGCGGATCGTGCCGGTGTGTCCGTACGTGGCCAAGTTCCTGAAGAAGCACGAGGAGTTCGCGGACATCACGGACGAGGTGACGCCGGAGATCCTGAGCTGGCTCGACACCCGGCACGGCTGACCCGCGGGACCCGGCTCGGCGCCGACTCGGCCCCGACTCGGCCCCGGCGTAAAGGGCTTGCCATCCCCGCTCCGGCGGTGGCAAGCTCCCTCCAGCTCGAACAGCGGTTTCACGGGCCGCACTTCTTCACGAAGGACTGAAGTCCATGGTTTTGGCGTCCCCCAGCGGCCGCCGTCGGAACTGAGCCCCCTGCCCCGCGGCAGCGCGCTCGCCTGTTCCCACGCTCTCCTCACGGCGGTCCGACGACGCGGTGTCCAGCACACCGCCGCCTCGCTCACCGAGGCGATCCCTCGTACGCACGACCGCTTTCACCCTTCACCGTGAGGACTTCCCAGCGTGCACACCGATGTCCAGAGCTTTGCCGTCGCCCATCTCCTGCGCCGCCCCGCGGCCTGTCGGGTGGGCGGCTTCGTCGCGGGGTTCGATCCGGCCACGACCAGCCCGTACGTCAACTACGCCACCCCCGTCCCGGGCGCCGAACCCACCGACGCGGACGTGGCGGACCTGATCGCCGCCTTCCGCACCCGTGGGCTCCTGCCCCGGCTGGAGTTCGCCCCGGACGCCGCCCCCGCGGTCGAACCGGCGCTGCGGCGCGCGGGGTTCACCACGGAGGCGGTGCACGAGTATCTGGTCTGCACCCCCGCCACACTCCCCGGTCCGGGCGCCGCGCCCGGACCGGGGAGCGCGCCGAAGCCGGGGCCCGCTCCGGATGCCGGGGCCCGGGTCCGGGTCGAGTCGCCGGTCACCGACGAGGACTACGTCGCGGTCGACACGGCGCTCTCCGAGGCGTTCGGCGGCGCATGGGCCCCGTCCCCGGAGGGCGCGGCCCGGTTGCGGCGCACCGAGGAGGGCGGCGGGGCGGTCCGCTTCGTCCGCGCCGAGGACGGGAGCTGCGCGGGCGGCGCCCTGTGCTCGGCACCGGCCGAGGGCACCGCGGAACTGGCGGGCGTCGGCACCTTGCCCGCCCATCGGGGCCGGGGCATCGCCGCGGCGGTCACCGCGACCCTGGCCGAGACCCTGTTCACCCGGGGCGCCCGGACCGTATGGCTGGAGTACTCCGGCGCCGGCTCCCGCCGCGTCTACGAACGCGTGGGCTTCCGGCCCGGCGGCACGCGGGTGTACCTGAGGCACGAGGGCTGACGCGCGGGGTGCCGTGAGACCGGCTCACCGCCCTGTCCCCTCCCCCGGCTCACTCCCTGCCCCCGCCCTCTCCCGGCAGGGGGTTGTCCTTGACGAACCGGTGGATCTCGTCGACGAGGGCGGCGGGGTTGTCCAGTTGGACGAGGGTGCGGGCGTCGGGGATCTCCACATAGCGGGATCGCGGCAGGAGCCGGGCCAGTCGGCGCCCGGTGGCCGGCGGCATCATCCGGTCCTCGGCACCCCAGGCGACCAGGGCGGGCCGGGTGTAGCGGGGGAGGTGGCCGGCCGCCTCCAGGTAGCAGTCCGCGCGGGTGGCGCGGAGGAACTTGGCGAAGTCGCGCCGGATCAGGGAGCTGGTCAGCAGTGGCCTGTACCAGCGGGCGATCAGCTCCTTCGGCAAGGGGCGCTTCGCCATCCCGCCGAGTGAGATCCGCGTCCGGGCCAGGGCGGGGAAGCGGAAGGACTGGACGAGCAGGAAGAGCCCGCCGGGGGTCTTGCTCGCCACCGACAGCAGCCGGCCCTGGACGCCGGGCGGGTAGTTGTCCAGGGCTTCGCAGGAGGTCAGGACGAGACGGGCGATCCGTTCGTCCCGGACGCCGACGAGGAGTTGGGCGGTGCCGGTGTCGTTCTGCACGAGGGTGACGTCGCACAGGTCGAGACGGTCCATGAACTCGGCGAGCAGCCGGGCGATGCCATGGGCGGAGAGGTCGGCGGTCGCGCGCATCGGGCGCCGGTGGCTGCCGAGCGGGAGCACCGGGACCAGGACCCGGAAGTCCGGGCGCAGCGCCTCGGTCACCCCGGTCCAGACCGATGCGTCGAAGCCGAGGCCGTGCACCAGGACGATCACCGGGTCGTCGCCCCCGGTGTCCACGTAATCGATGGTTCCCGCGCTGAGCTCGATCTCCGGCATGCCCTTGCCTCCGACTCCGTCGGCCCGTTCGCGCCGACACGGATGTGATGGGTCGTTCCGCGGACTTGATAGATCGTTCTAGTGACAGAATAGACGCCGACCGCCCCTCGGCAACCGGCTTTCCGGAGGTTCAGTTCGTGAGCGACGGCAGAACCACGAGCACGCACGAGACGCGGGCGCGCATCGTGCGCGCCTGCACCGAGCTGTTCCGGCGCTCGGGCTACACCGGCACCGGCATGAAGCAGATCGCCGAGGCGGCCGAGGCGCCGTTCGGGTCGATCTACCACTTCTTCCCGGGCGGCAAGGCCCAGCTGGCCGAAGAGGTCGTCCGCACCTCGGGCGCCGTCTACCTGGACCTCGTCAGCACCCTCATGGCCTCCTCCGACGACCCGGTCGCGGCCACCACCGGTGCCTTCACCGCGGCCGCGGACACGCTCGTCGAACTGGACTTCGCCGACCCCTGCCCCATCGCCACGGTCGCGCTGGAGGTCGCCGGCACCGACGAGCGGCTGCGGCAGGCCACTTCGGAGGTCTTCGACAGCTGGATCGGCCACCTCGCCGCCTGCTACACCGCAGGCGGCGTCCGCGCGCCCCGCGCCCATGACACGGCCGCCTCCGTCATCGCCCTCCTGGAAGGCGCCTTCATGCTGGCCCGCGCGGCCCGCAGCACGGCACCGGTGCTGGCGGCGAGCACGGCGGCCGCGGCGATCGTACGGGCGGCGCTGGCCGGGGAGTGAACGGCGCGTTCGCCGGGGGCGGTTCGCCTCCCGGCGCCGCCCTCACAGCTGCCTGCGCACCCCCGCCTCCCGCTCCGCCTGTTCCAGCTGGGTGGCCAGATCGCCCTGGAGGGAGGTGCGGGCCCGGCCGCGGCGGCCCAGGGGAAGGATCGTGCGCTGGGCGGTGTCCTCCAGGAGGAGGGCGAAGCCGCCGTAGAGGGCGAAGGCGGCGAGGAGGACACCGAGCCAGCCGGCCGCGGTCCGCAGGGCGGGGCCGCCCCCGGCGTCGTAGGCGCCGGTCAGGGCGAAGCGGCAGGCTCCGATCAGCAGGAGGACACCGAAGAGTGGTTTGCCGGGGAGCGCGGCGACGAAGAGGAGGAGCATCAGCGGGGCGACGGCCAGCACGAACACCGCGAGGGCCGGGTTGCGGGGACCCGGTGGTCCGAGCAGGGTGACCAGCGCCGTGCCCGCCCAGGTGGCGCCGAGGACGCACAGCGCGCAGGCCGCGCCGCCGTCCCGGGCGAGGAAGGCGAGCGTGCCGGCGAGCAGTTCCAGGGGCACCGCGAAGACCAGGATCAGCAGCATCAGTGCCGCCGTCTGCGCCATGGGCACCCAGTGCAGCTGCTCGGCGGACAGCAGCACGCTGCCGGTGCCGAACGCGAAGAAGCCCAGGGGGAGGCTGCTGGCCAGCGGCCTGAGCATGATCCTCGTCAGGGCCTCGGGGCGCGGTGGCCCGCTCCTCGGGCCGTACGTCCCCGCTCCTGGTGGCGGCATCCGGATCACCCCGTCCCGTGGGCCTCGTGCCGTGCGTCTCTGTCCCGGGGTACCCCTTCCCGGCCGGTGCGTGCGCCCTCGGCGGCCGGGGGCGGGTCCAGGCGTTGTCGCGGAATTGTCCTTGATCGGTAACAGCGGGAGCGCGGGCGCTCTCCCCGCCGTCCTGGCAGATGCAGTGCACGACACAAGAGCCGGGGACACGGCGGGGAGCAGGGGGCGGGACATGGCGCGGCACTCTGGGCGGGGCTGGTACGGACGGGTGATCGGGGCGGCGGTCGGGGTCACGGCGGTGGCGGCCGCCGCCTCGGTGTGGACCGCGCAGGCGGGGCAGAACGCCCCGGCCGCGCCGGCTCACCGCACCGCGCCGAAGACGGTGACCGTGTCCCCCGTCATCGCCCACTCCTCCGACGGCGGCGCGCACGCCGTCAACATCACCATCGACGACGGCCCCGACCCGACCTGGACCCCGCAGGTGCTCCAGGTATTGCGGGAGAACGGCGTCAAGGCGACGTTCTGCATGATCGGCCCCGAGGCGCAGGCGCACCCGGACGTCGTCAAGAAGGTGGTCGCGGCCGGGCACCGGCTGTGCGACCACACGGTGTCGCACGACACCGCCATGGACCACAAGTCCGAGTCCTACCAGTCGCAGCAGATCCTGGACGCCGAGCGGCAGATAACCGAGGCGTCCGGGGGCGTCCGGCCGATGTACTACCGGGCGCCGGGCGGCGCGTTCACGCCGTACAGCCGGAAGTTCGCCGCGTCGCACGGGATGCGGCCGCTGGGCTGGAACGTGGACTCCAAGGACTTCGAGCGGCCGGGCACGGACGCCATCGTCGCCACCGTCAGGAGCGAGCTGGCCAACGGGCCCACCCTGCTCTTCCACGACGCGGGCGGCGACCGCTCGCAGACCGTGGCCGCGCTGCGCACGCTGCTGCCGTGGCTGAAGCAGCAGGGCTACGGCTTCGGCTTCCCCGTGCGCTGAACGAGCCGCCTCCCCCTTCGGCCGGTCCCACGGCCCGCCCCGCGATCCGCTCACCGGCCGGACCCCCGGTCGAGCCTCCGGCCGGTGAACCCCCGGGAAATTCTTGGCCACCGAACACCCCGGACGGGTGTTCGGTTCCCTCCGGCTGTCTACGATGAGGCCGTTCCGCCGGCGGTCAACCCGCCCTGCGGACAGCTGCGTACGTCGTCCGGAAAGGCTCAGCATGCCGTTGCCCCGCCTCGGCACGCGGTCGCGTCGTCTCCGGACGGCGCCGACCGTGTTCCTCGTACTCGCCGTGGCGCTCGCCCTGGTGGCCCTGTGCACCGGCGGCTCCGAGCGGAAGAAGACCGCCGCCCGGCGCCTCGTCGTCGAGGTCTCCGAGAGCCATTGCGGCCGGGGCTGGACCCGGCCCGGACCCGGGGTGCAGACCTTCGACCTGCACAACACCTCCGACGGCGCCACCGAGGTCTATCTGGAGGACCCCGGCACCCACGCGGTGTACGGCGAGGTGGAGGACATCGGCCCCGGCACCACACGGCAGTTGACGGTCCAGGTGGGCAAGGGCGCGTACGCCTTCATGTGCGTGCCCGACGACGCCGACGCCGTCACCGGCCCCACCGTCCGGGTCACCGGCGGGCGGCGCGGCCCCGGCGCCGCGCCGGTCACCGAGCACGATCTGATCCCGCCCGCGCTCGCCTACCAGAAGTGGGTGGGCGGCGGACTCTCCACGGCCGTACGGCTTTCGGCCGAGCTCAAGGACGCGATCGACCGCGGTGACCTCGCCGCCGCCCGCTCCGCCTGGCTGCCGGCGCACCTCCAGTACGAGCGGCTCGGGGCGGCGTACGACGCCTTCGGCGACGCGGACGGCGCGATCAACGGCACCGACGCCGGACTGGCCGACGGGGTGCGCGACAAGGACTTCAGCGGGTTCCACCGCATCGAGTACGGCCTGTGGCACGGCGAGTCGGCGAGCGGGCTGCGCGCCCCGGCGGCCGCCCTGGTCAAGGCGCTCACCGGGCTGCGCGGCAGCTGGGCGCAGAGCCGTATGGACCCCGCCCAACTCGGGCTGCGCGCACACGAGATCCTGGAGAACACCGTCCAGTTCGAACTGACCGGCCGCACCGACTACGGCAGCGGCAGCAACCTGGCCACCGCCCGCGCCAACCTCGACGGCACCCGCGAGGTGCTGTCCCGGCTGCGTCCGCTGCTCACCACCCGGTACGCCGATCTGCCGGGCCTGGAGAGGGAGTTGACGCGGGCCGGGGGGACCCTCGACGGGTCCCGGCACGACGGGCGCTGGACCGCGCTCGACCGACTGACCCGCGCCCAGCGGGAGCGCATCGACTCCCAGCTCGACGACCTCGTGGAGCGGCTGGCGTCGGTGGCGACCCTGTGCGACCCCCGGAGGACCGTGTGAGCACCGCCGAACGACACCATGGACTGGCCCGGCGCGGCTTTCTGCGCGGCGCCGCCCTCGCCGGCGCGGGGCTCGCCACCAGCGCGGCCGCCCCCGACCCGGGCCCGGACGAGGCGGCGTCCGCGCTCGCGCCGTTCCACGGCGTGCACCAGGCATCGGCGATCGCGGCTCCCCGCCGCACCTGTGTGTTCGCCGCCCTGGACGTCACCGCCGAGAGCCGCGCCGAACTCACCGATGTGCTGCGCACCTTGACCGAGCGGGCCCGGCTGCTCACCTTGGGCGGCACCCCGGACCCGGTGGGCGTCACCGGACCGCCCGCCGACTCGGGCATCCTCGGCGACCGGCTGCCCGGCGGGCAGTTGGCCGTCACCGTGGGCGTCGGCGCCTCGCTGTTCGACGACCGGTTCGGACTGACCGCGCGCAAGCCCAAGCGGCTCAGGGCCATGCCCGCCTTCCCCGACGACGACCTCAAAGCCGAGTGGTGCCACGGCGACCTCAGCCTCCAACTGCACGCCGACGACCCGGACACCACCCTGCACGCGCTGCGCGACATCGCCCGGCACACCCGGGGCGGCATCCAGGTCCGCTGGCGGATGGACGGCTTCGCCAGCCCGCCCCGGCCCTCCGGCACCCCCCGCAATCTGCTGGGCTTCCGGGACGGCATCGCCAACCCGGACACCGCGAGCGCCCGCGAGATGGACCAGCTGATCTGGGTGGACCGGGACTCGGGCGAGCCGGACTGGGCGGTCGGCGGCAGCTATCAGGTCGTACGGCTGATCCGGATGCTCGTGGAGTTCTGGGACCGGGTCTCGCTCAGCGAGCAGGAGCGGATGATCGGCCGGTCCCGTTCCTCCGGCGCGCCGCTGGACGGCGACCGCGAGCACGACGTGCCGAAGTACGCCGACGACCCCAAGGGCGATGTCATCCCGCTGGACGCGCACATCCGGCTGGCCAACCCGCGCACCCCCGCCACCGCCCGCCAGCGCCTGCTGCGCCGCGCCTACAACTACGACCTGGGCATGGACGCCAACGGCAATCTGGACATGGGCCTGCTGTTCTCCTGCTACCAGCAGGATCTTGTACGGCAGTTCGAGACGGTCCAGCACCGGCTGGCGGGCGAGCCGCTGACCGACTACATCAGCCCGTTCGGCGGCGGCTACTTCTTCGCGCTGCCCGGGGTGCGTGATGTCCAGGACTGGTACGGACGCGCCCTGTTCGCCTGACGTGTCCGGTCCCCCAGTGGACCGGGCCGGCCCTTTTCCCTTGTCTGACCGGGCAGTTCACCCGAACCTGTCCGGACAACCCGGCGGCCCGCTCGGTCAACACACCGTCAAGTTTTCCCACAGGTTCCCTGACTCGGTGTTCATCCAGGCGACATCATGGCTCCGCCACCGCGCCCCGCAAGGAGCGCAGCATGCCTGCTCGTACACCGCACAGACGTTCTGTCCAAAGGGGTAGACCACCATGGCCAGCAGAGGAAGACGAGCCGCGATGCGCAGCGTGGGCGCGCTCGTGGGAGTCGCGGCGCTCACCGCGCTCGGCAGCAACGCGCCCGGGTGGGCGGCGACGTCCGCCCACGGTCACGGGGCCTCGTCGACCGCGACGCCGATCAAGCATGTCGTCGTGCTCTTCGACGAGAACATCTCCTTCGACCACTACTTCGCCACGTACCCGAAGGCCGCCAACACGGACGGCACGAAGTTCACGGCGTCGAAGAAGACCCCGAAGGACATCGACACCCTCGCCAACGCCGGGCTGCTGAAGCACAACCCGAACCAGTACGCGCCCAAGCGGCTGTCGCCGTCGCAGGCCCTGACCTGCGACCAGAACCACTCCTACGGTCCGGAGCAGTACGCCTACAACGGCGGCAAGGCCGACCAGTTCGTGCAGAACACCGAGGTCGACAAGTGCAGCGGCGGCCTGTTCGGCGAGCCGGGCCTGGCGATGGACTACTACGACGGCAACACCGTCACCGCGCTGTGGAACTACGCCCAGCACTACACGCTGAGCGACCGCTCCTACAGCTCCAACTACGGGCCGTCCACCCCCGGTGCGCTCAACCTGGCCTCCGGCAACACGCACGGCGTGGTCTCCATCGACCCGGCCACCGGCAAGCGGACCGCCAAGCCGGACTCGTACACGGTCCAGTCGCCGGACGCAGACGGTGTCGGCACGGTCGTCAACGACCCCGACCCGGCCTGGGACGACTGCTCCGACAAGGACCACACCAGCAGCAACGCGCTGGCGTCGATGCAGGGCAAGAACGTGGGTGACCTGCTCAACGCCAAGAAGGTCACCTGGGGTTGGTTCCAGGGCGGCTTCCGTCCGTCGACCGGCTGGGACGGCACGTCCGGCTCGTACGCGAAGTGCGACACCACGCACAACAACGTGGGCGGCGCGGCCGCGGTGGACTACAGCCCGCACCACAACCCGTTCTCGTACTACAAGTCGACGGCCAACCCGCACCACCTGCCGCCGAAGTCCGTCTCCGAGATCGGCCACAACGGTCAGGCCAACCACAACTACGACCTGACCGATTTCTCGGCCACGCTCAAGGCGGGCCACCTCCCGGCCGTCAGCTTCCTCAAGGCCGGCGAGTACCAGGACGGCCACGCCGCGTACTCGGACCCGATCGACGAGCAGCACTTCCTGGTCGACGAGATCAACGCGATCCAGAGCTCGCCGCAGTGGAAGTCCACCGCGATCGTGGTCGCCTACGACGACTCCGACGGCTGGTACGACCACGCGTTCGTCGCCCCGCGCAACGGCTCGACCGACAGCTCGGTCGGCTCCAACGGCAAGGCCACCGACAGCCCGGCCTGCCAGAAGGGCCCGAAGGCGGCCGGCGGCTACGCGGATCGCTGCGGTCCCGGCACCCGTCAGCCGCTGCTGGTCATCTCGCCCTACAGCAAGGTGAACAAGGTCGACCACACGCTGACCGACCAGGCGTCCATCACCCGCTTCATCGAGGACAACTGGCGCACCGGCCGCGTCGGTGACGCCTCCTTCGACGCCAAGGCGGGCTCGCTCGGCGGGATGTTCGACTTCCGGCACCCGAACGACAAGCGGGTGCTGCTGAACACCGACGGCTCGGTGAAGTCCGTCGGCCCGATCAGGCACGTCGCCCCGGTGCACACCAGCATCACCCCGGGCCCGGCCTTCCAGAACGCGGCCGACACCTCGGACGCGTCCTTCCCGACCCTCCCGGTCGGCCTCGGTATCGGCGCCCTGCTGGCCGCCGGTCTGACGGGCACGTACTTCACGATGCGCCGCCGTCAGCAGGCCTGACGACAGCGGGTTCCCTGGGTGTCCGCGCCGGAAAAACCGGTGGTCGGGGCCGTGGCCCTGCTGCTGGGATGGCGTGATGCACAGTGAGATCTTGATGACGGTGGACCGGGGCGCCTTCCCGGACGCGGTGACGCCGTGGGAGCAGGAGTCCTGGCGGGCCGCGGCCCTCGACTGGGTCCGGGAGCAGCTGGCCGAGCACGGTCTGCGCGCGGACGGTGAGCTCCGGGTGCGGCTGCGGCCGTGGTCGGTGCTGGCCCGGGTGCCCGTGGCGGGCGGGGACCCGGTCTGGTTCAAGGCGAACCCGCGGTCCGCCGCCTTCGAGGGCCCGCTGACCGCCGCGCTGGCCCGCTGGGTGCCCGGACATGTGCTGGAGCCGCTGGCCGTGGACGCGGCACGCGCCTGGTCGCTGCTCCCGGACGGCGGCGATCTGTTCCGGCAGGTGCTGGCGCGGGAGCCGGTCGGGCCGGAGGTCTGGGAGGACCTGCTGCGCCAGTACGCGGGCGTGCAGCGCACCCTGACCCCGTACGCCGGGGAGCTGGAGCGGCTGGGCGTCCCGCGGGCCCGCACCCTCGATCTGCCCGAGGTGTTCGACCGGCTGCTCGCCGCCGACACCGCGCTCGACCCCGAGGCACGCGCCCGGGTGGCGGCCGTACGGCCCCGGCTCGTGGACTGGTGCGCCGAACTCGCCGCCGTCGGCATCGAGGACACCCTCGACCACGCGGATCTGCACGACGGGCAGCTGTTCCGTCCGGCGCCGGGCCGGTTCACGTTCTTCGACTGGGGGGACGCGACCGTGTCCCACCCGTTCTGCAGCCTCCGGGTCACCGGCGAGCAGGTGCGCGAACGGTACGGCGCGGGGGCGCTGCCCCGGCTGCGCGACGCCTATCTGGAGCCCTGGACCGGCACCGGGCTCCCGGCCGCCGAACTGCGCCGGGCGGTGAGCCTCGCCTGGCGACTCAGCGCCCTGGGCCGCGCCACTTCCTGGAGCCGGATGTTCCCCGACCCGAAACGCCCCGCGCCCGGCGTCGCACAGAGCGCGGAGTGGCTGCTGGACCTGCTGAACGAACCGCCGTTCTGAACGCGTTGGCGGCCGGCCGCCCGAAGTCGCCGGGGCGGCGCGCCCGACGGACACTGACGGCATGAGCCCTCCCCGCGCGCCCGCCGCTCCGCCGCCCAGCCGCCGTGCCGTCCTGGGCACGCTCGCCGGTGCCGCGCTGGGCGGTGTGGGGGGGGGGGGGGGGGGGGGGGGGGGGGGGGGGGGGGGGGGGGGGGGGGGGGGGGGGGGGGGGGGGGGGGGGAGGGGGGGGGGGGGGGGGGGGGGGGGGGGGGGGGGGAGGGGGGGGGGGGGGGGGGGTGGCCCGGTCCGCCAGCGTGCTGGTGGTCTGCCGCCAGTGGACCCGCAGCGGCGGTGAAGTCGCCTCGGGCGGTACGACGGTGGACGTACGGCTCTCCCGGGGAACGCGCGGCTGGACGGTCGACGCCCTCCGTCCGGCGCGCCCCGGGCCGCCCGCCCGCGCCCTGCCCGCCGGCACCCGCGCGGCCCTGTCCGACACCCGGATCGTGCTGCCGCCCGCAGCCGTCGCCGACCTGCGCGGCGGCCAGGTGCACAGCGGCGTGACCCGGGCGATGCGGGCCCTGGCCCGGACCTACCGGATCGAGGTGAGTGTCGTCCGCTCCGGGCATCCGCTGGACGTGTTCGGCACGGACCGGCCGAGCGACCATCCGCGGGGCCGGGCCTTCGACGTGTGGCGGATCGACGGCCACGCGGTGGTGGACCCGGCGACCTCACGGTCCCTGATCGAGCGGTTCATGCGGGACGCGGCCGCGGCGGGGTCGTACAACGTCGGCGGCCCGGTGCTGCCGGCGGGCGGCGGCCCGGGCCAGTTCTTCAGCGACGCCACCCACCACGACCATGTGCACATCGGATTCCGCGCATGACGGTTCGCGCACCGGCCGAGGAGCGGCGCCGAAGACCCGCGCCCCGGTCAGGCCCCGGCGGACCGCAACTGGTTCTGGCGGGCCTTGTTGAACAGGCGCCACAGATGCTTGGCCACGGCGCACGGCGCGGAGTCGGCGCGGCACTGGCGGCAGGCGCGGGTGTGCTGCTCGTACTGGATACGGGCGTCTTCTAATGCGTCACTGACAGCAGACATGGACATCTCCGGGAAAGACATGACATCGAGCGGCGCGCCGACTTGACTGGCCGATACAACCAGTCCCAAAGGTGATCATGTTACTGGCGGTACTGGGAAATTGGGCAGCCTTCAGGAGCCATGGATTCCGGACAGGGTCCGGGCATGCCGCATAAAGGCGGTCAGACCGACCTCGAAGGCGCGGTCGGCCCGGTGGTCGCCCGCCGCGGCGAGGGCCGCGGCCAGACGGGGCGTCGCGGCGCGGTCCGGGAGTTCCCACATCGTCTCGGGGGCGGCGAGGTCGAGGGCCGAGCCCAGCACCAGGTTCTCCAGCGCGGTGATCAGCGCCATGACCCCGGCGGGCTCGAACCCGGCGTCCAGCAGCCGGGTCACCGCCCGCTCGTACTGGTCCAGGACCCGGGGCGCGCGCACCGGCGAGGTCATCAGCAGCGGGATGGCGCGGGGGTGTGCGGCGAAGGCGGCGCGGTAGGAGCGGGCCCAGGTCTCGACGGCCGTGTCCCAGGGTTCGAGGTCGAGGGTGGCGGTCTCGATCGCGGAGGCGACCCGTTCGCGCAGCAGTTCGACGATGCCGTCCCGGCCGTCCACGTGGTGGTAGACCGAGCCGGTCTGCACGCCGAGCCGTCTGGCTATCTGCGGCACGCTGAAGTCGCCGCTCTCGTCGACGAGTTGGAGCGCGGTGGTGGTGATGCGCTCGCGGTCGAGGAGCGGGGTGCGCGGCCGTCCCATGATCGGTGTTCTCCCTGAGGTCTTCCCGGATGCCCGACCGCAGGTTACATTGCGGAAACCGAAACCCTTTAGGTTTACGGCTCCGGGCGCCCGCCATCCCTTCCGTGCGCCCGGACGGCCGTACGCCCGGGAGCGTTCGCGCGGGCCGTCGCCCGGTCCGCCGCGGTCGCGCCCGCCCGCCTCGGGGACCCCCCTCCCCTCCGCCGCCCGAAGGGCTCCCCCGTATGTCCGTCACCACCTCCGAACTGCCCGAGGAGAAGGCGCCGTCCGCCACGGCCACCCTCCGCCCCGGCTCCCTCGGCACGGCCGACATCGTCTTCTTCGTCGTCTCCGCCGCCGCGCCCCTGACCGTCATGGCCGGGGTCGCGCCGCTCGCGATCCTGCTGGGCGGCACCGGCGCCCCGGTCGGCTATCTCCTCGCCGGGCTGACCCTCGCCGTCTTCGCCGTCGGCTTCACCACCATGAGCCGCCATGTCACGGGCGGCGGCGCCTTCTACGCCTTCATCACCCGCGGTCTCGGCCGCCCGGCCGGAATCGGCGCCGCCCTGCTCGCGCTGCTCGGCTACAACGGCATGGAGATCGGCGTCTACGGCCTGCTCGCCTCCGCCTCCCGCGACACCCTGCACACGCTGTTCGGCGCCGACGTGCCCTGGCTGCCCGTCTCGCTGGCCGGGCTGCTGCTCATCGGCTACGGCGGCTTCCGCTCGATCGACTTCGGCGCCAAGCTGCTCGGCGTCCTGCTGGTCGCCGAGACCGGGATACTCGTGCTGCTGGCCGCCGGGGTGCTGCTGAAGGGCGGCGCGCACGGGCTGTCCCTGGCCTCGTTCGCGCCCTCCCATGTGTTCGTGCCCGGCACGGCCGCCGTACTCGCCTTCGCCTTCGCCGCGTTCACCGGTTTCGAGTCGACCGTCATCTACCGCCGCGAGGCCCGCGACCCGGGGCGCACCGTGCCCCGCGCCACCTATCTGGCCGTCGGATTCCTCGGCCTGTTCTACGCGTTCGTGGTGTGGATCGCCGTCCAGGCGTTCGGCGACGACCAGGTGGTGCGCGCCGCCGGGAAGGATCCGGCCGGGCTGTTCTTCACCGCGATCACCACGTACGTGGGCGGCTGGGCCGCGGATCTGATGCACGTCTTCATCGTCACCAGCGTCATCGCCTCCCTGCTCGCCTTCCACAACGCCATCAACCGCTACGCGCTCGCGCTGGCGGAGGAGGGTGTGCTGCCCCGCCGGCTCGGCCGGATCCACCCGCGCCATCGCTCCCCGTACCTCGCCGGTATCGCCCAGACCGTGCTCGGCGCGGTGGTCGTCCTCGCCTTCTGGGCCGCAGGCGCCGACCCCTACCAGCAGTTGCTGCTGTGGGTGAACACCCCGGGGATGATCGGCCTGATGCTGCTCCAGCTGCTCGCCGCGATCGCCGTGCCCTGCTACTTCCGGCGGGTACGGCACGGCGAGGGGAGGCTGCGGACGGTGGTGGCGCCGGTCCTCGCCACGGTGCTGCTCGCGACCGCGATCGTCCTGGTGGTGGGCCACATCGACCTGTTCACCGGCGCCTCGCCCACCGTGAACACCCTGCTGGTGCTCGCGGCGCCGGTCGCCTTCCTGCTCGGGCTGCCGTTCGCGTGGTGGCTGCGGCGCAGCCGACCGGAGGTGTACGCGTCCTTCGCCGCGGAGCCCGCGGCGCCGACCGAGTCCGCCCGATGACCGCCGCTCACCAAGGAGTTCATGGCATGGCCGCCGCCGATCTCGTCCTCACCGGTGCCCGGGTGCGCACCCTCGACCCCGAACGTCCCACCGCCACGGCCCTCGCCGTGCGCGAGGGGGTGATCACGGCGGTCGGGGAGGCGGCCGACGTACCGGACTGGCGCGGCCCCGGCACCGAGGTGGTCGAGCTGGGCGGGGCGCATCTGGTGCCCGGCCTGGTCGACGCCCACAGCCATCCGGTGTGGGGCCTGGAGATGGCGACCGGCGTGGACCTGTCGGGCGTACGCGATCTGGCCGCCCTGCGCGCCGAGTTGGCGGGTGCCGGGCGGATCGGGGGCTGGGTGCTCGGGCACGGCCTGGACCACAACGCCTTCGAGGGCCGCCCGATCCACCATGACCTGCTGGCCGACGTCCTCGGTGACGCCCCCGCCCTGCTGCGCCTGTACGACGGTCACTCCGCCCTCGCCAACGCGACCGCCCTGGCCGCCGCCGGGGTGTCCGGACCGCGCTCCTTCGACCAGCGCGCGGAGGTGGTGTGCGACGCCGCGGGCCGGCCCACCGGGCATCTGGTCGAACACGCCGCGATGGACCTGGTGACGGCCGTCGCGCCCCGCCCCTCGGACGCCGAACGCCGGTCGCGGCTCCTGGAGTTGCTGTCCGCGATGGCCGCCACCGGGCTCACCGGCGCCCATGTGATGGACGGCGGGGACCTGGAGCTGGTGGCGGCGGTGGCGCGGGAGACGGTGCTGCCGGTGCGGCTGCGGTTCGCGCCCTGGTGCATGCCGGGCGCGGACGCGGAGGCGCTGCGCGAGCTGATCGCGCTCCAGGGGCGGGGCGGCCGGCACTGGCTGGTCGGCGGGGTGAAGTTCTTCATGGACGGCACCGTGGAGGGCGGCACGGCATGGCTGGAGCATCCCGACTGCCACGGGCGGGGCACGGACGCATTCTGGCCGGACCCGCACGCCTACGCCGAGGCCGTCCGCACCCTGCACTCGGCCGGGGTGCGCACCGCCACCCACGCCATCGGGGACGCCGCCGTACGGCACGTGCTGGACACCGTGGCGTCACTCGGGCCGAGCGGGCGCGGGGCGCACCGGATCGAGCACATCGAGACGGCCCCGGACGAACTCCTGCCCCGTTTCACCGCGTTGGGGGTGGCGGCCTCCATGCAGCCGCCGCACACCGGGTACACCCGGGACGACGGCAGCGACGAGTGGTCCCGCCGCCTCGGCGGTGAACGGGCCGCCCGTGCCTGGCGGTTGCGGGATCTGCGGGACGCGGGCGCCACCGTCGCGCTCGGCTCGGACTGGCCCATCGCGCACTACGACGCCCGCGCCGTGCTGGCGACCGCCCGCCGGCCCAAGGGCGCCGCCGCGCATCGCGCGGGCCTGACCGCGTCCCAGGCCCTGGAGGGCTGCACCAGCCACGCGGCCGCCGCGGCGGGCGAGTCGGGGATCGCCGGTCGTATCGCGCCGGGGTTCCGCGCCGACCTGACCGCGCTGGGCGTGGACCCCGTGCGCGCGTCCGCCGACGAACTCGCTGACGCGCCGGTGGCGTTGACGGTGACGGGCGGGCGGGTGGCGCACCGGGCCGTCGGCTGACCGGCGTTCGGGGGCAGCCGTACGGCTCGGGCAGGTTCACCTCCTGCCTTCTCCGTTCGACCCGGTTCCCCGCCGTGCTCAGTCGTGCGGGACGACCGCGACCGGGCACTCGGCGTGCTGGACCACCGCGTGGGCGACCCGGCCGAGGCGTTCGCCGAGCCTGCTGCCGCTGATCCGGCGCCCCACCACGACGAGTCCGGCGCCGTCGGTGGCCCGTACGAGCTCGTCCCCCGCCCGGCCCTCGGTGACGGTCGTGGCGACGGACACGTCCGGGTACTTCTCGTGCCAGGGCCGCAGCAGCGCGATGACGGCGTGCTCGGCGGCGGCCGACCCCTCGGGACCGGTGCCGCCGTCCGGCTCGTGGACATGGCACACGCGCAGCTCGGTGCGGCGCCGCCGGGCGGCCTCGAAGGCGAACCCGATCGGCTCGTCGCACGCGCTGTCGACGTCCAGGCCGAGCACGACGGCACGGTAGGGGATGCTCGGGATCTCGTCCGGGGCGAGTCCGGGGGCGGCCGGCAGATGCTCGTCGGCGGCGCCGCGCCCGGCCCGGACCAGCACCACCGGGCAGGGGGCGCGCCCGGCCACCCGCAGCGAGACCGAGCCGACGAGGACCCCGGCGGCCCGGCCGAGCCCGAGCGTGCCCACCACCAGCGTGTCCGTCTCGGCGGCCATGGACAGCAGCGCGGGCACGGGCGAATCGGCGATCAGCCTGCCGGTCACGGCCAGCGTCGGATGCGCCGCGCGCACGCTGTCGACCGCCTCCCGCAGCACCCGCTCCGCCCAGCCGCGTTCCGTGCTGTCCCGTGTCGCCAGCGGCGCCGACCGCACATCGGCGACCCACGCGTGCGCCACGACCAGCTCGGCGCCCCGGCGCACCGCCTCCTGCGCGGCCCAGTGAGCGGCGGCGACACTCTGCGGGGACCCGTCGACCCCCACCGCGATATGACCAGCCATGACGTGTCCCTCCGGATCCGACCCGACGCTCTCCGCCGTCCACCGAGCGCTCTCCCGTACGACAAGCGTGCCTCGTGAAGGGGACTCGCGCCCGTGGGCCGTGCGGGTCGTCCGGGGGCCGGGCGACCCCTGGAGAGACACCCCCGGCGAGGCGGCCGGTCCGCCCACCCCGGCGGAGCCGGAAGGGGTCCGGGTACAGGACCAAAGGTCCCGTTCACGGGGGCGCCCGGCCCTCGGCCCCGGGGCGCCGGAGGCGGCACGCTGGTGGTACCGGCTCGAAACGGACAGCGGGGACGCGCGTGGCCGGGGCGTCGAGCGGGCTCACGAAGGCGGGCGATCGTCCGCCACCCGGCGAAGCGGGCCCGCCCACCCTGAAGGAGGAAGAGCCGTGAACCAGAGCACGATCGGCGAGGTGATGACCGGCGATGTCATCACCGCGTCGGAGACGATGTCGGCCGCGGCCGTGACCCGGCTGCTGGACCGGTACGGGATCAGCGGGCTGCCGGTGATCGACCACGACGACAAGGTGCTCGGCGTCGTCTCGGCCTCCGACCTGGTGCGCGAACGGGCCGCCCGGCGGGCAGGGGCCCCCGGCGAGCCGGTACGGGAGTCACCGGCGCGCGCGCTGATGTCGACGCCCGCTGTCACCGTCCACCCTGAGCAGCGGGTCTCCGACGCCGCGCGGCTGATGGAGCGGCGTGGCGTGGAGCGGCTGCCCGTGGTGGACGAGGAGGACCGGCTGATCGGCATCGTCACCCGTCGTGACCTGCTCCGGGTCTTTCTGCGGGGGGACGACGAGATCCGCCGCCAGGTGTCCGAGGAGATCGTGTCGGGCGAGCTGGGCCTGCCGCCGGAGGCCGTCACCGTGTCCGTGCGGGACGGCATCGTCACCCTCGCGGGCGGCGCGGAACTGCGCGGTGCCATCGCCCGCGCCGGCTTCGCCGCCTGGCGGCTGGACGGGGTCGTCGGAGTGGTCAATCTGGTGCCGTCGGCGACCCCCGAAGAGGTGGCGCGCCCGGGGTGATGCCCGTGCGGCGGAGCGCGGGGCTCGGCGAGATCCGTACGCGTCGAACCCCCGCCGTTCCCATCCCGCTTCGACCCCCGCCGCTCTCATCCCGCTTCGACCCCCGTCGTTCTCATCCCGCTTCGATACGACGGCCCGTGTACGCCGTGGGCTCGATCCGCACCCACAGATCGCGGCCCCCGCCGGCCCACGGGGTGCTGTACGCGCGCTCGGCCAGCCGCTCCGCCTCGCCGGGGTCGCTCACCACGCGGGCGGTGCCCCGCACGAGTACGCTCCAGCCCTCGCTCAAGGCGTCGTCGACCCGGTCCACCTCGAAGGCCACCTCGCGGTCGAGGCCCTGGGTGATCACCGAGCCCTCGCGGGTCCGGAACACGATCGCGTCGTCCACGACGGTGTAGTTCACCGGGAGGACGACGGGCGCGCCCTCGGTGCTGAGGGAGAACCTCCCGACGCCGTGCGTCGACAGCAGCTCCCTGCACTCCTGTTCGTCGAGTTCGCCCATCCGGGGATCGCGGGCGGCCTGCCCCAGCCCGGACGGCAGCCCGGAGTATCCGCCGCCGAGTTCCTGGGGGCTGGTGCGCAGCGCCCCGGCGAGCCGCAGCAGGGTGCCGGAGTCGGGCGCGGCGGTGCTGTGCTGCTCCAGATGGGCGACGTACGCCTCGGCCATGCCGGCGCGTTCGGCCACCTCTTCCCGGCTCAGCCCGAGTTCCGCCCGGCGCCGCTGGAGCCGGCGTCCGAGGTCGCCCCGTGCGCGACCGTCCTCCGGCCCCGGCTCGCCGCGCCCGGGTGTGGGGCGTTCTGCCATGCTCGCTCACTCCTCGCCGGGTTCCCGGACCGCCGGTGCGCACGGTGTCCGCGTCCGCCCTCGGGGGGCGTGTCCGTTCCTCGGGGCGGCCGGGGCCCTGGCTCGTACCACGTCTACCACCGGGCCACCCCGACCACCACTCGGGTGCGCCGGGGCATCCGGAGACCGTCGGGTCCGGCCTCCCCCCACTGGAGGCCGGACATGACGTCGCACGATCGGAAACCCTACGGTCGCCCCACCCCGCCCGCCTTGGGCCGAACGGCCCCGCCCGCGCGGGACGTCGCGCAGGGGAACTCAGGGGAACGCGGGGGAACTCAGGGGAAATGCCGTACGGGCCACGGGAGTCGCTCGGGTAGGCTCCGGGCCATGTCGAGTCCTGAGTCGGACAGGGTGGGGGCTTTCGGTCACGCCGTCAGCCCCCAGAGCCACTGACCTCACCACCGTTCCGCCGTGCCTTCGCGCTACGGCCGGACGCGTGCGCCCCGGGCTGCTGACCGCGGTGACGAGATGACCCTCTCGTGCTTCTCCTCACCCCGGAGTCACTCTCGATGCCTCTCGCTCTCTGTCCGCTCGCCCTCGCCGTCTTCGCCATGGGCACCTCGGAGTTCATGCTGGCCGGACTCGTACCGGACATCGCCTCGGACCTCGGCGTCACCGTCGGGACGGCGGGCCTGCTGACCTCGGCCTTCGCCATCGGCATGGTCGTCGGCGCCCCGCTGATGGCGGCCCTCGCCCGCGACCGCTCCGGCCGCGCCGCCCTGCTCGGCTTCGTCCTCCTGTTCGCGGCGGCCCACGCGGTGGGCGCCGCCGCCACCGGCTTCCCGGTGCTGTTCGCGACCCGTGTGGTCGCGGCCCTCGCGAACGCGGGCTTCCTCGCCGTGGCGCTGACGACCGCCGCCACGCTGGTTCCGCCGGACCGCAAGGGCCGGGCGCTCGCGGTGCTGCTGTCGGGCACCACGGTGGCCACGATCGTCGGCGTCCCCGCGGGATCGGTGCTGGGCACGCTGCTCGGCTGGCGGGCCACGTTCTGGGCCGTCGCCGTCCTGTGCCTGCCCGCGGCCGCGGGCATTCTCCGCTGGATCCCCCGCCGCCGTCCGGAGCAGGGCACGCCCCGGGCACTGGGGGCCGAACTGGCGCAGCTGCGGCGGCCACGGCTGCTCCTGGTGATGCTGCTCGGCGCCCTGGTCAACGCGGCGACCTTCGCGAGCTTCACCTTCCTCGCCCCCGTGGTGACCGGCACCGCGGGGCTGGGCGAGCTGTGGATCTCCGTCGCCCTGGTGCTGTTCGGCGCGGGTTCCCTCGCCGGTGTCGGTGTCGCGGGGCGGCTGTCCGACCGGCGCCCCGGACTCGTCGTCGCGGTGGGCGGACCGCCGCTGCTCATCGGCTGGCCCGCGCTGGCCCTGCTGGCGCACCGGCCGGTCGCCCTGCTGACCCTGGTCTTCGTGCAGGGCGCGCTGTCGTTCGCGCTGGGCGGCACCCTGATCACCCGGGTCCTGTACGAGGCCGCGCACGCCCCCACCATGGCGGGCTCGTACGCGACCGCCGCGCTCAACGTCGGCGCCGCCACCGGACCCCTCATCGCCTCGGCCACCCTCACCGGCACGGAGCTGGGCCCGCTGTGGGCCAGCGGCGCCCTGGTCGCGCTGGCCCTGCTGATCGCGCTCCCGCTCCGCGTCGTCCATCGGTCCCCGGCGGATCCTGCCCTCTCCGCTGCGCCGAACGGCTGACTACACTGGACGGCGGCATCGCGTGCCGGTCACCGGCCCGGTGAGGCATGGAGGTGCCAGGAGATGCCTCTGGAGGCAATTCCTTGTCGGTCGATCTGAACCACACCATCGTCCACGCCCGGGACAACCGGGAATCCGCCCGCTTCTTCACCGAGATCGTGGGCCTGGACATCACCGGGGAGTGGGGTCCGTTCGTGGCCGTCGCCCTGGGCAACGGCGTCACGCTGGACTTCGCCACCGTCCCCGAGGACCGGATCACCCCGCAGCACTACGCGTTCCTGGTCTCCGAGAAGGAGTTCGACGCCGCGTACGCCCGCATCACCGAGCGCGGCATAGAGCATTACGCCGACCCGCACCAGAAGCACCCCGGCGCCATCAACCACAACGACGGCGGCAAGGGCGTGTACTTCATGGATCCGGTCGGACACGCCATGGAACTGCTCACGGTTCCCTACGGCGGCTGGCCGAGCGCATAAGCGACCGGGCCCCGCGAACCGGTCGGCGCCGGCCGGTTCGCGGGGTGCCCGGGAGCCGATTCGGTCCCGGCGGGGCCTCCGGGTGAGGATGGGCCCCATGGTGTTGACGTGTGGGTCGATGGGACGGGCCGAGACCGGGCCGCAGGGGGCGGGTCGCCGGACCGGTGAAGGGACGGACCGGTGAGCAAGCCGCTGTACCAGCTGAAGGCCGAGTTCTTCAAGACGCTCGGCCATCCGGCCCGTATCCGTGTGCTGGAACTGCTCAGCGAACGCGAGCACGCGGTCGCCGAGATGCTCCCCGAGGTGGGCATCGAGCCCGCCCACCTCTCCCAGCAACTGGCCGTGCTGCGCCGCGCCAACCTGGTCAAGACCCGCAAGGAGGGCTCGAACGTCTACTACTCGCTGACCAGCCCGCATGTGGCCGAACTGCTGCGGGTGGCACGGACGATCCTGTCCGGGGTCCTCGCGGAACAGGCGGAACTGCTCGCCGACCTCCAGGCGGCGCAGGGGGAACGGCCGGGGCGGGACTGATGCGAGGGGCCTGAGGCGACGGGCCTGACGTCGGGGGCCGATGGCGGGGGCCGATGGCGGGGGCCGATGGCGGGGGCTTGATGTCCATGGGCCTGATGCCGAGGGCCCGGCTTCGACGGGTCCGAGCCCGGCGGGCCTGCCCTCGGCGGTCTCGGCCTCGGCGGTCCCGGCGTCCGGCCTCCGGCCCTATGGCAAGCCGGGCCTCGGCAACCCCGATCCCCTACGGGTCAGCCCCAGTGGGCCTGACCCTCGGAGGGGCCGCCCTCGGCCGCGTCGTCAGCCCCTCCGGTCCTCACTCCCCCGGCGCCACCGTCCGTGCGGCGATACGGGCCGCCTCCGCGATGAGCGCCTCATCGACCGGGGCGTCCTTGTCGTTCTCGCCCTCCTTGGTCGACAGGACGGCGAGTACGACGGGGGTCCGCCGGGTGGTCCAGGCGACGCCGACGTCGTTGGCGCTCGCGTAGTCGCCGGTCCCGGTCTTGTCGGCGACGGTCCAGCCCTCGGGCAGCCCGGCGCGGAACCGTGCGCCACTGGTGGTGTTGCCCTTCAGCCAGCTGACGAACCGCTCCCGGTCGGCGGCGGCCAGGGCCCGGCCGAGGGCCAGCCGCTCGATGCTCTTGGCGAGGGCCTCGGGGCTCGTGGTGTCGCGCGGGTCCCCGGGGATCGCCGTGTTCAGCTCGGGCTCCCACCGGTCGAGCCGGCTCACCTCGTCGCCGAGCGAGCGGAAGAACCGGGTCAGCCCGGCCGGCCCGGCCAGCTGGCGCAGCAGCAGGTTGCCGGCCGCGTTGTCGCTGTACTGGATCGCCGCCGCGCACACCTCGGCCATGGCCATGCCGGTGGGCTGGTTCTCCTCCGTACGGGGCGAGTTGGGCAGCAGGTCGTGCGGCGGATAGTGGATCACCTTGTCCATCGGCGCGCAGCGCGCCTCGTCGCGCAGCACGGCGGCCGCCGCGAACGCCTTGAACACCGAGCACATCGCGAACCGCTCGCCCGCCCGGTGGGCGAGCACCTGCCCGGTGCGCGCATTGCGCGCGTAGACGCCGAGCCGGGCGCCGTAGCGCCGCTCCAGATCGGCCAGCTCGCCGGAGGTCGGGGCGGCCGGGGCGGCGGCGGCCCGCCCGGTGGACGCCACGGCGGCCGCGGAGGTGAGCGCGATGCCTGCCTTCAACAGGCCACGGCGGGCGAGCGGTCCGGAAGCGGTCATGGTGAAGTCCTCCCAGGTCATGCCCTGTCGGGCGGGGTGATCCGTGGGGAACAGCGAAACAGCACGAGGGCGCTCATGTCCAAGAGTGAACTGTGCAGGTGTCATGCCTTATTGATATGACTACTGGATGGATCTACTGGCGCATCTGGAGGCGTACGTGGCGACCGCCGACGAGGCGAGCTTCTCGCGGGCGGCCGACCGGCTCGGTATCGCCCAGCCGTTGCTCAGCCGACGGATCAAGACGCTGGAGGGCCACTTCGGCGGTCTGCTCTTCGACCGCTCCCGGCGCCAGGTCACGACCACCGAGCTGGGCGTCCTGCTCCTCCCCCACGCCCGCGACGTCCTGGACCGCGCGCAGCGGCTGCGGCAGGCCGCGCGCTCGGCCCGGCACGCGCGGGTGCGTGCCGTCGGCGTGCCCGCGGACTGCGCCCCGGCCGCCCTGGCCCGCGCCCTGCGCGCCGGCACCGAGCGCGGTATCACCCTCGGCATGCGTGAACTGCCGCCCGCTGAAAGGGAGTCGGGCCTGAGCGACGGCTCGCTCGCCTACGCGCTCCTGCGCGTCGCACCGGAACGCGCCGCCTTCCGGGTGCCGTTGGGGCTGGCCTCCGCACAGGCGGACGCCCGGGAGGCGCCGCGCGCCCTCCACCTTGAGGAGCTACGGCCGCGTCGCCGTCGTACCGGCGGACCACCCATGCACCCGCCGCTGCCGCTCCTCGTCCTGGCCGAGGACCAAGTCCCCTGTTTCGAGGACCGGTTCGCCCGGGCCGTCGCGCGTGCCGGGCTGTCCGAGGGGCGGATCGCACCGGCGGGACCGGCGGCCGACGCGCTCACCGAGACCCTGGCCGGGCGCGCCCTGCTGCTGTGCACCGAGTCGTACGCACGCCGGTACGACGCCCGGTGGGCGCCCCTGGGCGATGCCGCCCTGCACCGGGGGTACGACGTGAGCGCGCCACCCGGTTCGCGCGGCGCACCGGACGTACCGGAGTGGCTGACCCGGCTGCTGGGCACGGCGGTCGGGGCGGCGGGCCACGGTGACACCGGTGGCCTCCGGGCCGTCGGCGACGCCCCCGCCCGGCTGGCGGCCCGCGGATGAGCCCGGCGGAGCCGAGCGGCGACCGGCACCGGCCGGTCTGCGTCGGCGACGACGGCGCCCTGCTGGATGTCGCCGAGGCGGTCGCGGCGGACTGGGCGGCGCTCGGGGTACGCGGATCCTTCCTCGCCCTGAACCTGGACACGGGCGAGCGACTCGGCTTCGACATCGACGAGCCGACGCCCCTCGCGTCCGTCGCGAAGGTCCCACTGGCCCTGGTCGTACTGGACCGGATCGCGGCCGGAGAACTGGACGCGGCACAGCCGGTGACCGTGGATCCGGCCCACAGCAGCGTCGGCTCCACCGGTCTCTCGGCGTTCCGGCACCCGGCCACCGTGGCCGTCGGCGATCTGCTCCTGCTGATGCTGTCGGTGAGCGACAACGCGGCCGCGGACGCGCTGCTGGACGTGGTGCCGGTGGCGGAGGTGGACGCGCGGCTGCGGGCGTGGGGGTGCGACGGCATCCGGATGCGGCACCGGATGAACCATATGTACGAGTGCGCGGTCGGCGCCGCCGGAAACGACTTCTCGCTCGCACTGGAGCTGGCCGTACGGGACGAACGGGCGGGCCTGCCCACCATCGAGACCCTGGACCCGGCGCACGCCAACGCCGGTTCGGCGGCGGCGCTGGTCGGCCTGCTGCGGCGGGTGTGGGACGACGAGATCGCCGTGCCCGGGGCGACGGCCGAACTGCGGCGGCTGATGGGCTGCCAGGTCTTCACCCAGCGGCTGGCGTGCGAGCTGCGCGCGGACTCGCTGCGATGGAGCGGGAAGACGGGCACGTTCCTGCATCTGCGGCACGAGATCGGCGTGGTGGAGGCGGAGTCGGGCGGCCGGGTGGCCCTGGCCGCGCTCACCCGCGCGGATCGGCGGGCCGGTCTCGCCCCGGACATCGAGCTGGCGATGGGCACCGCGGCCCGGGACGCGTTCGAGGCGCTGCGCCGCTGACGGGATCCCGCGCGGGGCCGCGCCGCCGATGTCCCGGTCAGGACAGCAGCCGCTGTTCCTTCGCCACCGCGACCGCGCCCGCGCGCGTGTCCACGCCGAGCTTGTCGTAGATGCGCCGCAGATGTGTCTTCACCGTGGCCTCACTGATGAACAGGGCGCCCGCGATGGCATGGTTGGGCAGGCCCTGGGCGAGCTGGGCGAGGATGTCGCGTTCGCGCGGGGTGAGGGCGGGGCGCGGATCGCGCAGCCGGGACAGGACGCGGTCGGCGACCGGGGGCGAGAGCGCGGGGCGGCCCTGGGCGGCGGCGTGGATCGCGGTGAACAGGTCCTCGGCGCGCTCGGCCTTGAGCAGATAGCCGGTGGCGCCCGCCGCCACGGCCCGGGTGACATCGGCGTCCGTGTCGTACGTGGTGAGCACGAGGACGTGCGGCGCGGGGCTCGTGGCGCGCAGCCGCCGGGTGGTCTCGACGCCGTCGATGCCCGTGCCGAGCTGGAGGTCCATCAGGACGACGTCCGGCGCGGTCTTCCGGGCCAGCGCCAGGGCCTCCTCGCCGCTGCCCGCCTCGCCGACGACCTCGATGTCCGGGGCGCTGTGCAGCAGGGCGAGCAGTCCGGCGCGTACGACGGCGTGGTCGTCGCAGACCAGGATGCGTACGGGGTGTTCGGTCATCGTCGCTCCAGGGGGATCGCCGCCGACAGGGCCGTGCCCTCGCCCGGCGCCGACTCGATGGTGAGGGTGCCGCCGAGCTGACGCAGCCGGGCGCGGATCGCGGGCAGGCCGTGGCCGCGGCCCTCGTCATCGGCGCCGTCGCGGCGGCCCTTCGCGGGGTCGAAGCCGCGGCCGTCGTCCATGACGTCCAGGACGATCTGGTCGTCCAGGCAGGTCAGCGTGAGGGTGGCGGTCGTGGCGCCCGCGTGTTCGCGCACATTGGCGAGGGCGCCCTGGGCGATGCGCAGCAGGGCGGACTCGACGGGCGCGGGCAGCCGGTCGGGCAGGCCGCCCTCGGTGTGCACGCGGACGGTGAGTCCGGGTGCCGTCTCGCGCGCGGCGAGCGCGCGCAGGGCCCGCGGCAGGCCAGCGCGCGCAGGGCCCGCGGCAGGCCGCCGCCCTCGGCGAGGTCGGCCGGGGTCAGATCGTGCACGAAGCGGCGGGCCTCGGCGAGGCCGCGCTCGGCGATCAGGGCGGCGCTGCGCACGTGTTCGTGGGCGGTGCCGGGCGCGGTGTCCCAGAGCCGGTCGGCGGCCTGGAGCAGCATGCGCTGGCTGGACAGGCTCTGGGCGAGGGTGTCGTGGATCTCCCGGGCGAGCCGTTCGCGCTCGGCGAGGGTGCCCTCGCGGCGCTCGGTGGCGGCGAGTTCGCGCCGGGTGCGGACCAGGTCGTCGATGAGGTCGCTCTGCCGGGCGGTCTGGCGGTGCATGACGACGTAGACGGTGGCGGCGGTCGCGGCCACGGCCGGCGGGGCGAGCAGCACATTCGGGTCGGGCCAGCCGGCGAGTTCGAGCTGCGCGGCCACCGCGAGCGCGGTCAGCAGCGCGACCAGCGGGATCGCGGCGCGCGGCGGCAGGGTGCGCAGTCCGGTGTAGAAGAGCGGAACCGCGCACCAGGCGAAGCTCGGGGCCAGGACGACGAGCAGCGCCCAGGCCGCGACGACCAGGCCGAGCCAGGTCAGTCGGCGCGGGGTGGGGCGGGTGCCGAGGGCGGGGCCGAGGACGTAGAGCACGGCGAGCAGCGCGGAGAGGGCGACGATCCAGGGGGTGTGGGGGCTCTCGCCGTGCCGGGCGAGGTAGCGGGCGAGCGACGCGCCCAGCAGCACGAAGAACGCCGTGTGCATGACGATCGTGAGGGCGCGGGTGTCGTCCGGTGCGCGTTCCGGCACCGCCACCACCTCCCGTCACGGCGCTGAACTGGGCGAACAAGGTCCATTGTTCCCCGGCCCCGAGCGCGCGTGGTCATCCGATCGGATGACCCGGGGGACCACCGGTCCGTCGACGGGAGAGGGCGCAGGACGGGCCGAGGATCGGTACCGAGGCGATTCCGCCTCGGCCCGGCCGCACCTCGGCCGCGGCCCCACCGCCACCGGAAGGTCGACCGTCATGTCCAGCCGCAGGAAGCCGTCCCGCCGTACCCGTGTCCTCGTCGGCGGTGCCGCCCTGGCCGTCGTGGGCGCGGGTGTCGTCGGCACCGTCGCCGCCAGCGCCGCCGATTCGACCGGCGCCCCGAGGCCTCCGACGTGGCCAACGCGGTCCTCGACGGCACGGACCGCCGCCGCGCCCGCCGCGGCCCGTCCCGGCGATCTCACCCGGAGCAGCCACCTGACCGTGCGGGCCGCGGAGAAGGCGGCGCGGGCCGCGCTGGACGCCGCGGTCAAGGACGGCCGGCAGGTGTCCGTGGCGGTGGTCGACCGCGACGGCAACACGCTGGTCACGCTGCGCGGCGACGGCGCGGGCCCGCAGTCGTACGAGTCCGCCGAGCGCAAGGCGTTCACGGCGGTGTCCTGGAACGCCCCCACCTCGGAGCTGACCGGGCGGCTGGCGCAGGCGCCGACCCTGAGGGACATCCCGGGGACGCTGTTCCTCGCGGGCGGCACCCCGGTGACCGCCCAGGGCGCCCCCCTCGCGGGCATCGGCGTCGCGGGTGCCCCCTCCGGCGACCTGGACGAGAAGTACGCGCGGGCGGGCGCGGCGGCGCTGGACCGCTGACGCCCGTCGGGCACGGGCATGTCGTCGCCGCACTGATCGGACGACGATGTCCGGGCCGCCCGTCGAGGGGCGGCCCGGACCTCGGGTCGGCGGATCAGGCCAGGTCGAACCGGTCCAGGTTCATGACCTTGTCCCAGGCGGCGACGAAGTCCTTCACGAACTTCTCCTTCGCGTCGTCGCTCGCGTAGACCTCGGCGACGGCGCGCAGTTCGGAGTTGGAGCCGAAGACCAGGTCGGCACGGCTGCCGGCCCACTTCAGCTCGCCCGTCGCGGCGTCGCGGCCCTCGAAGGTGGTCTGGTCCCCGGAGGTCGACTTCCAGGTCGTGCCCATGTCGAGCAGGTTGACGAAGTAGTCGTTGGTGAGGACGCCCGGCGTCTTGGTGAGGACGCCCTGCTGCTGGGCCTGGGCGTGGTTGGCGCCGAGCACGCGCAGGCCGCCGATGAGGACGGTCAGCTCGGGGGCGCTGAGGGTGAGCAGGTTGGCGCGGTCGAGCAGCAGGTACTCGCCCGGCAGCCGGTTGCCCTTGCCGAGGTAGTTGCGGAAGCCGTCCGCGGTCGGCTCCAGCGCCTCGAAGGACTCGGTGTCGGTCTGCTCCTCACCGGCGTCCACCCGGCCCGGCGTGAACGGCACCCGGACCTCGAAGCCACCCTCCTTGGCCGCCTTCTCGACCGCGGCGACACCGCCGAGGACGATCAGGTCCGCCAGCGAGACCTTCTTGGCACCGGTGGCGTTGAAGTCCTGCTGGATGCCCTCCAGGGTGCGCAGCACCTGGGCCAGCTCGTCGGGCTGGTTGACCTCCCAGCCGCGCTGCGGCGCGAGGCGGATGCGGGCGCCGTTGGCGCCGCCGCGCTTGTCGCTGCCGCGGAACGTGGACGCGGAGGCCCACGCGGTGGTGACCAGCTGGCCGACACCGAGCCCGGAGCCGAGCAGCTTGGTCTTCAGGGCCGCGATGTCCGCGTCGTCGATCAGCTCGCCCTCGCGCTCCGGCAGCGGGTCCTGCCAGATCAGGGTCTCCTCGGGGACCTCGGGGCCGAGGTACAGGGACTTCGGGCCCATGTCGCGGTGGGTGAGCTTGTACCAGGCGCGGGCGAAGGCGTCGGCGAACTCCTGCGGGTTCTCGTGGAAGCGGCGGGAGATCGGCTCGTAGATCGGGTCGAAGCGCAGGGAGAGGTCCGTGGTGAGCATCGTGGGCAGACGCTTCTTGGACGGGTCCTGCGGGTCGGGGATCGTGGCCTCGGCGTCCTTGGCGACCCACTGCTTGGCGCCGGCCGGGGACTCGGTCAGCTCCCACTCGTAGCGGAACAGGTTGTCGAAGAAGCCGTTGCCCCACCGGGTCGGGGTGGAGGTCCAGGTGACCTCCAGGCCGGAGCCGATGGCGTCCCTGCCCTTGCCGCTGGCGTAGGTGCTCCTCCAGCCCAGGCCCTGCTCCTCCAGACCGGCGGCCTCGGGGTCGAGACCGACATGGTCGGCGGGACCGGCGCCGTGGGTCTTGCCGAAGGTGTGGCCACCGGCGATCAGGGCGACGGTCTCCTCGTCGTTCATCGCCATGCGGCGGAACGTCTCACGGATGTCGCGGGCCGCGGCCAGCGGGTCCGGGTTGCCGTTCGGGCCCTCGGGGTTGACGTAGATCAGGCCCATCTGGACGGCGCCGAGCGGGTTCTCCAGCTCGCGGTCGCCGGTGTAGCGGCGGTCGTCGAGCCAGGTGGTCTCGGGGCCCCAGTAGACGTCCTCCTCCGGCTCCCAGACGTCCTTGCGGCCGCCGCCGAAGCCGAAGGTCTCGAAGCCCATCGACTCCAGCGCCACATTGCCCGCGAGGACCATCAGGTCGCCCCAGGAGATCTTCTGGCCGTACTTCTTCTTCACCGGCCACAGCAGGCGGCGGGCCTTGTCCAGGTTGACGTTGTCGGGCCAGCTGTTCAGCGGGGCGAAGCGCTGCTGGCCGTGGCCGGCGCCGCCGCGGCCGTCGCTGATGCGGTAGGTACCGGCGGCATGCCAGGCCATACGGATGATCAGACCGCCGTAGTGGCCGAAGTCGGCGGGCCACCAGTCCTGGGAGGTGGTGAGCACCTCCTCGATGTCCCGCTTCACCGTCGGCAGGTCGAGGCTCTGGAAGGCCGCCGCGTAGTCGAATTCCTCGCCCAGCGGGTTGGCCGCGGGCGGGTTCTTGGCGAGGATCTTCAGATTGAGCCGCTCCGGCCACCACTGGCGGTTGCCACCGCCCTGGGTCGGGTGCAGGGCCCGGTCGTGAACGACGGGGCAGCCACCGCTCCCCTCCTCCGACTTCGCGTCTGTGACGATCGCGTCGTGGTTATCAGTCATGGCAATCCTTCCGAACTAAGCGGAACCAGGTGCTCAGGAACTGCGGCCGGTGGAACAGTCGGGGCACACGCCCCAGTAGACGACCTCGGCTTCGTCGATGGTGAAGCCCCGGTCGTCGGCGGCGGTCAGGCAGGGCGCTTCGCCGACGGCGCAGTCGACGTCGACGACGGCCCCGCACGACCGGCACACGATGTGGTGGTGGTTGTCGCCGACGCGCCCCTCGAACCGGGCCGGATGACCGGCCGGCTCGATGCGGCGCACGAGACCCGCCGCGGTGAGCGCGTGCAGCGCCTCGTAGACGGCTTGCAGGGATATATGGCCTACGCGGTCACGGACCCCGGAGGCGATCGCCTCGACACCGAGGTGGTCGCCGTCCCGGACCGTCTCCAGCAGCGCGACGCGAGCCGCCGTCACGCGCAGGCCGGCACCGCGGAGCTCCTCGGCGGTGGTCGGGGTCGGGGAGGCGGTCATGGGGCCGAACCTACTCTCACAAACACGAGGGATTCAAGAAAACGAACGATGCAATTCTGGTCTTCCGCCGAGGTACGGCGTTCATCTCCGCGTTCACGGCCGCACAGCTTTGCTCCGCATGCCGGGCGCCGTCCGTCCGGCGGCCGCGCGGGGACCCGCACGGATCATGCGCCCCACCCCACTCTCCCCTGACAGCGCGCGTCGAACCGTCCACCGATCGGGTGAGAGGGATCCGCGTGAGGTCGATGCGGGAGACTACGGCAATGCGTGATCATCTGGAGGCATCGCCGGGACTGTGGCTGCGGCGCTGGTCGGAGGGGGACGCGCGGGCGGTCCTGACGGCGTTCGCGGATCCCCTGATGCGCGAACAGGCCAGGGATCCGGTGGCCTCACCGAGGGACGCGGAGCACTGGCTCACCGGGCAGGACGAGCGGTGGCGGGCGGGAACGGCCTTCGCGTTCGCCGTCGTGGACGAGGGGGACACCGTCCTCGGCCATGTGGCCGTGAGCGCGATCGACCGGCGGCACTCGACGGGCTGGGTGTCCTACTGGACCACCCGGGCCGCGCGGGGCGGCGGCGTGGCCTCCGGCGCCTGCCGGTCCCTGGCCCGCTGGGCCTTCGGCGACGCCGGGCTCTACCGCCTCGAACTCGGCCACCGGGTCAACAACCCGGCGTCCTGCCGGGTCGCCGGGGCGGCCGGGTTCGCGGTGGAGGGCCTGCAACGGCAGAAGCTGGAGTACGACGGGGTGCGTCACGACGTCGAGACGCACGCCCGGCTGGCCACCGACCCGGAGCCCGAGACACCTGCCGGACCGGCCACCGACCCGGAGCCCGCCGGGGCCGGTCGACCAGCCCGCCCACCCGCTACCTGAGGACGTTGACGGCGCGGGCCACCACGAGCCCGACGGTCACCAGGGAGACCGACGACTGGAGCATCATCAGCATCTTGGACCACCTGGACAGGGGCATCACATCGGTGGGGCTGAACGCGGTGGCGTTGGTGAACGAGAGGTACAGGTAGTCGAGGAACTCCGGTTCCCAGTCCGGGGGCGCCATGTCCGGGCTCTGCATCTGGACGAACAGGAAGTCGGCGTACTGCCGCTGACCGCGCACCCGCGCCATCGGGCCGCCACGGTCCGACTCCCAGTACCACAGGGCGAAGACGATGACATTGGTGAACCAGATGACGGCGCCGGCCCGCAGCAGCGGCACCGCGTCCTGGCCGCCGATGCCATGCACCAGGTCCCATACGAGCCGCGCCGCCGACCAGCCGTTGGCCAGGCTGATGACGCCGATCAGGAGCAGCCCGAGCAACCGCCACCACACCGTGCCGGGCTCCACCCGCCGGGGGTTGCTCGCCACCAGGGCGGCCAGCAGGACCAGTTCCAGCACCGGCAGGATCCAGACCGGACGCAGCAGCACGAGCCGGTGCGGCAGGACCAGTTGCAGGGCGACCGCCGCCAGCATCACGGTGGTCACGGCCCACCGCGTCTCGCCCCGGGTCGCCCGGCGCCACGCCGGCTGAAGTCCGCGCTCGCCGCTCTGCAGCAGCCGTTCGATCCTGGCCAGTCGGCCCTCGGCGTCGTCCATGTCCTCGCTCATGCCGGACATTGTCGCGGGCGCGAGGGCGCGCGAGCGCGCGGGTGACCCGCCGTCCCGTACGGCGGTCGTGCCCCCGTCAGACGGATCGCTCGTCGTGGCGTACCCGTTCGCCCGGCTCGGTGCGGCCCGGGAGCGTGCCGAGCGGCACCACGGTGCGCCCGTGCGCCGCGTTGATGACACCGGCCGCCGACGCGTACCAGGCGGCGAGCCCCGTGAGGATGCCGAACCAGCCGCCCACCTCGGTCATGACGTGCCCGGCGCCGCCCTGGAACGACCCGATGGCCAGGAAGAGGAAGGTCAGGGTCAGCAGCACGAACACCGCGAGCACCGGGAGGCTGACCCGCAGGGCGCCGATGGTCATGTAGGCGGTGAAGATCGCCCAGCCGAGCAGGAACAGGCCCAGCGCGTTGTGCGCGTCACCGGCGAGCGCCACGCGCGGCGCGATCCACCAGTAGGACAGCCAGAAGGCGGCGAAGGAGACGAACGCGGTCGCCCCGAACGTGTTGCCCCGGCGGAACTCCATGAGTCCCGCGGCGAACTGGGCGAGTCCGCCGTAGAACAGCGCGAGACCCAGGACGGGCAGGATCCCGGCGGTCTCCTTCAGGAGATTGGTGTTGATGATCGACAGCAGCAGAGTCGTCAGGGCGAAGCCGGCCAGGCCCAGGGGGGCGGGATCGGCCCAGGCCGCCGCGCGCGGAGCCGCCTCGGACGCGCCGCCCCTGGGCGGGACCGCCCCGGACGGCGGCTGCTCCGGGTGCAGGTTCCTCGTGTCCTCGTTCATATCCGGGCATCCCTTCGACCAATGGTCAGCAGGGCCGGAGGCCCTTGCTCGCCGGGCCCGCAAACATGCTGGTCAGTGCCCCCGAGGCGGGCTGTGACACGCATGTGCCACGTAGATACACCTGTACAGAATGTACCCATTTACTGGACTTCATAGCATGTCCGTCTCGTACGCCTTCGCCGCTGACGCCTCCCCACTTCGTCGGCGGGGCGGGGCCGGAGCGGGGTGGAGCCGTCGCCGTGACCGCCACTCCGCGACCCGGCGGGGGGCGCGGCACCGTGGTGCGTTCTTCCGCCGCGTCGACCCCGGGCCTAGGGTGAGCCGTCATGTACCCCTGCTCCGAAGGGAACTGATGGTGCGTAGGATTTCGGGCTTACGTCACCTCGCCGTCTGCGCGGCCGCCGTGCTGCTGTCGGGCGGTCCGGCCGCGGCGGCTTCGGCCTCGCCGACTTCAGTGGCTTCAGTGGCTTCAGTGGCTTCGCCAGATTCGACGGGTGCGGCGCAGGGTGCGACGGCCGGGCCGAATCCGGTCGCCGCCCGGCTCGACGCCTACTGGACGGCGGCCCGTATGACGGCCGCCCTGCCCGCCGACCCGGCGAAGGGTTCCGGGACGGGCCCGGCCCTGTCCCCCGCGGTGGACGGCCCCCGGCCGGGCGAGTACATTCCGCCCAGCCGGAGCTTCGACGGCATCCCGCAGGCCGGCACCTTCTTCTGGACCGATGCCCAGGGCACCGGCCGTACCTGCAGCGGCTCCGTCGTCCGCAGTCCCGGGCGCGATCTGGTCCTCAGCGCGGGCCACTGCCTCAAGGGCTACTCCGGCACCGCCCCGCAACGGCGGCTGGCCTTCGTCCCCCGGTACCACGACGGGATCAAGCCCTACGGGGTCTTCCCGGTCGGCGCCGATGAGGTCTACGTGCCGCAGCAGTATTACGACCTGGGCGAACACGCGGGCGCCGCCTACGACTTCGGCTTCGCGGTGACGGAACCCAACCAGGACGGCACGTCCTTGCAGGACGCGGCCGGCGGGGTACGGCTGCTCACCGGGACGGGGTACCGGCACGCGCCGGTACGGATGATCGGCTACCCGGCGGGCGCGGAGAAACCGCTGGAGTGCTGGAGCCGGACCACGAGATGGGCGAGCGACGACCCGGCCGACCCGGGGACGTTCCCGCGCATCGCCTGCGACGCCTTCGTCGGCGGCACGAGCGGCGGCCCCATGCTCGTGCCATGGGCCGACGGGTGGGCGGTCGTCGGCGTGATCGGCGGCTACCACACGGGCGGCGACACCGCGCAGGTCTCGTACAGCGCGTACTTCGGCTCCGCGACCCGCGCCCTGTACGACGCCGCCGTCACGGGGGCCCCACCGGCGGGGGCGGGGGACGCGCGGGGGTGACGCCGGGGGCCGGAGGCCCGGCATCCCCTACGGACACCCCGAGCGAAAAGACCGGGGTTCGCCCCTGATGTACGGATAGTGACGGTCCGTCACCCTTGGGACATGAGCGATGAACACCCGCGCCCCGACCGGCCGGACCAACCGGACCTATGTGGTCACTCAGATGACCTGCGACTCCCCCGCGGCCCCGGGGCCCCGGAGCGAAGAGGGCGGCTTCCCGTGCCATCCCACTCCCCCGGGCCCGGCAACCCCGCACCTGGGCACCGCGTCGACGGCGGGCCCGGCCCACCGCGGCTGTACCGGCGGACAGCGGGCCCGCGTCAGCCCTGGCCGCGGAAGGCGGGCACGTACTGGGCCAGCTGGTCCTTCACCCACGGGTCGAACACGGCCAGCCGACGCTTGGCCGCGGGGTCGAACTGCGCCAGCTGTCCCTCGATCCAGGGGTCGAGCCGGTGGCCGCCACGGTGGGCGGAGCCGCTGGGGCCGCCGGTCTGGCTCGCGGTGGCGCGGGCGGGGAGGTGCGCGGCGCTCTGCGGGGCCGCCGCCGCGGTCCCGGCGGTGGCGAGCAGGGCCCCACCGACCAGTGCCACCGAAGCTCCGACCGTCCCCGCGTGCCGTGCCAGCTTGATCATGTTCGTCTCCTTCCACTACGACCGGTGACGAGCCCCGGGCACCATGTAGCGGATTGCCCGACTGTGCGGCTCGACCGTCCGGTGGAGGCGTCTACCCCACCCGTCACACCTCACTCATCGGAGCGTTTCCGCCCAGGGCCACGGCCTTGAGTTCGTCGAGCGATTCCCGCGCCAGCCGGGCCAGCGGGCGGGTCTCGTCGGCGGTGATCCAGCGTTCGAAGGCCACCTTGAAGACGGCGACGCCGGTCTCGGCGGTGAGGCTGGCGACCGAGGGCGGGACACCGCGGTCACGGAGCGTGTCGGTGAGGGCGGCGGCCAGGGAGGCGAGTTTGATCAGTTCGCGTTCACGGAGTTCCGCGGTCGCCGAGATCACGGCCTGGCGTTTACGGGCGAAGTCGCGCCGCTCCTCGAACACCGCGCAGATCGCGTCCAGGCCCGCCGCCATCGCGTCGATCGGCGCGGCGGACGGCGGGGTGTCGGCGACCGCCTGTGCGAACAGCCGCTCCAGTTCGATGGCGCCGGAGAACAGCACCTCGCGCTTGTCGGCGTAGTGCCGGAAGAACGTGCGCTCGGTGAGTCCCGCGCTCTTGGCGATCTCCGCCACGGTGGTCTGCTCGAACCCGCGCTCGCCGTACAGATCCAACGCCGCCTTCGCGAGGCGCTCGCGCGCGTTCGGCTCCCATCTGCCCATGACCCGCATCCTACGCGATGACAGCGACTGACATCAGTGCTAGCGTCGATGTCAGTAACTGACATCAAAGTGTCTGGGGATCTCTCATGCGCGTTTTCGTGACCGGGGCGTCCGGCTGGATCGGTTCGGCCGTCGTTCCGGAACTCATCGGGGCGGGCCATCAGGTCGTCGGCCTGGCCCGTTCCGACGCCTCCGCCGAGGCGCTGACCGCGGCCGGCGCCGAGGTCGTCCGGGGCAGCCTGGACGATCTGGACGTCCTGCGTGCCGCGGCCGCCGACTCGGACGGCGTGATCCATCTCGCCTTCAAGCACGACGTGGCCTTCTCCGGCGGCTTCCAGAGTGCCGCGGAGGCCGACCGCAGGGCCGTCGACGTGCTCACCGAGACGCTCGTCGGCAGCGACCGCCCGTTCGTGCTCGCCTCCGGGCTGGCCGGGCTCAGGCCGGGGCGGGTGGCGACGGAGCAGGACATGCCGGTGGTCGAGGGCGACTCGCCGGTCCTGATCCGTGGCATCACCGCACAGGCCGTCCTCGCGTGCGCGGAGCGCGGGGTGCGGTCGTCCGTGGTCCGGCTCTCCCCCACCTGCCACGGCGACGGGGACAACGGCTTCATGGCCTCCCTGATCGGCGTCGCGCGGGAGAAGGGCGTCTCCGGCTACCCCGGTGAGGGCGCCAACCGCTGGCCGGCCGTCCACCGGCTGGACGCGGCGCGGCTGTTCCGGCTCGCGGTCGAGAAGGCCCCGGCCGGCACGGTGCTGCACGGGACCGCCGAGGAGGGCGTGCCGCTCCGTGAGATCGCCGAGGCGATCGGGCGTCAGCTGAAGCTGCCGACGGTGTCGGTGGGTGCCGAGGACCTGGCCGGGCACTTCGGCTGGATGAGCGGCTTCGTCGGTCTCGACGCCCCCGCGTCGAACGCCGCCACCCGCGCCCTGCTCGACTGGGACCCGACCGGGCCGAGCCTCCTCGCCGACCTGGAGGAGGGCCACTACTTCCGGGCCACCGAGGACAGCGCCGTCTGACGCCGAGGGGCGGCCACCGGGCGCGCGTCTACGGATGCGCGTCCGGGCGGCCCGCCTCGCGAGATCCCCGTGAAATCCCCTTGCGGGGAGGGGAATCGGGGACCGAGACCGATCCCGTGCCCGGCACACGCACTGGGCCAGTCGCTCCTAGCGGGGCGTCCCTGGTGCGCCGAACCACCTCGGCAGTCGTTCGGTGAGGTCGGACGGGTCCTCGCCCGCCCAGGCCACATGGCCGTCGGGCCGCAAGAGCACGGCGGGGGCGTCCAGTTGGTCACTGCCGTCGACGACATGGTCGATCCGGTCGGCCCAGCCGGTCACGGAGAGGCGGCCGGTACGGTCGAGGAGCAGCCCGCGGCCCTGGTGCAGCAGTTCGTAGAGGCGTCCCTGCTTCAGCGGCATGTCGGGGAGGCGGCGGCCGAGGAGTTCGTGGCCGGTGCCGAAGTCGTAGCGGATGCCGGTCGCGATGATCTTCTCGGTCAGCCGCCGGTTCACCTCGTCGAGGTCCATGAGTTCCGAGAGCAGTCGGCGTACCGCCTGGGCCCCCGGTTCGAGGGAGACCAGTTCCATCTGGGCCCGGGTGTTGTCGAGCACGTCGGCGGCGACGGGATGGCGTTCGCGCTCATAGGTGTCGAGCAGCCCCTGGGGCGCCCAGCCTTCGATCTCGGCGGCCAGTTTCCAGCCGAGGTTGAACGCGTCCTGGACGCCGAGGTTGAGCCCTTGCCCGCCCATCGGCGGGTGGACGTGGGCCGCGTCGCCGGCCAGCAGGACGCGGCCGACCCGGTAGCGCTCGGCCTGCCGGGTGCCGTCGCCGAAGCGGGAGAGCCAGCGCGGCGCGTGGATGCCGAAGTCGGTGCCTGCGATCGCCCGCAGTTGCCGTCGTACCTCGTCCAGGGTCGGCGGGGCCACGCGGTCCTCGGCGACGCCGTCGGCCGGTACGACGAAGCGGTACACCCCGTCCTCCAGCGGTCCGAGACCGAACCGCAGCTGGGTCTTGCGGACCTCGGTCACCACGGCGTCCACCTCCTCGGGCGAGGCGGTCAGCCGGGCCTCGCCGAGCAGTGTGTCGGCCCGGGAGGGCTCGCCGGGGAAGGCGACGCCGAGCAGCTTGCGCACCGTACTGCGGCCGCCGTCGCAGCCGACGAGGTAGCGCGAGCGCAGTCGGGTGCCGTCGGCCAGTTCGACGGTCACCCCGTCCTCGTCCTGGCTCAGCCCGGCCACCTCGCCGCCCCGGCGGATCTCGGCGCCCAGCTCCGTGGCGTGCTCGGCCAGCAGGCGGTCGGTGACGGGCTGCGGAATGCCGAGGACGTAGGGGTGCGCGGTGTCCAGGCCCGTCGGCGAGGGCTTGCGGATGCCCGCGAAGAAGCCGCCGAGGGGGTACTTCTTGCCCTGGGCGAGGAAGCGTTCCAGCAGGCCCCGCTGGTCCAGCACCTCGATGCTGCGCGCGTGCAGCCCGAGTGCCCGGACGATCCGGGTGGGCTCCGCCTCCTTCTCCAGCACGACGGTGCGGACGCCGTGCAGCCGTAGCTCGGCGGCCAGCATCAGACCGGTCGGTCCGCCGCCCGCGATGATCACATCGATCATGAAAGTCCTCACCCACAACAGGCGCCCCACCTGCGGTTCGCCGTCCAGAGCGGAGATTGTGCGGCATGGGAGGGGCCTTGCCGCAAGGCCCCCCACCCGCTATAAGTTGAGAGTGGCAAGGAGTACGTACTCCTTGCCTTTTCCGTTTCCTTGCCTTTTCCGTTTCCGTTCGGCCGTGCGGGTGACGTCCTTTCGGGTGAACGCCGGGTGGGTGGCGGGCCGACGGCGCCACGCGCGATGCCTTCCGCCCCGAGCCCCCGCCCCGGGTGCACTGACGGAGTGGATTGTCAACGTCGCGGACCGTGACGAGGCGGCGGTGTCGCGGGTGCGCGATAAACGGGGGCATGAGACCGTTCCGCATCCAGTCCTGGGCCGCCGCCGTGTCCCTCGCGGGCGCCTGCACCCTCGCCGGTCCCGCCAGCGCACCGGCGGCGCCGAACCGCGCTGCCCTGGACTACGTGGCTCTCGGGGACTCCTACTCGGCCGGTGTCGGCGCCGGTGACTACCTCCCCGAGGGCGCGAGCTGTCTGCGCAGCAGCCGCGCGTACCCCGCCCTGTGGGCCTCGACGCACGCCTCGTCCTTCGCCTTCGCCGCCTGCAACGGCGCCAAGACCGGGGATGTGCTGACCAAGCAGCTCGGGGCGCTGAGCGGCCGTACCAACCTGGTCAGCGTCACCGCCGGTGGCAGTGACGCGAGCTGGGCCAAGGTGATGGGGATCTGCGCGCTGCCCGGCACCAAGACGTGCCTCAACGCCATCGACGCCGCGCGCTCCTACGTCGACAGGACGCTGCCCGCGAACCTGGACCGGCTCTACTCGGGGATCCGGGGCAAGGCGCCGCGCGCCCGCGTCGTGGTGCTCGGCTATCCGCACTTCTACCAGCTGCACGGCACCTGCACGCGGGGGCTGGAGGACACGGAGCGGGCGGCGCTCAACGCGGCCATCGACCACCTCGACGGCGTGATCGCCCAGCATGCCACCGGTCACGGGTTCGCGTTCGCGGACGCCCGGACCGCGTTCGGCGGGCACGAGATCTGTTCCGCGGGGCCGTGGCTGCGCAGCGTCGAGGTGCTGGACCTCACCGAGTCGTACCACCCGAACGCCTCCGGGCAGTCCCTCGGCTACCTGCCCCTGTTCACCCGCGCGGCCTGAGGCCGGGCACCCCCGGCGCGGGCGGCACCCCCGGCGCGGGCGACGCGGCAGGCGTGGCAAGCACGGACGTCAGCGGTCGTCCGATGCCCGGTTCCGTCGTCCCCGGCTCGCGCCGAAGCCCGTCTCGTGGTCCCAGACATAGGTGCAGGTCGGGCACTGGAGGTGGAGCATGCTGCCGGTGTTCGAGAGCAGATAGCGCCAGTGCCGGGTGCACCCGCGGCGTTCCTCGCAGGTGGCGCAGCCCTGGTGGTCCGAGCAGTTCGGGCAGGTCACCCAGGCGCGTCGGCCGATGTCCGCCTGCGGATCAAGCGGTAGCACGGCCGTCTCCGCGTTCGGGCAGCACACCGGCGGCGACCAGCTCGTCGTAGATGCGCTGCTGCTCCTCGTCGAGGTCGGAGTAGAGCAGATCCTGGGCCGCGTCCTCGTCCCGCAGCGCCTTGACGGGGTCCCACGTGGGGCCGACGGCGTCCATGACATGGGCGCGCCGGAGCATCTCATGGGCGGTGAGGTCGACGGAGAACTCGACCGGCTGGGCGGGCGGGGTGGGGTCATAAGCGGACATACATACGAACTTAGGTAGCCCTTCCCCGCCAGGACAAGGGTGGGTGGGGGACATCACAGCGGGTCGGCGCGGCCCGGGGGGGGGGGGGGGGGGGGGGGGGGGGGGGGGGGGGGGGGGGGGGGAGGGGGGGGGGGGGGGGGATGGGGAAGTGTTAATGCCCCCTCCCCCAGCCGCCGTCACGGTCATCGGGAACACCGGGGTCGCCCCCGGGGGCTCAGCGCTCCTCCCCCGCCCGCTGTGGATGCAAGGGTGGGGCCAGACCGAGACCGGCCCGCTGACCTTCCGCTTCCACACCCGGCGCGGCACGCTCGCCCCGGACGCGGAGACCACGGCGCGCCGCCTCGGCCGAACGCGACGTGCTCCCCGGCGACCGGGTCGTACTTGCGCAGCACGAGCCGGTCGGGGTCGTTGAGACGGTTCTTTCGCGTCACATAGGTGACGCCGGTCCCGGCCGTCGACTTGAGCCTGACGACGGGACGCGCGGTGCTGCGTGCCATGGGATACCTTTCCGCCCGGTCCTCGCCCTCGCCCTTCTCGGGCTCTGTTCCGGGCATGCCAATCAGGGCATGTCAACGGGGCCACCGCCCCGGATATTCCGGCACCGGCGGGCCCTCGCCGGCAGGTCCCCGCGCCCCGTCGTCACAGGCCGACGGTGGCCCTGCGCTGCGCCTGGTCGTACTCCGCGAGGGCCTCGCCGCCGAGCTGCCAGGGCCAGGAGGTGACGATGCCGCCCAGGGCCTCGAAGACGGGCGCGGCGTCGCGGCGGCGGTCGGCGGCCATCAGGGCGTAGGCGAGCAGGTTGAGGTCGGCGAGCGCCTTGGCGTGGCGGAGGAACCCCGGCTGGGGCCAGGTGTGGGCCACGCGGTCGAGGGCCTGGGCGGCCATGGCGTGAGACCAGTGGTTGCGGGCCACCAGGGCCTCGAATCCGCCGCGGCCGAGGACGGAGTGGTACTGGAGGATCTGGGCGGTGAGCTCGATGCCCGCACAGGGGGCGTTCGCCGGCATACGGGCGCACAGGGTGTCCACGAACTCCAGGACCTGGATGCGCGAGCCGCCCTCCTCGGGGCTGAGGTAGCCGAGCATGCCGAGGTAGGCCTCGCGGTTCCAGCGGTCGCGGGCGAGCACCTCGTTCCACACGCCGAACGCCTGAGGCTGGGCCCAGCGCTGGAGGCGGGCCACCGCCAGCAGGGCGACCCAGGGGGTGGGGTCGTCGGGGGCGATCTCGGCGGCCCGCAGACAGAGGTCGGTGGCGCCGGAGGCGTCCTCCGGGCGGCCCTGGGCGCGGGCGTCGGCAACCATGGTCCAGGCGTGCAGCACGAGCGCGTCGGCGCTGCGCGGCTCGCGCGCGGCCCAGGAGCGCGGCAGATGTGACGCCGTCAGGAAGTCCGCCAGGACGTCGATGCGGTGCGTACGGCGGTCCCAGTCACCCGGGTCCTGGTCGAGCAGGCGGGTGATCTGCGCCGCGCACAGGTCGGTCGTCGCGATCGTCCCGGTCCGGGTCGTCGCCCGCAGGGACTTGAGAAGTCTGCCCAGCTCCTGGTCGTCCAGCTCGGGAGCCAGACGCGTTCTCCTGCGGCGACTTGAAAGAAAAGCCATGGGGGGAGGCTAGGGGTGTTCGTCCCTTGCACAAGGTCTGCGCCAAGATCGTTATGGATTACCCCGCTTACCCGCGGTTACCTGTCCATTGGCTGGGAATTTCCTGTCCGGACGGCACCCCGTCAGCAGGCCGGACGGCACCCCGTCAGTAGATTTGTCCCCCGCTACGACGCCTCGCCCGGGCCCCCTCCACCGGCTCGGGCGGCGGCCTTGCGGACCGCCGCCGCGGGTGGCCGCTCGCGCCGGGCGCCGTAGGCGATGAAGTAGGCGGGCAGCCTGCGCAACCGCCGTGATCCGGCGAGCAGATGGGCGACGCGCCGGGCCCGGTCCGCGTCGCCGAGCGGTGGCCTGCCCTCCAGCACGGGGCGGATGAGACGGGCGTGGGCCAGCCGCTGGAGCGTCTGGGTGGCGACCGTCGTGGGCCGGCGCCGGCGCTGCACCCCGCGCAGCTCGCGCTCGCTCACGGCACCCCGGCGCAGCGGTCCGGCGAGATGGCGGGCGGTGGCCACGGCGTCCTGGACCGCGAGGTTGATGCCGATGCCGAAGACCGGGGACATGGCGTGCGCCGCGTCGCCGATGCACAGCAGTCCGGGGCGGTACCAGCGGCGCAGCCGGTCCAGGCGTACGTCGAGGAGCTTGACCTCGTCCCAGGAGCGCAGGGCGTCGGTGCGGTCGGCGAGCCAGGGCACGGCCGCGGTGAACTCGGCCCGGAACCGGTCCAGTCCGGCGGCGCGACGGTCGGCGTCGGTGCCCTTGGGGATGAGCGCGGCGCACTGCCAGTACGCGCCGCGGTCGATCATCGCGGTGAGGAAGCGGTCGCCCGCGCCGCCGACCAGGCCGCTCGGATCGCCGGTGCGGCGCGGCAGCCGGAACCACCAGGCGTCCATCGGGCAGTCGAAGGAGCGCGGCCCCAGCTCCCGCCGGGCGCGGGCGAGCGAGCCCCGGCCGTCGCAGGCGACGGTGAGCAGGGCGCGCAGTTCGCCGGTGCGGCCGTCGGCGGTGCGGTAGCGCACCCCGGTCACCCGCCCCGCCTCGGTCAGGAAGCCGGTGGCCTCCGTGTTCATCCGCAAGCGGAAGGAGGGTTCGCGGCGGGCCTCGTCGGCGAGCAGGTCGAGGAGGTCCCACTGGGGCACCATCGCCACGTAGTTGTAGGGGCCGCGCAGCACCGACAGGTCGGCGACGGTGACCTGCGGGCGACCGGGGTCGACCGGCAGCCGTACGGTGCGCACCCGGCGCTGCGGCAGCCGGGCGAACCGCTCGGCCAGGCCCAGCTCGTCCAGCAGCGCCAGGGTGGAGGGGTGGACGGTGTCGCCGCGGAAGTCGCGCAGGAAGTCGCCGTGTTTCTCCAGCACCGTCACCTCGACGCCGGAGCGGGCGAGCAGCAGGGCGAGCACCATGCCCGCCGGGCCGCCGCCCACCACACAGCACGTGGTCCGCTCCACGGGGTCGCCCGTGCCCGCCCTGTCCGCACTGCCCACCGTGTCCATCGCGGTCCTGCCCTTCGCCGGAGCAGTAATTCATCGGACGATGAATATCCTGGTCCTACTCTACCCACCGTCCCCGTCTCACACTCCCGCCGCCACGGCGGGCGGCCGGTCCCGGTGGATCGGTGCCCGGCCGCCGGTCAGCGGCGCCCCGGTGCCGCCCCGCCGGGCGGCGACGATCTCCGCCGCGATGGACAGGGCGGTCTCCTCGGGCGTACGGGCGCCCAGGTCGAGGCCGATCGGCGAGCGCAGCCGGGCCAGTTGGCGCTCGCTCACACCCTCCGCGCGCAGCCGCCGCGCCCGGTCCTCGTGGGTGCGCCGGGAGCCCATCGCGCCGATGAACGCCAGCGGCATGCCGAGGGCCACCTTGAGCAGCGGTACGTCGAACTTCGCGTCGTGGGTGAGCACGCACAGCACGGTCCGGGCGTCGGTCGCGGTGCGCCGCAGATAGCGGTGCGGCCAGTCGACGACCACCTCGTCGGCGTCGGGGAAGCGGGCCGGGGTGGCGAAGACGGGGCGGGCGTCGCAGACAGTCACATGGTGGCCGAGGAACTTGCCGGCCCGCGCCAGCGCCGAGGCGAAGTCCACCGCGCCGAAGATGATCATGCGCGGGGGCGGCACATCGGACTCGACCAGCAGGGTGAGGCCGCCGGGGCAGTGCGAGCCGTCCGCGGAGATCTCCACCGTGGCGGTACGGCCCGTCTCCAGCAGGGCGCTCGCCTCGGCCACCGCCGTGCGGTCGAGGTCCTGGTGGCCGCCGAGCGTGCCCTCGTGGGCGCCGCCGGGCCGTACGAGGAGGGTTCGGCCCAACATGCCGTCGGGGCCGCGGGCGACCCGGGCGAGGGCCGCCGGCTCACCCCCGGCGGCCAGCGCGAGGGCCGCGGCACCATCGTGCCGCAGCTGTGGCACATCGGAATGGTCCGCAAGGACGGCGACGCCCCCTTCCCGGCTGCCCCCGCGATGGGCCCCTCCGGCCTGGTCACCGCGGGCGCCGCGCCCACCGGGGTGACCAGGACATCGATCACCCCGCCGCAGGTCAGCCCCACGGCGAAGGCGTCCTCGTCGCTGTACCCGAACCGCTCGACGACGCTCCGGCCGCTCTCCAGCGCCTCCTGGCACAGGTCGTAGACCGCGCCCTCCACACAGCCGCCGGAGACCGAGCCGATGACGGTGCCCGAGCGGTCGACGGCGAGGGCGGCGCCGGGATCGCGCGGGGCGCTGCCGCCGACCGCCACCACCGTGGCGACCGCGAACTCCCGCCCCTCGGCCAGCCATCGGGTCAGCTCGGCCGCCAGATCAAGCATCCGGCGCCCCCGCCGTCAGGACGCGCCCCGGACTGATCGGCAGATCGCGGTGGCGGGCGCCGGTCGCGTGCCAGACGGCGTTGGCGACGGCGGCCGCGGCACCCACGATGCCGATCTCGCCGATGCCCTTGATGCCGACCGGGTCGTCCGGGTCCGGGTCCTCGATCCAGTCCGCCTCGATGCGCGGGACGTCGGCGTGGGTCGCGACGTGGTACCCGGCGAGGTCGGCGCCGACGAGGCCGCCCGAGGCGCGGTCGCGCAGCGCCTCCTCGTGCAGGGCCATGGAGATGCCCCAGGTCATGCCGCCGAGGAACTGGTTGCGCGCGGTGAGCGGGTTGATGATCCGGCCCGCCGCGAAGATCCCGAGCATCCGGCGCACCCGCACCTCGCCGGTGCCGACGTCCACCGCCACCTCGGCGAACTGGGCGCCGAAGGAGTGCCGTTCGGCGGCGGCGAGCGCGCCGATGGCCGCGGTGGTGTCGGAGCGGACGGTGATGCCCTCGGCCGGGATGTCGGCGCCGAGGGCGAGCCGCTCGCGCAGTTCCTCGGCCGCGATCTTGACCGCCCAGGACCAGGAGCGGGTGCCCATGGAGCCACCGGCGATCATCGCCGGTCCGAAGGCGCTGTCGCCGATGCGGACCCGGACCCGCTCGGGCGCCACACCCAGCGCGTCCGCGGCGACCAGGGTGAGGGCCGTACGGGCCCCGGTGCCGATGTCGGCGGCGGCGATCCGGACGGTGAAGACGCCGTCCGGATGGGCGGTGGCGGTCGCCGTGGAGGGCGCCGCGCCCGCCTGGAAGGAGGCCGCCGCGGTGCCGGTGCCCAGCAGCCAGCGGCCGTCGCGGCGCGTGCCGGGGCGGCCCAGCAGCCAGCGGCCGTCGCGGCGCGTGCCGGGGCGCGGGTCGCGCTCGGCCCAGCCGAACCTGCGGGCGCCCTCCCGGAAGCAGTCGGCCAGCCGTCGGCCGGCGAACGGCAGGCCCGACACCGGACCCCGCTCGGCGTCGTTGCGCAGCCGCAGTTCGATCGGGTCGAGCCCGCAGGCGACGGCGAGTTCGTCCAGCGCGGACTCCAGCGCGAACGAGCCCGGCGCCTCGCCCGGGGCGCGCATGAAGGTCGGGCTCGGCACATCGAGCCGTACCACGCGGTTCTCGGTGCGGTGGGCGTCGGCGTCGTACATCACCCGCGCCACCCCGGCGCTGGGCTCCACGAACTCGTAGACGGTGGAGGTGTGGCTGAGGGCGCGGTGCTCCAGGGCGCGCAGCCGTCCCTCCGCGTCGACGCCGAGCCTGACCCGCTGGACGGTGGGGCTGCGGTGGCCGGCCAGCGTGAACATCTGACGCCGGGTCATGACCACGCGCACCGGGCGCCCCAGCACGTTCGCGGCCATCGCGGCGGCCACCTGGTGGGCGCGCACGCCCTTGCTGCCGAAGCCGCCGCCGACATGTTCGGAGCGCACCCGTACGGCGGCCGGGTCGAGCGAGAAGAGGCTGGCGAGGTCGCCGTTGACCCAGGTGGCACCCTGGTTGGAGTCGACCACCTCGAGGCGGCCCTCGTCCCACACGGCGGTGGCCGCGTGCGGCTCCATCGGGTTGTGGTGCTCTTCGGGGGTGGTGTACTCGGCGTCCAGCACCACGGCGGAGGCGGCGAGTTCGGCCTCGATGTCGCCCTTCTCCGTCAGTGCGGGCATGACGCCGTCCAGCGCGTAGGCGTCGGGAGTCTCCGCGGTGAAGTCGGTGGTGTGCGGCTCGGGTTCGTAGTGCACCACGAGCGACTCGGCGGCCTCCCGGGCCTGTTCGGAGGTCTCGGCCACCACGAGCGCCACCGGCCAGCCCAGGTGCGGCACCCGGTCGTGCTGGAAGACGGCGCAGGTCGGGTCGGGCCGCATGCCCAGCAGACTGGGGAAGTCGGTGTTCAGACGCAGCGCGTTGCGGTGGTCGAGGACCGCGAGGACTCCGGGCATGGCGAGCACCGCGTCGGTGTCGAGGGCGCTGATGCGGCCGCGGCCGACCGTGGAGAGGGCCAGCCAGCCGTGGGCGAGGTCGGTGAACGGGATCTCGCCCGCGTACCGGGCGGCGCCGGTGACCTTCTCCACGCCCTCCACGCGGGTGCGGGCGGTGCCGACGGACGGCGCGCGGGTGGCCGTCTCGGTGGCGGTGACGGTGGTCATCGGGCGGCCTCCTCGGCGAGTTCGGTGAGCACGGCCACGACGAGGTTGCGCATCAGGGTCACCTTGTATTCGTTGTGCGACAGCGGCCGGGCGGCGGCCAGTTCGGCCTCGGCAGCGGCGGCGTAGGTCTCGGGGGCGGCCGGCGCCCCGGTCAGCACCTCCTCGGCGGCCCGGGCCCGCCAGGGCCGGGAGGCGACCGCGCCGAGGGCGAGCCGCGCCTCGCGCACGACGCCGTCCCTGATGTCGAGCGCGGCCGCGAGGGAGCCGATGGCGAACGCGTAGGAGGCACGCTCGCGCACCTTGCGGTAGCGGGAGCGGGCGGCGACCGGCGCGGGCGGCAGGACGACACCGGTGATCAGCGCGCCGGCCGGCAGTGCGGTCTCCAGGTGCGGGGTCCCGCCGACCGGCAGATAGAACTCGGTGAGCGGCAACTCGCCCGGCCCGTCGGCGGTTTCGTAGTGGACGACGGCGTCGAAGGCGGTGAGCGGGACGGCCATGTCCGAGGGGTGTACGGCCACGCAGTGCTCGGAGGCGCCGAGGATCGCGTGGTTGTGGTGCTCGCCCTCGACGGCGGGGCAACCGCTGCCCGGGATCCGCTTGTTGCAGGGCTGGGTGACGTCGGCGAAGTAGCCGCAGCGGGTGCGCTGGAGCAGATTCCCGCCGACGGTGGCCATGTTGCGCAGCTGCCCGGAGGCACCGGCCAGCACGGCCTGGGCCAGCGCCGGGTAGCGGCGGCGGACCTCGGGGTGGGCGGCGAGGTCGGTGTTGGTGACGGTGGCGCCGATGCGCAGACCGCCGTCCGGCGTCGATTCGACCCGGTCCAGCGGGAGTTCACGGATGTCGACCAGCCGGGTGGGGCGTTCGACGCCGCTCTTCATCAGGTCCACGAGGTTGGTGCCGCCGCCGAGGTAGCGGGTGTCCGGGTCGGCGCCGAGCAGGGCGACGGCGCCCGCGACATCGCCGGCCCGCCGGTAGTCGAACTCCCTCATGCCAGAGCCTCCTCGGACTCGGTCGCGGCAGCCGCGCGCTCGCCGTCCGCCGCCGCCCTGGCCACCGCCTCGACGATGGCGACGTAGGCACCGCATCGGCACAGGTTGCCGCTCATGCGCTCCCGGATCTCCTCGGGCGTCAGCGGCGGCGGTCCCGCCTGCGGCCGGATGTCGTCGGTGACGGCGCTGGGCAGGCCCGCCGCGTGCTCCCTGAGCACCCCGATCGCCGAACAGATCTGCCCCGGGGTGCAGTAACCGCACTGGTAGCCGTCGAGTTCGAGGAACGCCTGCTGCACGGGGTGCAGCCGGTCGCCCTCGGCGACGCCTTCGATCGTGGTGATCTCCCGCCCCTCGGCCGCCACGGCCAGTTGCAGACAGGCGACCGCCCTGCGCCCGTCCAACAGGACGGTGCAGGCCCCGCATTGCCCTTGATCACAGCCTTTCTTGGTGCCGGTCAGGGTGAGGCGTTCACGCAGTGCGTCGAGCAAGGTGGTGCGGTGGTCGACGGGCAGTGTGAACTTCTCGCCGTTGATGTGCAGGGTGATGACACTGGACGTCGGGGAGGCCATGGCAGCTTCTTTCGCGTTTCCAGAAACACAGGGTGTGCAGAGCCGTTGTATGCCGAGCCGTTGTATGTCGAGGTATATCGAGCTGTTGTGCAGCAAGCCGTTGTGTATCGAGCCGTTGCGTATCGAGCCGTCGGTATGCGGGGCGATGATGTGCGGAGCCGGTGCGGCCCGCCGTGACAGGGCCGACGCGGAGCGCCGTGATGACCGCCGTGGTGGGGGGCGGCGGCCTGACGGCTGCCGCGATGGCGGTTCCGCGGCTATCGTGGAGTCAACCGGACAACTGTCCGTTACCTCAGAAACGTAACGGACACCTGTCCGCTTAGCAAGGGCGAGGTTCGGCCACGACCCTCGGGGAGGACGAGTGCCACACATGAAGGACTCACCACGGCGCTCGGACGCGCAGCGCAACCGCGAGCGCATCCTGGAGGTGGCCCTCGCCGAGCTGTCGCGCTGCCCGGACGTCCCGCTGAGCGCCATCGCCCGCAAGGCGGGGGTCGGGCAGGGGACCTTCTACCGCAACTTCCCGAGCCGCGAGGCGCTGGTCCTGGAGATCTACCGCCATGAGATGGGCCATGTCGCGGACAGCGCGGCGCAGTTGCTGGAGGCCCGGCCGCCCGCGCAGGCCCTGCGCGCCTGGATGGACCGGCTCTCCGAGTTCGCCATGACCAAGGCCGGTCTGGCCGACGCGATCCGGCAGGTCACCGGCGCGCCGGGCGGCCCGGCCAAGCCCGCGCACACCCCGGTGACCGACGCGGCCGCGCTCCTGCTGCGGGCCAACGAGGAGGCCGGCACCATCCGGCCCGGCGTCACCGCGGACGACTTCCTGCTCGCCATCGCCGGCCTGTGGCAGCTCGACCCCCGCGAGGACTGGCGGCCGCGCGCCACCCGGCTCCTGGACCTGGTGATGGACGGACTGCGCCGGGGCGCGCCCGGGAGCTGATCGGCGGCCCCCGCGAGAACGGCAGAGGCCCCCGGAACGCCCGGAACAGCTCCCGCGGAGATATCCGGACAGAATTTCGCACCCGGGGTGATGACTCGGCGTACTTCGGGGCACCCGGTCACCAGGAACGTTCGTCGACAGGAGGCGGGCCATGATCGCCCTCGGCATCATCTTGCTCATCGTCGGATTCCTCACCGGGATATCCATTCTGTGGACCATCGGAATCATCCTTCTGGTGATCGGCGCGGTGCTGTGGATCCTCGGATCGATGGGACACGCGGTCGCCGGCCGCCGGCACTACTGGTGAACCGTTCCCCCGGCCGGGCATCCCGGTCCTCCGGGCCGGGTTGCCGGCCCCGGGGGACCGGAACATGCCGCTGAGTGGAGCAATGACCGGTGCGGCGCGGGCCCGCGCACCAGGCTGGATCCTTGTCCAGCCCGTGTGACAGGAGTCCCGTGTGCGAAGTCCACGCCGCCAGCCGGAGGTCGGTGCCGCCACGCGCACCGGAGCACCGGCGCCTCCGGGCTGGATGCGCTGGCTCCCGGTGTTCTACGTCGCGGCCGTACTGATCCTCGAACCGATCACGCCCGTCGACTGGCCCGTGAGCTTTCTGCTGGTCGCGCTGCCGCTGGTGACCGCGTTCGCGCACGGGCCGCGCGCCGTGGCGGGCGCCACGGTCTTCGCGGTCGTCATGGAGGCGGTCCTGGCCGGCACGCCGTGCTGCGCGGGCCGCCCGGTCGGCTATCTGTGGGACCGCCACTACGTCGCCGACTACGTGTGCACGGCACTGGTGGGCGCGCTCGGCACGATCCTCGCCGCGCACCGCATCCGCCGTGAACGCACCCTGGCCGACGTGCGGTTCGTGGCCGAGATCGCGCAGCGCGTGCTGCTGCGGCCGCTTCCGCAGCGGATCGGCAATCTGCGCCTGGAGAGCCTCTATCTGTCCGCCGCCGCGGAGGCGCGCATCGGCGGCGACCTCTACGAGGCCGTGCCCACCGCGTTCGGGGTACGGCTGCTGATCGGCGATGTGCGCGGCAAGGGACTGCTCGCGGTGGAGACGGCCGCGGCGCTGCTCGGCGCGTTCCGTGAGGCCGCGCACGACGAGCCCGATCTCGCCGCCCTGGCCCTGCGCATGGAGCGCAGCATGACGCGCCGGGCCGAGCACCTCGGCGGCAGCGAGATCGGCGAGCGGTTCGTGACCGCGGTCTTCGCCGAGATCCCGGCCGACGGACGGGTCATCCGGGTCGTCAACTGCGGTCATCCGCCGCCGCTGCTGATCCGCGCCGACGAGGTACTGGAGCTGGACAACGGCTGCTCGGGCCCCCCGCTGAACCTCGGTGTGCTGCTTCCGGACCCGCACCACGTCGACCAGTACCCCTTCGGGCCCGGCGAGCAGCTGCTGCTGTACACGGACGGTGTGACCGAGACCAGGGACGCGTCCGGCACCTTCTACCCGCTGGTGCAGCGCCTGCGCTCCTTCGGCCCGCTGCCCCCGCACGAACTGCTGGAACGGCTGCACCACGATCTGCTGGAGTACAGCGGCGACAACCTCCAGGACGACACGGCGGCCCTCGCGGCGTGTCTGCTCGCCGACGACGGGATCCGCGCCGTGGACAGGCCGCACACGTCCTAGCCGAGCCGCCATCGGTCTCCTAGGGAAGCTCCCGCTCGTCGGGGATCCGGTACTCGGCGGAGATCCGCCGCTCGGCGGGGATCTTCTGCTCGGCCCAGATGATCTTTCCCTCGCCGGTGTAGCGGGCGCCCCAGCGCAGCGACAGCTGGGCGACGAGGAACAGTCCGCGGCCGCCCTCGTCGGTGCTGCGGGCGTGCCTGAGGCGGGGCGCGGTGCTGCTGGCGTCGGCGACCTCGCAGGTCAGCCGGGAGTCGCGGAGCAGCCGTACCCGGATCGGCGGGGCGGCGTAGCGGATCGCGTTGGTGACCAGCTCGCTGACCAGGAGTTCCGTCGTCATGGCCAGCTCCCCGAGGCCCCATTCGGTGACCTGGCGGGCGGCCAGGGTGCGGATCTCGCCGACGGCGGCGGGGTCGTCGGGGACGTCCCAGGAGACGGCGTGGTCGGCGCCGAGGGCATGGGTGCGGGTCAGCAGCAGCGCGATGTCGTCGGGCTGCGGCCCGGGGACCAGGTCGCGCACGGTGGCGCCGCACAGCCTCTCCAGGTCCGGCTCGGGCCGGGCGAGGGCCTCGGCGAGCCGGGTCATACCGCGCTCGACGTCGTCGCAGGCCTGGATGAGACCGTTGGTGAACAGCCCGAACAGGCTGTGCTCGGCCAGCTCGATCTCGGTCGCCTCGAAGGCCATGCCGCCCAGGCCCAGCGGGGGTCCCGCGGGGATCTCCGGGAAGTAGGCGGGCCCGTCCGGGGGCACGACGACGGGCGGCGGGTGCCCGGCGCGGGCCATGGTGCACCGCCGGGTGACGGGGTCGTAGACGGCGTAGAGGCAGGTCGCGCCGGTGAAGGCGGCCGTGCCCCGGGCGTCGGCGCCGGAGAAGGACTCCTCGCCGCCCAGCCGCAGCACGAGGTCGTCCAGATGGGCCAGGAGCTCGTCCGGGGGCAGCTCCATGTCGGCGAGGGTCTGTACGGCGGTGCGCAGCCGTCCCATGCTCGCGGCGGCGCTGATGCCGTGCCCCACCACATCGCCGACGACGAGCCCGACCCGCGCCCCGGACAGCGGGATCACATCGAACCAGTCGCCGCCGACGCCGCCCGCCGAGTCGGCCGGGAGGTAGGAGGAGGCCACGTCCAGCGCGGTGCCGCCGGTCAGGGCCGGGGGCAGCAGGCTGCGCTGGAGGGTGAGGGCGGCCGTGTGCTCCCGGGTGTAGCGGCGGGCGTTGTCCAGGCAGACGGCCGCCCGCGCCACCAGTTCCCGGGCCAGCAGCACATCGTCGGAGCCGAAGGGCGCCGGGTTGGTCGTACGGGCGAAGGTGGCGAGGCCGAGCGCGGTGTTGCGGGCCCGCATGGGGACGGAGATCAGCGAGTGGGTGCCGAATTCGCGGACGCGGTCGGCGCGCCGCGGCTCGGCGGCGATCCAGGGGCCCTGGTCCGCGTCGAGGACCGGGATGAACAGCGGGTCGCCCTTGATGAGCGTCTTGGCGTCGTACGGCGGCCCGGCGAAGCCGACCCGGTCGCCGACCCGGTAGACGGCCTCGGGGCAGCCCTCGCGCACCGAGCGCACGGCGGCGCGGCGCAGCACGGGCCGGGCGGGCGCGGACCCGGTGTCGCCGAGCAGCGCCTCGTGGCTCTCGCTGCCGAGCACCGGTTCGAGCAGGTCCACGATCACGAAGTCGGCGAAGCGCGGGACGGCGAAGTCGGCCAGTTCCTCGGCCGTGCGCAGCACGTCGAGGGTGGTGCCGATGCTGGTGCCGGCCTCGTTGACCATCGACAGGATCCGGCGGGCGGCCCAGCGTTCGGTGACGTCAAGGACCATGTAGCAGATGCCGGTGACGGTGTCGTCGGTGTCCACCAGGGGGAAGAACGAGGCCGAGTAGGCGTGCCTGCGGTGCGGGTCGGCCCAGCTCCAGCCGTCGTACTCGTAGTCGGTGACGGGCACGCCGGTGGCCAGCACCTTGCGCATCAGCTTTTCCAGGGCCTCGCCCTGCAATCCCGGCAGCAGTTCGCTCAGGCGCCGGCCGAGCCGCTCCTCGCGGGGCACCCCGCCGAGCTGTTCCAGGGTGCCGTTCACCCATACGTAGCGCAGGTCGCGGTCCAGGACGGCCATGCCGACCGGTGAGCGGGCGAGGAATCCGTCGAGGACGGACTGGGCCATGGTCCACCGCCCGCGTTCCTCGCGCGCCGACAGCAGGAAGCAGTCGCGGCCGTCCATGCGGAAGGCGGCCGAGACCCGCAGCAGGACGTCGAACGGGCGGCCGTCGCGGTGCCGCACCCGGATCATGCCGCTCCAGCCGTTTCCGGCGCGGCAGCGGTCCGCGATGGCGCCGACCTTGGCGGGGTCCTCGGGCACGGCGAGCAGGCGCCCGGCGGAGGTGCCGGCCATCTCCGGCGCGGAGTAGCCGAGCAGTGCCTCGGCGGCGCGGGTCCAGCCCACCACCGCGCCGTCCTGCGAGATCACCGCGGCCGCGTCCGTGGACGCGTCGAAGAGGTCCGCCGACCCCACGGACGTGGCTGCGGTGCCGCTCTTGCGCGCTGGTTCCATCAGTCTCACTTTTACACCAGTATCGACCGGTTTAATCGTCCGATGGCCGGGGGCGGTGGCACCGCCGGGGTCGGCGAGTCCCTCCACGTCGGATTTTTGAGCGGTCCGTATTGACATTCCGGTAACGATCTCGCGGTAGTCGTCTCGTCACTTCATGGAACGTACATACGATCCGGCGCATGAACAGAGCTGTGAAGATCGGCATAGCCGGTACGTCCACCGCGCTGCTCGTTCTGGGGGGAATAGGCACCTACAACCTCCTGCACGGGCTGACCGGCGGTACGGCCGGGGACCGGGCGCAGGACACGGGCTTCGACCCGTCGGCGGCGTCGACCACGCCGCCCTCCGGAACCGAGGCGGTGAAGTCGGCCCGGGCATTCCTGGACCACTGGTCCGCGCAGAACGTCGGCGGCGCGGCCGCCGAGACCGACGAGCCGGACGCGGCCGCCCTGGCGCTGCGGCAGTACAAGGACGGGCTGCACCTGGGGAAGGTGACGTTCGACAACGTTCTCCCGGCCGGTCCGTCGAGCGTGACCCCCGGCGCGACGAAGGTCACCTTCACCGTCACCGCGCAGGTGGCGGGCGGCAGTTGGAGCTACCCGAGTGCGGTGGCCGTGCGCAAGAGCGACAACGGGGCGACGGCGGTGCACTGGAACAACTCGGTGCTGTACCCGGGTCTCGGGGACGACCAGTCGCTGACCGCGGGCACGCTGCCCGCGGGTTCGAGCGACGCGAAGGTGGTGGCCAGTGACGGCAGGACGGACCTGACGGGATTCGACTCGCTGCGGGACATCGCGGCGACGATCCGGCAGAACGGCGAGGCCACCGGCGGCCGTCCCGGCACCGGCGTGGCCGTCGTGGACGCCGACGGGGCCGGTGTGAAGACGCTGAAGACGTTCAAGAAGGGCAGCGCGCCGGTCATCAGGACGACGATCGACGCGCGGCTCCAGTCGGCGGCCGAGCAGGCGGTGAAGGACCCGCATCTCGGGGGCAGGCCCACCGGTTCGGTGGCCGTCGACTGGAGCAACGGACACATCCTGGCGGTCGCGCACACGGGCGCGGACGGGGACATCGCCATCAACGGCATCAAGTCCCCCGGCTCCACCATGAAGATCATCACGTCGGCCGCCCTGTTCGACAAGGCGGGTCTGACCCCGGCAAGTCCGGCGCCGTGCACCGACTCCCTGACGGCCAACAGCCAGTCGTTCCACAACGACCCCGGTGTGAAGGCGAATCCGGGGTCGAATCTCGCGCAGGCCTTCGCCGTCTCGTGCAACACCTCCTTCATCAAGGACGGTTTCCACTACCTCGTGCACGACGGTGACGCCTCCGCCCTGCACGACGAGGCGGTGAACGTCTTCGGCATGGGCAGCTGGTCCATCGGCGGCGGGGTCGCCACCACCGACCCGAGCATTCCGGTGGACGCCCAGGGCAGCGACCAGGCGGCCCAGTTCATCGGGCAGGGCCAGGTCACCGCCACACCGCTGTTCATGGCGTCCGTGGCGGCCACCGTGCGGGGCGGTGCCTTCCGGCAGCCCATCATCGTGCCGGGGCAGCAGCAGACGAGCGCGCCGCGGCCGATCACGCCCCGCACCGCGGGCTATCTCCAGTCGATGATGCGCGCGACCGCCACCGGTGGCACCGCCGCACCGCGGCTGAGCGGCCTCGCCGGTGTCGGCGCCAAGACGGGCACCGCCGAGGAGGGCGACCACACCAACGGCTGGCTGACCGCCTACGACGCGCACATCGCGGTCGCGGCCCTGGTCGAGGGCGGCACCTCCGGCGTGGACTCCGCCGGTTATGTCGTACGACGCCTGCTGACGACCGACTGACCGGCGCCCCCGGCGCGGTGAACGGCCCCCGGCGTGATGGACGTCCATCGCGCCGGGGGCCCGCGTCTGTGCGCGCTGGGCTTCGGCACCGGCGCATGACTGCCGGAGAATCTGCCCAGGAGCAACACACCGACTGCACACAGCCTTTCGAAAGCCCCGTTAGCGTGACTGGCCGCTCGATCCTCCGTACGAACGTGACCAGGCCGTGGCCCGGGCGGGCCGATGGCGCAGCCGAACAGGGAAGACCGGAAGACGCAGATGGACTACTGCTCCGAGTGCCGTCGGCACCTCAACGGCGCGCTGGTGTGCCCCGGCTGCGGCGCCTACGCCCCGGACATCGCCCCACCCGGCACCGGCGGATCCCCCGCGGGCACCACCGGGACCGAAGTGGCTCCACCCACTTGGGAGTTCGAGTCGGCCGCAAACCCGTTCCCGGGTGACCCTGCCGCTGTCGCCGGTACCTCCGCCGACGTCGAGGACGCGCCTCCGATGCGGGAGGGCCGGGCGGCGCGGCGGCGGCAGCTGGCCCGCTGGAAGAAGAACCAGCGCCGGGCCGTGGTCGCCACCGCCGTCGCCCTCGTCGGCGGCGGGCTGACCCTCGCCTCGATGGACCGGCACACCGCCGACCGGGCGCAGGCGGCCACGCTGCCCGACGACCGGAACGCGGGCACCGCACCGCAGGACGAGGCGCCCGATCAGGCCCCCGGCCCGTCGGCCACGCCCGCCACGCACCCGGCCCACCACGTCGCCCCCGCGCCCCGGACACCGGGCGGCACGGGCCCCGTCCAGCGGACCCCCGCGACCCACCACGGCACAACGCCCCCGGACACCCACCCGGACTCCGCCGCCCCCGCCACCCCGGTCACCCGGGCCCGGCCCGCCACCACGCGGCCGGCGCACACCACCGCCCCCTCGACCCCCGCGACCGGCCGCACCACCAGCCCCGCCCCCAGCACGTCGTCCACCCCCGCGCCCGCCCCCACCCCCGGCGGCTCCGGCCAGGGCACGACCTCCAGCACACCCCCGGCACGCGCCTCGACCTCGCCGGAACAGCTCTGCGTGCTGGTGCTCTGCATCGGCTGAGCGGCTCCCAGGTCTTACGGAGCCGTGACATGACCCGCGCGTTCCGGGAGCGGGGCGCGGGCCCCCTCTAGCGTGGCCGTATGCGCGTATTGGTCACCGGCGGTGCCGGTTTCATCGGTTCCCATGTCGTCGAGGAACTGCGGACACGCGGCCATGAGCCCGTGGTGTACGACGTCCGTACGGATCCCGGCGCGGACGTGCGGGACGCGGCGGCGGTGGCGCGGGCGCTGGCCGGGGTGGACGCCGTATGCCATCAGGCGGCGATGGTCGGACTCGGCAACGGCGTCGCGGACGCCCCGGAGTACGTCTCGCGCAACGACCTGGGTACGGCCGTGCTGCTCGCGGCGATGGCACAGGCGGGCGTGGGACGCCTGGTGCTCGCCGGGTCCATGGTCGTCTACGGCGAGGGCCGGTACACCTGCCCGCGCCACGGCGTCGTACGGCCGGGCCCGCGCGCCGTGGCCGACCTCGACGCGGGCCGCTTCGAGCCCCGGTGCCCGGCGTGCGGGGCGGAGCTGTCCCCCGGACTGGTCGGGGAGGACGCCCCGGCCGATCCCCGCAACGTGTACGCGGCGACCAAGCTCGCGCAGGAGCACCTGGCCGCCGCCTGGGCCCGGGCCACGAGCGGGACGGCGGTGTCCCTGCGCTACCACAACGTGTACGGCCCGCGGATGCCCCGCGACACCCCCTACGCCGGGGTCGCCTCCTTCTTCCGCTCCGCGCTCGCCCGCGGAGCGGCACCCCGGGTCTTCGAGGACGGCGGCCAGCGCCGGGACTTCGTGCATGTCCGGGACGTCGCCGCGGCGAACGTGGCCGCGCTGGAGGCACAGTCCGCGCCGGGCGCGCTCACCGCGTACAACACCGGCAGCGGTGAGCCCCGTACCGTCGGCGAACTGGCGCGGGCGCTCGCCGAGGCGTGCGGCGGCCCGGAGCCGGTGGTCACCGGGGAGTACCGGCTGGGGGACGTACGGCACATCACCGCGGACTCCGCCCGGCTGCGGGCCGCGCTGGGGTGGAAGCCGCAGGTCGATTTCGCGGACGGCATGCGGGAGTTCGCGCGGGCCGGGCTCAGGGCGGACTGAACTCCCTCACCTCATCGTGCGGTGGGCAGCGTGACCTCGAAGCGGCAGCCGCCGGGGATGTTGCGGACGGTGGCCCGGCCCCGGTGAGCCTCCACGATGCCGCGCACGATGGCGAGGCCGAGGCCCGCGCCCGCCGGGGGTGTCCGGGCGTCGGTGCCGCGCCAGCCGGTCTCGAAGACGCGCGGCAGATCCTCCTCCGGGATGCCGCCGCAGCCGTCGGTGACGGACAGCACCACACCGTCGTCGGTGCGCTCGGCGGCGATCGCGACCGTGCCGTCGGCGGGCGTGCGGCGGATGGCGTTGACGAGCAGATTGCCGAGCACCCGGCTCATCTCCCTGCCGTCGACCTCCACCGGCACCGGCTCGACCCGCTCCCCCACCAGCCGCACCCCGTGCTCCCTGGCCAGCGGGTCGGCTCCGGCCAGGGCGTCGCCGACCAGGTCGTACAGGGAGATCCGGGCGAGGCTCAGACAGAGGGTGCCCGCGTGGATGCGGGAGAGTTCGAAGAGGTCGCCGACCATGTCGTTGAGGCGTTCCACCTCGGCGCGGATCTGCTTCAGATAGCGGTCGGGGTCGGCCGCGACCCCGTCCTCCAGGGCCTCCGCCATGGCGCGCAGTCCGGCGAGCGGGGTGCGCAGATCGTGCGAGATCCAGGCGACCAGCTCACGCCGGGACGCCTCCAACGCCCGCTCCCGCTCGCGGGATTCGGCGAGCCGGGCACTGGTGGCGGCCAACTCGCGGCTGAGTTCCTCCAGTTCGGCGGTCGCGGGTCCGTCGGGCGCGGCGAAGGCGCCACCGTCCCCGAACGACCGTGCCGCGTCGGCGAGTTCGCGGCTGCGGGCGACCACCCAGCGGCCCATCATCAGCGCGGTGGCCAGGGAGACCACGGCCGCCATGGCGACGACGGTGGTGACCACGGACAGATCGTGCCGGGACAGGAACATCGCCCAGGCGACCGCGAGCGTGCCCGCGAGCATGGCGACGACACCGACGGCCGCGACCACGGCGAGGGAGGCGGTGAGCGAGCGGCGCCGGATCAGCCGCAGGACGCAGGCTCCGGCGAGACCGGTCGCTGCGGCACCGGCGAAGGCGTAGAGGGCGATGAGGAGGCCGGCGTGCACGGTCAGTCCACCGCCCCGCCGGGCTCGAAGCGGTAGCCGACGCCCCACACCGTCTGGATCAGCCGGGGCCGGGCCGGGTCGTCCTCGACCTTGCCGCGCAGCCTGCGCACATGCACCGTGACCGTCGAGAGGTCACCGAAGTCCCAGCCCCACACCTCCCGCATCAGGTCCTCCCTGCCGAAGGCGCGGCCGGGATGGCGCAGAAAGAAGGCGAGCAGGTCGAACTCCCGGAGGGTCAGGGCCAGTTCGCCACCGTTCTTGGTGGCGCGGCGGGCGTCCGGGTCGACCGAGAGACCGGCCGCGGCCAGCCGGTGGCCGCCGGTCGCGGCGGGGCGGCTGCGGCGCAGCACGGACTCGACGCGCAGGACGAGTTCCCGGGGGCTGAAGGGCTTGGTGACGTAGTCGTCCGCGCCGACCTCCAGGCCGAGGACGCGGTCCTCCTCGTCGCCCCGGGCGGTCAGCATGATGACCGGCACGGGTCCCTGCTCCCGCAGCCGCCGGCACACCTCAAGGCCGTCCATGCCGGGCAGCATCAGATCGAGCACGACGAGGTCGGGCCACCGGTCGCGGGCGCGGCCGAGCGCCGTCGGGCCGTCGTCGGCGCGGTCGACCGCGTAGCCGGCCCGGTCCAGGTATCCGGCGACCACCTCGGCGACGGTGGGGTCGTCGTCCACGACCAGGACCCGGGCGCGGGCTCCGCCCCGGTCTCGGTCTCGTACCGCGTCGTCCGTGGTGGCGGCCCGGTGGGGCTCGTACTGCGATCGCATGCCTCAAGCGTCCCACCGCCCGAGGTCAGCGGGCAGGGCGGCGGGTTCGGTGTCCGCGTTTCGTAAGGACCGGAAGTCCGTTATGCCTGGTTCGTGTTCGTAGGGTGAGAGCCATGACGATCTCTTCTTCGGACGTCGACGTGGTGCTGCCCTGTCTGGACGAGGCCGAGGCCCTGCCCTGGGTGCTCGGCCGGATCCCGGCGGGCTGGCGTGCTCTCGTCGTCGACAACGGCTCCCGCGACGGCTCGGCCCGGATCGCCCGGGCGCTGGGCGCGATGGTGGTGGACGAGCCGCGGCGCGGCTTCGGCGCCGCGTGCCACGCCGGGCTGACCGCCGCCACGGCCGGCATCGTGTGCTTCTGCGACTGCGACGCCTCGCTGGACCCGGCCCTGCTCGTGCCCTTCGTCCAGCGGATCCACGAGGGGACGGCCGATCTGGTGCTGGGCCGACGGCGCCCGGTGGCCCGGGGCACCTGGCCGGTGCACGCGCGGGCCGGGAACCTCGCGCTGGCGCGGATGCTGCGCCACCGCACCGGTCTGCGACTGCACGACCTGGGCCCCCTGCGGGCCGCCCGGCGCGAGGCGCTGCTCGGACTGGATCTCACCGACCGGCGCAGTGGATATCCGCTGGAGATGGTGGTACGCGCCGCCGACGCCGGGTGGCGGGTCGCCGAATACGACGTGCCGTACCTGCCGCGCACCGGTACGTCCAAGGTGACGGGCACCTGGACCGGTACCTGGCACGCGGTACGGGACATGCGCCGGGTGCTGACCGGGGCCCCGGCCCGGGAGCGGGCGGCGCGGTGACCACCTTGCTCGTCATCGCCAAGGAACCCCGCCCGGGACGGGTCAAGACCCGGCTGACCCCGCCGTTCACCCCGCAGGAGGCGGCTCGGCTCGCCGAGGCGGCGCTCGCCGACACCCTGCACACAGTGGCGCGGACACCCGCGTCCCGGCGCGTCCTCGTACTGGAGGGGACACCGGGGGCCTGGCTGCCGCCGGGCTTCGAGGTCGTACCGCAGTGCGCGGGCGGCCTGGACGAACGGCTGGCGGACGCCTTCGCGCACTGCGCCGGACCCGCGCTGCTGATCGGCATGGACACCCCGCAGGTCACCCCGGAGCTGCTGACCGTGGACTTCGCCGACTGCGACGCGTGGCTGGGCCCGGCGTTCGACGGCGGGTTCTGGGCGCTGGGGCTGGCCGAGCCCGACCCGGCGCTGCTGCGCGGCGTGCCCATGTCGACGCCCGGCACCGGCGCCGCGCAGCGGGCGCGGCTGACCGCCCGCCCGGGCGGTCGCCGCGCTGGCCCCGCACGGCCGGTTCGCCGCCCAGTTGGCCCACTGCGCCGCGGAGCTGCCCCGATGAGCGGCTCCGTCGCCTGGGCCGCCGCCGACCCGTACGCCACCGCGCTGCGCACCGGCCGGGGCCCGCTGTTCCTGCGCCGCGCCGATGGCTGGCTGCTGCCCCTGGAGGTGGAGCGCTGGTGCGGCCGGGCCGATCCGGTCGACCTCGCGGTGCTGGACCGCTGCGAGGGCGCCGTACTGGACGTCGGCTGCGGTCCCGGCCGACTGGTGGCGGAACTCGCCGCCCGGGGCCGTACCGTGCTCGGCATCGATGTCAGCGACGCGGCGGTGGAGCACACCACCGGGCTCGGCGGTCCGGTGCTGCACCGCTCGGTGTTCGAGGCGCTGCCCGGCGAGGGCCGCTGGGACACCGTGCTGCTCATGGACGGCAACATCGGCATCGGCGGGGACCCGGCGGCGCTGCTGGCGCGGGTGGCCGGGCTGCTGCGGCCGGGCGGCCTGCTGATCGCGGAGAGCGCGCCGGTCGATGTCGATGAGCGCGCCCTCGTCGAGGTGGTCGACGTGACCGCGGAGCCGGGCGCCCGCGGCGGCACGTTCCCGTGGGCCAGGCTCGGTACCCCGGCCCTGCTGCGCCATGCGCGCGGGGCCGGGTGGTGGCGCGTCGCTCAGTGGGGCGCCGACGGCCGCCGCTTCGCCGCCCTGCGCACCCGCCGCACGAGCAGCGCGGCGGAACCGCCGAAGAGCACGGCGGTGATCAGCAGCCAGCGGGTGCGGAAGCCGTCCGGGGACAGGCCGGTCGCCAACCGGTAGCGCTCGGCGGTCCTGCCGCTGATCAGCGGGAACCACACGAGGAGCAGCAGCGCGGACAGCGCGGCCGGGACCCGCACATAGGGGGTCCAGGCGCGCCGTCCGGCAGCCGCAAGGCCATGGATCATCGCCCGGTCGGCCGCCGCGTACAGGGGCAGCAGCACCAGGTCGTGCAGCAGGGCGGCGCCCACGATCCACAGTGCCACCGCGAACCAGTCACCGGCCAGCAGCCGGCTCCCGGCGTAGGCGGCGAGCGCGAACGAGCAGGCGAGCAGCAGCAGTTGGAAGGGGCTGCCGAGCGCGACGCGCAGCCGTCGGGGTGTCATCACAGGGCTCCGAAGGTCAGCCGGGCCACCCATTTGGTGTTCAGCACACCGGGTGCGGCGGGCACGATGACACGCGCCGGATGGCCGTGGTCGGGGGAGAGTTCCTCGCCGTTGACGTACAGGGCGAGCAGGGTGCGCGGATCGGCCACCTGGTTGGCGCGCAGGGCCGCACGGCGGAAGGCGCCGTGGCGTTGCAGGGACTCCACGAGCACGTCCGGCGGATCGCCGTCATGGCCGACCAGCGCGGCGAGGTCACGCAGCCGTACCCCGCGCCACCACTGGTCGGCGGTCGACCAGCCTTCCACGCAGGCGATGGGCAACGAGGCGCTGTGCAAAGGCAGTTGGAGCAGCTGGGCCCGGCTGAGGCGGACGGTGCCGGTGCGGCCGGTGACGACGAGCCGCCAGGCGTCCTCATGGGTGTCGGCCGCGGTGATCCCGGCGTACGCGGCGGTCTTGTTGATCTGGAAGCCGTTGGGTCCGCCGTTCGGATCGGCCGTGCCGTGCGGTGCGAGCAGGGCGGTGCGGCGGAAGGGTCCGCCGAGGCTCTGTCCGACCGTGGTCAGGAACAGCAGCAGCGAGCCGCCGCCGACCAGCCCGAGGGCGCCGCGCCGGGAGACGGTGGGCCGGTCGGGGCGTGGCGGGACCAGGGTGTCCGCCGCGGGCATGACGCCTTCCTCGGGTTCGTCGCGCAGCCGCCGTCGCACGGTGCGCAGCGCGGTGGGCGTCTTCAGTACGGCATGGGCGACGAAGGCCCCGAAGAACACCCAGGCGCCGTAGAAGTGCAGGGGGTAGAAGGAGCCCGGGAAGACGTAGTCCAGCTGGATGTTGAGCACGCCGGTGGTGAACTCGAACAGGCCGCCGCCGACGAGCAGCAACAGGGAGATCCGTTCCAGCGCGTGGGCGACGGAGCGGGCCGGGGGCAGGGTGAACAGCCTGGGCACCACCGACCACAGCTTGGCCAGCAGGACGGGGATCAGGGTGATGCCCAGGGTGACATGGACGCCCTGGGTGAGGCGGTACAGCCACACCGGGTCGGTCGGCCAGTCGAACAGGTAGAAGCCGAGCAGGCCCTTGTCCGGCGTCGTGTCGTTCACCCGGGACAGGTTCGGGTTGTAGGCGGCGTACGAGACCAGGCCGGTCACGAACAGCACCGTGATGCCGACGAGGAGGACGAGGCCGAGCACCGAGGTGAACCACGGGCCGCGCAGTGGACTGCGCCAGAAGGCCGGTGAGGTGGGAAGGCGGTCTTGGTCACGCATGCCCCGACCGTAAGCCGCGGGACGTCCGGGACAGGCGGTACGACTGGTGACGAAACCCTGACGTCCGGCCCGGACGGCGGCCCGGCGCCGCCCGCCCGGCCTAGCGTGCCGGTGTGACCCGTTCCCTCCGCCGAGACCTCGCCCCCGACCGTGCCGCGGCTCCCTCCGGCGCCTCCCGCGCCGCCCGACGCGATCTGTACGCCGCCGCTGCCGCCGCCCTGCTCGTGACGGCGGCCGTCCTGGTCGGCCGCCACATCCAGGACGTCCACCGCACGCTGTTCGTGCACTGGCCCCCGCTGTTCGCCGACTGGGACCCGCACCTCGGCCCCGGCACCCCCGCCGCCCTGGCCGTGGCCGCGGCGGCCGTGGCCTGCGGTCCCGCGCTCGCGGTCCGGCTGCCCTGGCGCGGGCTGCTCGCGGCGGCCTGGGCGACCGCGCTCGCGTGGATCGTCTCGCTGGCCCTGGTGGACGGCTGGCAGCGGGGCATCGCGGGCCGGCTGACCACCCGTGAGGAGTACCTCCGGGTGATCGGCCGGTTCCCTGACATCCCGACCGCGCTGCGCGACTTCACCCACCACATCGTCAGCGGCTCCCCGCAGCCGTGGCCCGCCCATGTCGCGGGGCACCCCCCGGCGGCCACCCTGACCTTCGTCCTGCTCGACCGGATCGGGCTGCGGGGCGGCGGCTGGGCCGGGATGTTCTGTGTGGTCGTCGGCGCGAGCGGATGCGTGGCGGTGCTGATCGCGGTGCGCGCCCTGGCCGGGGAGGCGCTCGCGCGGCGGGCGGCGCCGTTCACGGTGCTGGCACCGGCCGCGGTGTGGCAGGGCGTCTCCGCCGACGGCTATTTCGCGGCGGTCGCCGCCTGGTCCGTGGCCCTGCTCGCCCTCGCCCTGACCCGCCGCTCCCCCTGGGCGGCGGCCGGCTCGGGCCTGCTGTTCGGACTGACCTGCTATCTCTCCTACGGCCTCACCCTCTTCACCCTCGTCGGCGCGGCCGTGCTCCTCCTCGCCCGCCGCGAACTACGCGCCCGTCCCGCCCTGTTGCCGCCGCTGCTCGCCGGACTCGCCGTGTTCCCGGTGGTGTTCACGCTCGCCGGTTTCAACTGGTGGCACGGATACCAGCTCCTGACGATCCGCTACTACCAAGGTGTGGGCGGGATCCGGCCCTACGGCTACTGGGTCTGGGCCGATCTCGCCTGCGCCGCGCTCATCACCGGGCCGGCCACGGCGGCGGGCCTGCGCCGCACCGGCGCCGAGCTCCTGCACCGGCGCCCCGGCGCCCGGACCCGGCTCGCCCTCCTCGTCTGGGCCGCGCTGCTCGCCCTGCTGGTGGCCGACCTGTCCGGCATGAGCAAGGCCGAGACCGAGCGGATCTGGCTGCCCTTCGCGCTGTGGCTGCTGCCCGCCTGCGCGCTGCTCCCCCGCCCCCGCCCCTGGCTCGCCGCCCAGGCGGTGCTCGCGCTGCTCCTCAATCATCTGCTGCTGACCGGCTGGTGACGCCGCTCCCCCCGGCACCCCCCGGCGCCCTGGCGCTCCCGGCAGCCCCGGGCCCTGCGGGTGCCGGGAGCCCGCTCCCGTGGGCATCATGGAAGGTGGGACATCCGGGCCGTGTCGCTCGGCGGGAACGGCCCCCGGGAAGGGTTGAGGCCGATGATCTCCGAGATGGTTCTCGTCCGTATGGACGACGCCGCGCTCCACGGCGACCTCGTGGTCCAGGCACCCTCGCGTGCGGTGGTGCTCTTCGCGCACGGCAACGGCAGCTCCCGGCACAGCACCCGCAACCGGACCGTGGCCGCCGAGCTGCGCACGGCCGGGTACGGCACGCTGCTGCTCGATCTGCTCAACGAGCGGGAGGAGCGGCACGACGCGCTGACCGCCGCCCACCGCTTCGACATCCCGCTCCTCGCGCACCGGCTGGTGGGGGCGATCGACTGGCTCGCGGAACAGCCCGACACCCGGGGTACGCCGGTGGTGCTGTTCGGCGCGAGCACCGGCACCGCCGCCGCGCTGACGGCCGCCGCCGAGCGACCCGACCGGGTCCTGGCCGTGGTCTCCCGGGACGGGCGGCCCGACCTCGCGGGCGACGCGCTGGAGCGGGTCCGGGCGCCGGTGCTGCTGGTCGTCGGCGGGCAGGACCACGAGATCCTGCGGCTCAACCAGGACGCGGCCCGGCGGCTGCGGGCCCCGCACGCCCTGCACGTCGTACCGGACGCCACCCATCTGTTCGAGGACCCGCGCGCGCTGGCCCAGGTCTCCGCCGCGGCCAGACGGTGGTGCGACGAGCGAGTGCGGGCCACGCGGGACGAGCACGAACGGAACGAACGGGATCAGGGACAGGAGCAGAAGCAGGAGCAGAAGCTGGAGACACATGGGCACGGGCAGTGAGGCGGCCCGGACTCAGCCCGGCTCCGGCCTCCCGAACAGCTCCGCGTAGGTGACCGGCAACCGGGCCAGCAGATCGTCCAGTTCGCCGCCGGAGACCGACTCGGCGACGGTGGAGAGCACCGCGCCCGCGTCCCACTCCGCCGTGCGCGGCCGGGCGCCCGTCTGCTGGGCCACCCGCCGCAGGAACTCCTCCCGGCCGAAGGACTCGGCGCAGCCCCGGTCCCGGTGCAGGGCCTCGTCCAGCGGGGCGGGCAGCCGCGCCGCCAGCTCGTCGGCCTCATCCGGGGTGATCCGGGTGGCCAGCGTCCACAGCACGGCCTCGCTGACGTGCTCGGCCTCCGCCCGGCTCCGGTACTCCCCGCGGTCCTGGACCCGGGTCAGAAACTCCGCCAGTCGCACGGTGACCTCCCGCTCTCGAACACCGTTCCCCTCACCACCGTACGGCCGTGAAGTCGACGGGACGCGGGCGCAGCGCGCGCGTGCGCTCGGTCAGGGCGCGCAGGCGGCGGGACATCTCGGCGGCGGGCAGCCGCCTGCGGTCGCCGTGGCCCGGCAGCACCCACTCGAAGCGCAACCGGTCCGCCGTACGCGCCAGGGAGGCGGCCAACTCCTCGATGGAGTACCAGGTCACGCTGTCCGCGACGGCGAGATCGCCGAGCGCGCGCGACCAGTAGAAGCTGTCGCCGGTGAAGCAGTACCGGTCGTCCGCGAGGTAGAGCACGCTGCCCCGGGTGTGGCCGGGCAGCGGGTGCACGGCGACGCCCGTGCCGATCTCCACCGGGTCGAGGCCCCGGATCACCTGGTCCGCGTCGGGCGCGGCGTCCAGGTCGCCCTCGTGGATCCACAGCCGGGCGCCGAGGTGGTCGGCCCAGCGGCGGCCGTGGGCGGCGTGGTCGCGATGGGTGAGCAGTACGTCCGTGATCCGGCCCAGGGCCGTGTACCGATCGGCCAGGGCGGGGCTCCAGCGGGGGGTGTCGACCATCATCTGGGTGCCGTCGGGTCGGCGCAGCAGATAGGCGTTGGCGGCGGCGGTGCGCCGCGAGTTGTGGCCGCACAGCAGCACGCCGTCGTCCAGGGCCAGGGGGAACGGGTCGAGCGCTTGGTCGGGCTGCCCGGTGGTGGGGCGGATCGAGCGGGTGTGGCAGGCGAAGACGGCCGCGTGCAGGCGCCGGTTCTCCTCCTCGGTCCCGGGCTGCCGCACGATCCGGGACGTGCCGTTCTCCTCGTCGATCAGGTCCGGCGCCAGCTGCCGGGCGACATCGCAGTTGGTGCAGCGGTCGTCGACGTACCAGCCGTCCACAGGGGCTCCTTCCGAGGGGCGCGGCCCCGGGTGGAACCGCCGTTCCAGGATGACTCGCGCGAACCGGGACCGATAGGTGCGTATGGTCTTGTGTTTTCCCCGGTACAACGCTCTGACCAGCAGGTAAAACAAGACAGAAGTGGCTTGATCGGCGTGGCCCCATTGCACGTACGTGCGGCTCCGCTCAAGGTCAGGGGGTGAGTACGTTCTCCCCGCAGCACGGTGCTGCCTCCGCCCTCGAACGGCCCGGTCCGCCCCTGGAAGGGCGCGAGCGGCGGACGTGGCCACCCGGCGTCCAGCGGGCGCTCGTCCTCTTCGGCGGCGTCCGGCTGGCGGGGGCGGTCCTCGTCGTCGTGGTGAACCTGCTCACCGGCCGTTCGATACTCAAGGGCCTGGCCCACTCCTGGGACTCCGTCTGGTACCTGCACATCGCCACGCACGGCTACGGCACCCGGATGCACATCACGAACTCCGGCGCGGTGCAGACCGACTGGGCGTTCTTCCCCCTCTACCCGGGACTCGTCCGGGCCCTCGACTGGATCCCCCTGCTGACCCCGGGCGTGGCGGCGCTGCTGATCGCCTGGACCTCGACCGCGCTGGCCGCCGTCGGCGTCTACGCGATCGGACACCGGCTGTACGGCCGCGCGGTCGCCACCGCGATGGTCGCCCTGTGGGCCGTGCTGCCGCACTCCGTCGTCCTCACCCTCGCCTACACCGAGCCCCTGTTCATCGCGCTCGCCGTCTGGTGTCTGTACGCGCTGCTGGACGAGCGCTGGCTGACGGCCGGCACGCTGGCCGCGCTCGCGGGCCTGACCCGGCCGAACGGCTACGCCGCCGCCGCGGCCGTCCTCGGCATGGCCGCCTTCGAGGTCGTACGGCGCCGGGGGCGTGTGCCGCTCGGACTGTGGGCCGGCGCCCTGGCCGCCCCGCTCGGCTGGACGGCGTACCTGCTGCTGGTGGGGAATCGCACGGGCGCCCTGCTGCACGGCTACTTCCAGGTGCAGAGCGCCTGGGAGTCACGCTTCGACGGGGGCCTCGGCACCCTGCGCTTCCTCGCGACGGTGCCGCTCACCGACGGCGTCATCTACCCGGTGGCGCTGGTGGTCGTGGCGGTCGGTGTCCACCTGTTCGTCCGGCTGTGCCGGGAGCGCGTCCCGCTGGCGCTGCTGCTCTACACCGCCGCGCTGCTGCTGCCGGTCGTGCTGGTCTCGGGCCCCTTCGAGTCCAAGCCGCGCTTCCTGCTGCCGGCCTTCCCGCTGCTCGTCCCCGCGGCACAGGCCCTGGTCCACCGGTGGCGCACCGACCCCGACGCCGCCCGCAGGCTGTACGGGTACCTCGCCGGTTTCTCCCTGCTCTACGGCACGTATCTGGCGACCTTCGCCAACCACTCCCCCTGAGCGCCCGGCCCGGCCCGTCTCTCCGCCCCGCCGCTCCGTTGGTCCGTTGCTCCTCCGTTGCTTCTCCGTTGCTCCGAACGGGGTGTAGGAATGCTCCGCTCGGGTGCGAGCGTCAGCCGTTCGGCCGTGTCCCGGCCGCCGGGAGGTCCGGTGGCCGACCCGGTGCCGCGAGGATGTCGGATGACTGACGTCGGCGAACCTGCGAGCGCCGGGAGGCGTACCAGCTGTGAGCATTCTGAACGAGCCCAAGGGGCCGGCCGACACCTACGACACCGAGGTGCCGGTGCGGCGCAAGCAGCCCGGCAATGTCGTGGTGAAGTGGCTGACGACCACCGATCACAAGACGATCGGCACGCTGTACCTGGCGACGTCGTTCGCGTTCTTCCTGATCGGCGGCGTCATGGCGCTCATCATGCGCGCCGAGCTGGCCCGCCCGGGGCTGCAGATCGTCTCCAAGGAGCAGTTCAACCAGCTGTTCACGATGCACGGCACCGTGATGCTGCTGATGTTCGCGACGCCGCTGTTCGCCGGATTCACCAACTGGATCATGCCGCTGCAGATCGGCGCCCCCGATGTCGCCTTCCCGCGGCTGAACATGTTCGCCTACTGGCTGTACCTGCTCGGCTCGCTCATCGCAGTGGGCGGCTTCCTCACTCCGGACGGCGCGGCCGACTTCGGCTGGTTCTCCTACGCGCCCCTGCACAGCGAGGTGTTCTCGCCCAATGTCGGCTCCGACCTGTGGCTCATGGGTCTGGCCTTCTCCGGCTTCGGGACGATCCTCGGCTCGGTCAACTTCATCGCCACGATCATCTGCATGCGCGCTCCGGGCATGACGATGTTCCGTATGCCGATCTTCGTGTGGAACGTGCTGCTGACCGCCGTGCTGGTCCTGCTGGCCTTCCCCGTCCTGGCCGCCGCGCTGTTCGCCGTCGAGGCGGACCGCAAGTTCGGGGCCCATGTCTTCGATCCGGCCAATGGCGGCGCCCTGCTGTGGCAGCACCTCTTCTGGTTCTTCGGCCATCCAGAGGTGTACATCATCGCGCTGCCGTTCTTCGGCATCGTCTCCGAGATCATCCCGGTGTTCTCCCGCAAGCCGATGTTCGGTTACATGGGCCTGATCGGGGCGACCGTCGCCATCGCCGGTCTGTCCATCACGGTGTGGGCGCACCACATGTACGTCACCGGCGGTGTGCTGCTGCCGTTCTTCTCCTTCATGACCTTCCTGATCGCGGTGCCGACGGGCGTGAAGTTCTTCAACTGGCTCGGCACCATGTGGAAGGGCTCGCTGTCCTTCGAGACGCCGATGCTCTGGGCGGCGGGCTTCCTCGTCACCTTCCTCTTCGGCGGTCTGACCGGTGTCATCCTGGCCTCGCCGCCGATGGACTTCCATGTGTCCGACTCGTACTTCGTGGTGGCCCACTTCCACTACGTGGTCTTCGGTACGGTCGTGTTCGCCATGTTCGCCGGATTCCACTTCTGGTGGCCCAAGTTCACCGGCAAGATGCTGGACGAACGCCTCGGCAAGATCACCTTCTGGACGCTGTTCGTCGGCTTCCACACCACGTTCCTGGTGCAGCACTGGCTGGGCGCCGAGGGCATGCCCCGCCGTTACGCCGACTACCTGGCGGCCGACGGGTTCACCGCCCTGAACACGGTCTCCTCGATCGGCTCGTTCCTGCTGGGCCTGTCGATGCTGCCGTTCCTCTACAACATCTGGAAGACGGCGCGGTTCGGGGTGCCGGTCGGTGTGGACGACCCCTGGGGCTACGGCCGCTCCCTCGAATGGGCGACCTCCTGCCCGCCGCCGCGGCACAACTTCATCACCCTGCCGCGGATCCGCAGCGAATCCCCCGCGTTCGACCTGCACCACCCGGACATCGCGCTGGCCGAGGCCGAGGCGCACGGCGCGGTATGAGCGACCCGAGTCTGCGGCAGGGTGCCACCGAGGGGGAACTGAGCAACGAGGTGGAGGGGTACCTGCTCTGGCAGGCCCGGATCGCGGAGGCCGAGCAGCGCGCCCGGGAGTTCGTCCGTCCCATGGACTGGCTGACGACCGCCCAGCGCACGGAGATCGAGCAGAGTTACGTCGAGGACGCCCTGCGCCGCGCCAGGAAGGACCTGGAGCGCATCGCCGCCCGCTGCGCCTCGCTGCGCGCCGAGTACGAGAACAGATACCGGGAGCTGCGACGGCGGTGCGTGGGCCGGGCGCTGGGCGCGTGCGCGGGACTGGCGGCGGCGGTGACGCTGCTGCTGCTTCTGACGGCCCGTGGGTGACCAGGCCGTAGGCCGCCCTTGGTCATGCGTCACCGGAGGCCCGCCGAAGGCAACGGGGCCACACCGGGGCCCATGCCCTGGTGTGCCCCCGCGGAGCGGTGCCCGGTGTCAGCGGCCGTGGCCCGCCGGGTCACGGTCGTCCAGGGGCCGCGCGGGGACGGTGCCGGGGGTCTCCGCCGCCCGGTCGCCGTGGCCCGGCCACCAGGCCGCGTGACCGATGAGCGCGGTGAGGCTCGGCGTGAAGAACATCGCCATGACGAACGCGGCGATCGCGATGCCGAAGGAGACCGCGAAGCCCATCTCCGTGAGCAGCGCGTTGCCGGCCAGCATCATCGTGGCGAAGGTCGCCGCCAGGATGAAGCCTGCCGCGGCCACGGTCGGCCCGGCGTGCCGCAGGGCCTGGCCCGCCGCCTCGCGCGGATCGCGGCCCTCGCGGGCCTCCTCCCGCAGCCGGGCGATCATGAGGATGTTGTAGTCCGTGCCGATGGCGACCACGAAGAGATACATGATCACCGGGAGCATGAACATCAGGCCGGAGTGCCCCTCCCCCTTCTGGAAGATCCACACCGTCGCGCCGAGGGTGGCGCCGAAGCCGAGGCCCACCGAGGCCATCAGGTACCAGGGCGCCACGACGCTGCGCAGCAGCAGGCCGAGGATGACCATGATGAGGAGGGCGGCGACCGGGAACACCGTGCGGTAGTCGTGGTTGACCGCCGTGTCGATGTCCTTGTAGATCGAGGACATGCCGCCGACGAGTGCCTCGGTGCCGGCGGGCGCGTCCGCGTGGGCGGTGTCGCGCACCCGCTGCACGGCGTCGATCGCCTGGTCCGTGGACGCCTCGTACGTGAGGGTGACGGTGAAGTCCGCGGTGGTGCCGTCCTTGTTGAGCTGGCTCATCCGGGCGCTCGCGACACCGTCGACCGTGCCGAGCTTGTGCGCGTACCCGGTGAATCCGCTCTTGTCGAGCGGCTTGCCGTCGGTGCTGGAGAGGTAGACATCGGTGGGCGCGGCGGCGCCCGCGGAGTACGCCTTCTGCATCTGGTCCTGGACGACCATGGACTCCTTGGTCTTGGGCATGGAGCCCGAGGCCAGGTCGAAGGTGGCGTGGTAGCCGAGCGTGCCGGCCGACAGCGCGAGCAGGACCAGGCCGGAGGCGACGGCGGCCAGCGCGGGGCGGCGGCGCACCGCGTTTCCGAGCGCGGCGAACCGGGCGTTCTCCGGCTCCTTCTGCCAGGACTTGGAGGGCCAGAAGACCTTGGGGCCGATCAGGGAGACCACGGCCGGGATCAGGGTGAGGCCCGCGACCAGGGTGGCGGCGACCGCGATGGCGAGCGCGGGGCCCATCTGCTTGAGGAAGCCGAGGGTGGACAGGACCAGCGCGAGGAAGGCGATGATGACCGCGCCGGCCGCCGAGGCGATGGCCTCGCCGACCCGGCCGACCGCGTTGATCATGGCCTCCTTGGACTCGTCACCGGCCCTGAGGCGTTCGCGGTAGCGGAACATCAGGAACAGGAAGTAGTCCGTGCCCACACCGAAGAGCACCACGATCAGGATGGACGAGATCGAGCTGTTGGCCTGGAGCCCGAACAGCTTGGTGGCGTAGGCGATCAGCCCGTTGGCGACGGCCGAGACCAGGCCGATGAGGACCAGCGGCAGGACGGCCAGGATCGGTGCCCGGAAGATGATCAGCAGGGTCACCAGGATGATGACGAAGGTGCCGATGCCGATCAGCGCCTGGCCGCGCTTGGAGGAGTCCTGCTGGTCGAGGGCCTGTGCGGCGGAGCCGCCCAGCCGGACGTCGAGATGGGTGCCCCTGGCCAGTTGCTTGACATCGGCGCGCAACGCCTTGGCCGCGTCGGCCTGTTTGGGCTGGCCGGCGTTCTTGCTGTCCATCTGGACCAGGGTCAGGGAGTACCTGCCGTCCTTCGACGGCGGGCCGGGGACCACCTTCTGTACCTGATCGATCTTCTTCTCGCCCAGTTCGGTGGTGATCCGGGCGATGTCCTTCTGGTCGGCGGCGGTCAGCCGGCCGCCGTCGGTGCGCTGGTAGAGCGCGATCGCGGACGGGGTGAAGGCGCTGGGGAACGCCTTCTGCTGGAGATTCGCGGCTTGGATCGACTCATAGCTCTTGGGCAGAAAACTGCTCTCGTCACTGTTGGAGGGCAGGCCTGGGGCGGTGGCGACGATCGCCACCGCGGCGATCAGCCATGCCACGATCGTCCAGACCGGATGCCGGACGACGGCAGCGCCAATACGTCGGAACATGCGGGAGGGTCCTCCTGTACAGGAAGATCACCGCAGCCCGGGGAGCGGTCCCTGGCATCGGCGACCCCGACCGGCCCAGTCCGACGGGCCGGTCGAATGGTTGTCTTAGGGATCACATCGTAGTGACCGCCAGTATGTTTTTCGCACCGGATATCTCGTGGCCTGTACCGCGTCCCAAGCGGATCAAACCGGTCCGGAATTCCGCCAGATGAAGACCTCGGTACTGGGGGCCCGCTCGGCGAAACGCCCCGCCGGGGAGACCTCCGCGAGCAGCCCGCGCAGGTCCGTCTCGAAGCAGTCCAGGCGGGGGCCGAAGAGGTGCGGGGCGGCGAAGGAGTGCGAGAAGGTCCAGGCGACGACGTCATCGTCGGTGCGCTCCAACACCTCGCCGCCGGGCACGACATGGCGCTCGGGGCCGTGGAATCCCGCCTCCGCCAGGATCCGGGCCTCGTCCCCGGGGGTGCCCTTTGGCAGCAGCCCGCGGCCGGCCCGGCGGACGGGCCCGAGGTACTCCTTGACCAGCGCGGCGATGCGCTCCTGAGGCACGGCGGGGTACGGCGACCCCCCGGCCGTCCGGCGCTCGCCCTTGAGGTCGGCGAGGTGGACCAGCGCGCCGCCGGTCCCGAGCATCGCGCGAACGGTGCGGGCCACCCGGGCGCGGTCGGTCCAGTGGAAGGACTGCGCGAAGACCACGGCGTCGAACAGGCCGAGCCCGGCCGGGAGTTCCTCGGCGCGCAGCCGTGCCCAGCGGATCCGCCGGGCCATCCCCGCGGCGGTGGCCCGGCGTTCGGCCGCGCGGATCATCCCCGGGTCGGGATCGATGCCGACGGCCTCACGGAACAGGGCGGCCAGCGGGACGGTGACGGTGCCCGGACCGCAGCCCACGTCGAGCAGGCGGCCCCGGCCGTCGGCGGACAGCGCCCCGGCGAGCAGGGGCACCAGGCCGGGGGCGTACGGCAGCCTGCCGCGCTCATAGTGCTCGGCCGCTCCGGCGAACAGGGTCTCGTCCCACTCCCAGGTCATGTGACAGCCTTTCCCGAGCGGCTGGTTCGGGTGACGGGGCGCGGACCGAAGAGGCCGGTCGGCCGACGGGCGGCCCGGGGCTGTGACGTTTCAGCTGGAGGCACCGGCGAGCGCGGCCCGCGATCGGCGCCGGGCCTCCTCGATCACCCGGGCACCGCGGTCCGGGGCGGTGTCGAGGCGGACCAGGACGGACGGGGCGGCGATGGCGGGGAGCAGATGGTCGAAGAGCGCCGACATCCGCTCGTCCAGATCGGCCCAGTCGGCGACGGCCTGCGAGACGAACTGCACCCCTATCCAGGCCCCGAGGAAGACCTGCGCGGTCTCCTCCGGCACCACATGCGGCAGCACCTCGTCCCTGGCCCTGGCCTCCGCCAGCAGGGACGCGGTGAGTTCGGCCCAGGCCGGCCAGGCGCTGCCGAAGACGTCCCGCCCCTGGAGGTCGGCCGAGAGCCGGACCGCGGCGAGCAGCAGGGGCTCCCGCGGCAACCGGTCGGCCAGGGTCATCCCCGCGTCCACCCACTCCTGGAGCTTCAGCTCCCGGGGGACGTGGTACTCGGCCGAGATCTGCTCCTCCAGCACACCCCGGGCGAGGGCGGCCTTGGAGTCGAAATGGAAATAGAGCGCGCCCTTGGTGACACCGGCCCGGTTCAGTATCTCGGCGATGGTCGCCGCGGCATAGCCACGCTCGGCGAACACCCCGGCGGCGGCCTCCAGTACAGCCCGTCGGGTCCGCACAGCTCGCTCCTGCTGAGCCATGGACCCTCCTCAAGCTGAACGTTAAACCAATCCGTACCCTACCCCACAGCCCCTCTACCACCGGGTCCGCGCGGGCCGTCGGGGGGCCCGGGACAGCAGGGGCGGGACGGGGGCGCGGGGTTCGAGAACGCGCGCCGGAAAAGCCATGGCGTGCGCCGCGAACCGGGTCCGTCCGGGTTTGAATCCGGGGAGACACCGCACCATCTCGCCACCTCAGGAGGACGCCATGCGCGTCGCGATCACCGGGTCCCACGGGCTCATCGGTTCCGCCCTCGTCCGTTCCCTCGTGGGGGACGGGCATCAGGTCGTCAGGCTCGTCCGGGAGGGCGCGGGCCGCGATCCGGGGGACGGCGGCGAGACGGTGAGCTGGGACCCGGCCGGGGACGGGGTGCGGCTTGAGGGGGTGGACGCGGTGGTCCATCTGGCGGGGGCCGGGGTCGGGGACCGGCGGTGGAGCACGTCGTACAAGCGGGAGATCCGGGAGAGCCGGGTGCGGGGGACCCGGACGATCGCGCGGGCGTGCGCCGGGGCCGAGGTGCCGCCGCGGGTGCTCGTGTCGGCGTCCGCGACCGGGTACTACGGCGACACGGGCGAGCGGATCGTGGACGAGAGCGCGCCGCCCGGGGACGACTTCCTGGCATCCGTCTGCGCCGACTGGGAGGCCGCGGCCGTCCCGGCCCGGGATGCGGGAATCCGCGTGGTGCATCCGCGGACCGGGCTGGTGGTCGCGGGCGAGGGCGGGGCATTCGGGAGGATGATGCCGCTGTTCCGGCTGGGGCTGGGCGGGCGGATCGGGTCCGGGGAGCAGTACTGGCCGTTCGTCTCGCTGACCGACCACATCGCGGCGCTGCGATTCACCTTCGACCACCACGAGTTGTCGGGGCCGGTCAACTTCACGGCCCCCGAGCCCCTGCCGGAGCGCGAGGTCACCCAGGTGATGGCCCGTCTCCTGCACCGCCCGGCCGTCGTCCCCGCCCCCGCCTTCGCGCTCCGCGCCGCGCTCGGGGAGTTCGCGACGACCCTCACCTACAGCACCCGTGCCGTCCCGGCGGCGCTGGCGAAGGCGGGCTTCGCCTTCCGCCACCCCAGTTTCGAACAGGCCCTGGCGTCCGTGCTCTGAACCGCCGTCACACCGACGGGCGGCGCGCCGCTCCGGGAGCCGCGCACCGCCCGCACCGTTCACCTCAGCCGGTCATGGTTCAGTGGCGGCCGCCGCCCTGGCGCGGGTGGCCCGTGGCGCGGTGCTGGTTCCAGGAGACCTGGTCGACGAGGCGCCCGCGGTCGTTGCGCAGCTTGGCGGTGTCCGACTTGTCCCAGACCTGGGAGCGGCGGTCCTGGTACAGGTCGGACCTGGTGTCACGGCCGACGCCGGTGTGGACGCGGACCGTGGCGCGGGCGCCGAGGGAGTAGTGGTGGAAGGTGAAGGAGTGCCCGGCGGCGTCCGACAGGGACCAGCCGTTGAGGTTCACCGCCTTGCGCGACTCGTTGGTGACGGCCACCCACTGCTGGTTCAGCGCGACGTTGGTACGGGCCCCCCGGCCCGTGCTGTCGTACCGCACATTGCTGATGTACACCACGCCGTGCGAGCGGCCCGAGTGGTGGCCGGCGGCCGCGGCGGGCAGCGCCGCGGCGCCGACGACGGCCGCCGCCACGGCGGTGGCGGCGCTCAGCCGACGGACGGTCGTGAGAACAGAAACGGACACAGAGGTCCCCCTTTGTACATGGTGCTGTGCATGGTGCGTAGTGCTGGTGACGGCCGGGTGACCGCACCCCCACACTGTGCAGCGCTTCGGGGGGATTCCGTGGGGAAAACGGGATGCATTGCGCTTCCTTCAGGTTCCCATGACTCTTACCCCTCTTACCGGTATCTTCCTTTTGCCTGGGGTATGAACGGATTGACCTTTTGTTCGGCGGAGCCGTCACCTCGGAGGACCCCGTGTGCCGTCTGTTCGGGCTGACCAGCGCGCCCCGGCGCACCCGTGCCACCTTCTGGCTGCTGGAGGCGCCCGACAGCCTCAGCGCGCAGAGCCACCGCGAGCCGGACGGCACCGGCCTCGGGTACTACGCCGCCGACGGCTCACCCGAGGTGCACAAGGCGCCGATCGCCGCCTATGCGGACCGGGCCTTCGCCGAGGAGGCCCGGGAGGTGGAGTCGGCCACCTTCCTCGCGCACATCCGGTACGCCTCGACGGGCGGCCTGGACCTGCGCAACACACACCCCTTCGAGCAGCGCGGGCGCCTGTTCGCGCACAACGGGGTGATCGAGGGGCTCGACCTGCTCGACCGTCACCTGGGCGAGGACCGCGCCCTGGTGCACGGGGACACCGACTCCGAGCGGTTCTTCGCCCTCGTCACCCGGGAGACCGAGGCGAACGGCGGTGACGTGTCCGCGGGACTCGTGACGGCGGCCCGCTGGGTCGCCGAGAACCTGCCGCTGTTCGCGCTGAACGTCATCCTCGTCACGGCCGACGAACTGTGGGCGCTGCGCTACCCGGACACCCATGAGCTGTACGTCCTGGAGCGGCCCGCGGGCGGCCATCACGGCTCACGTCATCTGGACCACACCGGACGGCACGGGCGGCTGCGGGTGCACTCGGCGGCGCTGGCCGAGCTGTCGTCGGTCGTCGTGGCCAGCGAGCCCCTGGACGAGAGCACGCACTGGCGGCCGCTGGCGTCCGGCGAACTGCTGCGCGTGGACCGCGGCCTCGGTGTCACGTCCCGTATCGCGCTGCCCGAGCCGCCCGCACATCCGCTCACCCTCGCCGATCTGCGCCCCGACGCGGCGGCCTCGCAGCGGCCCTCCTGACGGCACCCGAACTCAGGGGCCCGAGGTCAGGAGCCGAGGTCAGGAGTCTGAGTCCGGCTTGCTCCTGGCCTCCGCGTACGCCTCGGACGGCGTCATGGAGACCCCGTTGAGGGTGACGGTCTTGTACGGGCTGACCTTGGCGCACGTCTTGGCCTGGTCGGCCGTGGAGGCATGGGCGTTGGAGACCGCCGTCTTGGTGTCGGCACTCCCGGCGGAGCCGCCCGGGAACGCGGTGCCGGAGGTCCAGTCGCCGCCGATGACCAGGGTCAGGCCGGTGCCGGTGCCCTGCTTGAGGTGCGAGCCGGACAGTCCGAGCGACTTGGCGACCGTCTGGGCCTCGCCCTTCTGCCCGTCGCCGTAGGTGAGCGTGGTGGTCGCCGACGGGCTCGGCGCGTTGGCCGTGGTGGTGCCGGAGCTGAAGCCCTGGTCGGTGAGCGCGGTGGCGATGGCGGAGGCGCGGCCGGTGACCGCGGTGCCGTTCTCCACCGTCACCGCGATCCGCGCGGCGGGCACACTCGGCGTGGTGGCCTTCTTGGTGGCGGAGGCCGCCGCGCTCTTGCCGCCGGACCCGGTGGTCAGGGACTGGTCCCCGGCGATGGTGGCGAAGAGCGTCTTGGCGCCGGGACCCACCACCACGCGGTTGTCATTGGCCGGGTCGGCCGCCGTCTGCATGGTCGTGAAGGTCATCCGCTTGGTGGGCACCTTGTTCACGTCCGAGGCGAGCCCGATCAGCTTCTTCACCGTGTCGAGGCCGTTGTCCACGGTGAGCGCCTTGGTGGCGGCGTCCGCGAGGTCGTAGACGGCACCGGGGTCGGTGAGGGTGCCCGCGCTCTTGAACTTGCGGATCATCGAACTGAGGAAGATGTGCTGGGAGATCGTACGGCCCAGGTCGCTGCCGTCGCCGAAACCGTGCCGGGAGCGCACGAACTCCAGGGCCGCCACGCCCTTGAGGGTGTGGGAGCCCTTGGACAGCTTCAGGTGCGAGTAGGTGTCGTACACGTTGTCGCTGACGCACACGGGGACGCCGCCGACCGCGTCGGACATCTTGACCACGCCGGAGAAGTCGAGCTTGACGAAGTGGTCGATGGTGATGCCGGTGAGCTGGTGGACGGTCTCCACCTGGCAGGCGGGCCCGTACTGGAGTGCGCTGTTGATCTGGCCGAAGTAGCCCGGGGTGGACTGGCCGTTCTCGGGGTTCTTGCAGCCCGGCACCTGCGTCATGGTGTCGCGCGGGATGCTCATCACGGTGGCGTTGGAGCGGTCGGCGGATATGTGTACGACCATTTCCACGTCCGCGTTGCTGCCGGTCTGCACCCCGGTCTTGGAGCAGCCGCCGCCGAGCTTGCAGTCGGCCGCGTTGGTGCGCCCGTCCGAACCCATCACCAGGATGTTGATCGGGGTGCGGCCGAAGGCGTCGGGCTTCTCGGTGCCGCCCTTGCCGTCGAGGGAGAGGCTGTGGATGTTGCCGTTGAGATGGTCGTAGAACCACCAGCCTGCACCGGCGGTGACCACGATGAGCGCCGACAGCGATATCGCGGCGATCTTCAGCACGCGCCTGGCGCGGGGCACCGGGCGGGCCCTGCCCCTGCGGGCGCGCTTTCCGCCGCGGGAGCGGGCCGCCTCACGGGCCGCGGCCCGGCCGCCCTGGGGGCGGGCCTCGGAGGGTGCCGCCTCGGCACGTGCCGCGTCCGGCTCGGAGGCCCGCTGGCCGGGCACCCGCCGGTCACGGCGGCGCGTGGCCTGGCCGGCCGGGCCGTCCCACGGGTCGCTCATCTCCCACTCCCCTGAACGGTCGGGCCGGGCCGTCGACGCTGCGACCTGGCATGCGCGGTGGTGTGTACGAGGCGGTGACGTGCCGCCCCATCTCGATTGCGTAGTTGCGCAATCTAACAAACAAATGACCCGGACCAGCAGGGATGCACACGAGATTCACAGGTGAGGCATCTCATCGCACCGGCGGGCCCTGGGCGGGTGGTACGGCAGCCGGAGTCTACGCGCCCCGTCTGTGAGCGGAGCGTACAGGCGAGCGCTCTTACCTGGGCCGGGTGCCCGGTGGCCGGGCGGGCCGGTGACGCTCAGCCGCCGATCCCGTGCAGCCGGCGAACGGGGGCGGCGGTGCCCCGGGCGCGGGCGGTCAGCTGGCCGACCATCACACGCACGAGGGTCAGCACGTCCGGATCGTCGATGTAATAGACCTGCCGCCTTCCCTCGCGGCGGGAGCGGACGAGTCCGGCGAGCTTCAGCTTGGCCAGATGCTGGCTGACCGCGGGCAGGGCGCCGCCCACCCGGTCGGCGAGGTGCGTGACATCGCTCTCACCCTGGGACAGGGCCCACATCAGATGGAGCCGGGCGGGGGAGGCGAGCAGGGCAAACGCGGCGGCGGCCGCGGTCAGCACCTCGGCGGGCGGATCGTCGTACCCCCCGGCGTTGTCCGTCACGATCCACTCCCGTCCCCGCCCTCAGCACAGCCGACGCATATGCGCCGACCCAGTGTAGGCGTCCGGCCCCGGCGGCGGTCCGGGGCCGGGACCGGACCGCCGCGGGGACCGAGGCGGGCGTCAGTCGGCGTCAGTCCTCGTAGAAGTTGTTGACGACGTCCGGTTCGTCGTCGTCGAACGCCTCGTTCAGCAGCGCGCCGCCGATGAGTCCGGCCGCACCGGCGCCGATCAGCGCGCCCGTGCCGAACCGGCGGCCGCCGCCGTGCTCTTCGTGGTCGTGGTGGTGGTAGTCGTGCCCGCGGTCGTCGTACGGCTGCCCGTAGCCCTGCTGCGGATAGCCCTGTTGGGGATAGCCCTGGGGGTAGCCCTGCTGCGGGTAGCCCGGTGCCACCGGCTGGGGGTAGCCCTGCTGGGGCGGGGTGTAGAAGGGCGGCACCGTGGTCTGCACCCGCTGGGCGCAGCCGCCGCAGGTCTGGACGGGCCGGGGCACGCCCCACTGCGGGGACCATGTCACGGTCGTCATACCGGGGCCGTGGTTGGGGTCGAAGAAACAGGTCATGGGGGAACTCCCGGTGGGATGCGGGGACACGGCGGACGCGGGGGCGTGCGGCACCGGTACGGGTGCCGACGGCGGGGCGGGAGGCAGGGGGGCGGGAGGCGGCGGGGCGGGAGGCGGGGCCGGAGCCTGGTGGGGCGCCGGTTCCGCTCCGGGCGGCGCCGAGGACTTGTGCGGTGCCGGGGACTTGTGCGGCGCCGGTTCGGGTGCCGCCGCCTCCCCCAGCACCGACACCCCGTAGTCACCCGCGATGCCCGCGAGCCCGGAGGCGTAACCCTGGCCCACCGCGCGGAACTTCCACTCCGCGCCGTGCCGGTACAGCTCGCCGAGGACCAGTGCCGTCTCGTGCGCGAGGGCGCCGCCGGTCACCTCGTAGCGGGCCAGTTCGGTGTCGCCGTCCTGGTCGAGGACGCGAATATGGGCGCGCCGCACCTGTCCGAAGGTGTGGCCGCGGCCCGCCGCGTCGTACAGGGAGACCGGGAAGACGACCTTCTCCACGGCGTCCGGAAGCCGGGTGAGGTCGATCCTGATCCGCTGGTCGTCCCCGCCGACGGGGCGGCCCTGGCCGTCGTGGCGGACCGAACCGTCGGGGCTGCTCGGGTTGTTGAAGAAGACGAAGTGCTCATCGGAGAGCACCCGGCCCGAGGCGTCGCACAACAGCGCGCTGCCGTCCGGCTCGTAGCCGTCCTCGGCCTGCCAGCCCAGCCCGACCGTCACGGCAGTCAGACCGGGGGCCTGTCTGCTCAGCGACACATTGCCGCCCTTGGTCAGGGTCGTGCTCATGCATGTCCTCCAGAGACACCGCGGGAATCCGCGTCCATGATGATCAACGTGTTCCGTCCGTCACCGGTTCCACGCGCGCGCAATGATTTGATCAAGAAGCGTCACAGGTGCGCGGCGATCGCGGGCAGCAGGTCCTGGAAGGTGCGGCCCGAGGCCGGTGCGCCGAGTGCCTGCAACTGCCAGCCGGTGCCGGTGCGATGGAGCTTGGCCATGATCTGCGCCGTGTACGCGCCGCCGCCGCTGAGGGTGTAGCGGGCGAGTTCCGTGCCGGTCCGCTCGTCGACCAGCCGGCAGAAGGCGTCCCGCACCTCGCCGAAGGTCTGCCCGGTGAACGAGTTGACGGTGAACACGATCTGGTCGACATGGCCCGGGACACGCGCCAGGTCCACCAGGATGACCTCGTCGTCGCTCCCGGCGCCCGCGCCGCCGACGAGGTTGTCGCCGAGGTGTCGTACCGAGCCGTCGTCGCTGGCCAGATGGCGGAAGAAGACGACGTCCGCGAGCTGGCCGCCGGCGAACAGCAGCGCGGAGGCGTCCAGGTCGATCTCCCGGGCTCCGGCCAGCTTGGCCAGGAACCCCTTGCGTGGCGCGGCCCGCCAGCCCAGGCCCATCCGCACGGCGTCCAGCGCGCCGCCGTCCGCCTTGTCCAGACTGATCCGCTGACCCTTGCTCAGGTTGACCGACACGGGTCCGCTCCCTTGCTCTCGTCGCCCTCACCGGTTCGCCGGTGCGAATCTACAACACTGTAGAAGAAAGCCGTCGCAGGTCCGCTCTGTACGATGTGACGCTCCTTCGGCACGAGGGGTTGAGGCACCCGGACGGCCGGGCGAGAGAAGGGAGAACGCGGGTGGCGGAGCCGGACGCGCACCGTCGGCGCAGGGCGCAGGGGGCGTTGGAGACACGGGTGCTCGGGGCGCTGCACGAGGCCGGTGCTCCGGTGACCGCGGGCTGGGTGCGCGACCATCTGGCCGCCGGGCTCGCCTATACGACCGTGATGACGGTCCTGGGCCGGCTGCTGGCGAAGAACGCCGTCACCCGCAGGCGTGAGGGCCGCTCCTTCGTCTGGCTGCCGGCCGCGGACGAGGCGGGCCTGGCCGCGCTGAAGATGCGCCGGGTGCTGGACGGCGAGCAGGACCGGCACGCGGTGCTGGCCAGCTTCATCACCGCGCTGCCCGAGGGTGACGAGCGGCTGCTGCGCGAGCTGCTGGAATTCGGCGACGGCTGAGCGCACATGGGAATCTTCGTCTTCCTGCCCCTGGTCCTGCCGCTGACCGCCTGGCCGATCGCCCGGCTGGCCGAACAGCGGCTGCATCCGCGCACCGCGACCGTGCTGCTGACGTCGGTGTCCACCGTGCTGGCGCTGTGCAGCGCGGTGTGCCTGGCCCTGCTGATGGTGGTCGGCACCGCCCAACTGCCCGGCAATCCGCTGCCGGACGGCTGGTCCGACCCGGAGGTGCGGGAGAGCGTGCCCCGGCACGAGATCGCGGGCAAGGCCGCCATCCCCGCGCTGCTGGCGGTCCTCGCCGCGTGCGGCCGCACCCTGGCGCGTCATGTACGGGTACGGCGGCGGGCCCACCGGGCGCTCGCCGGGTTGCCGGGCACCGAGGTGGCCGTGCTGCCGGACCCGGCGCCGTACGCCTACGCGCTGCCGGGCGGGCGGCGGGACCGGATCGTGGTGTCCCGGGGGATGCTCGGGTCGCTGGCCGCGCGGGAGCGCCGCGCGCTGTTCGCGCACGAACGGGCCCATCTCGCCGCCCGGCACCACCGCCATCTGCTGCTGGTCCAACTCGCCGCCTGCGCCAACCCGTTCCTGCTGCCGCTGCGCACGGCGGTGGCGTACACGGCGGAGCGCTGGGCGGACGAGGAGGCCGCGCGGGCCGTGGGCAGCCGCCGGGTGGTGGCCCACGCGATCGGCAGGGCGGCACTGGCCACCACCGGCCCCGCGCCCGCGCCGACGCTGCTCGCCGCGCCGGGGCCGCTCCCCCGCCGGGTCGCCGCCCTGCTCGGCCCCGAACCCGCCGTCCGCGCCTGGCCGTCCCTGTTCACGGCGGCCGGTCTCGCGGTGTGGACCGCGGCGACCGGGGCCGCCCTGTCCGCGATGTTCTCGGCCAACTCCGCGCTCACCCTGGCGTTTCTGCTGCACGCCGCCACACCGCTGTGATGCGCCGGGCAGAATCGGGACCATGACCGTCACCGCGACCACGGACCGTGCCGCCGCCCGCCGCAGCCTGGAGGGCCTGGCGCTCGGCGACGCCTTCGGCGAACGCTGGTTCCCGCTCTTTCGCGAACCCCGCCGGGCCCTGCGGGAGATACGCGCCCGGCAGGCCCCCGAGGAGACGCCCTGGCACTGGACCGACGACACCGCGATGGCCCTCGCCGTGCTGCGGGTGCTGGACGAGCACGGCGAGATCCGCCCGCGCGAACTGGCCCGGTCCTTCGCGCTCGGCTACGACGCCGATCCCGCCCGGGGATACGGCCACGGCATGCACCAGTTGCTGCCGCGCCTGCTCGAACTGCCCGACCGTTGGCGGGAGTTCGCGCGCGAGCTGTTCGGCGGCGAGGGCAGCCTCGGCAATGGCGCGGCGATGCGGGTGGCGCCGCTCGGCGCGTTCTTCCACGGCAGTCTCCCCCGGGTCGTCGCGCAGGCGACGCGCTCCGCGGAGGTCACCCATGCCCATCCCGAGGGCATCGCCGGAGCGGTCGCCGTGGCGGTCGCGGCCGCGCTGTCCGCACGCGGCACCCTGACCGTCGCCGAGGTGGCGGCCCTGACCCCGGACGGCACGGTCCGGGAGGGGCTGGCCCGCGCCGCCGAGGTGCCCTTCGCCACCGAGCCGTGGCGCGCCTCGGACCTGCTCGGCAGCGGGCGGCGGATCCGCGCCGACGACACGGTCCCGTTCGCCGTGTGGTGCGCCGCCCGCCACCCCGGCGACCTGGAGGCCGCCCTGTGGAGCACGGCGGAGGGGCTCGGCGACGTGGACACCACCTGCGCCATCGCCGGGGGCATCGTGGCCGCGCGCACCGGCGTGACGGCCGTGCCGCGCGCCTGGCTGGAGCGCCGAGAGCCACTGCCGGATGGCACCGGAGCGGCATCGTCCGGGGAAATCGGGGCAGGTGGCCGGTGAGCGGGAGCCGGGCAGAGAACTTGCGGAACCTTCGAACAGGGCCGAGGTGCGGGTGACGGACATGGCGAGCATCGACGAACCACTGGAGCCGGACGGGCTGGCGGTCGGCCGGGCGCCGCTGGGCGGAGCCGTCGTCGTCACGGTGGCCGGTGAGGTCGACCACCGGACGGCCGGTGTCCTGCGGCGGGCGCTGATGCCCGCGGCCACCACGGACACCCCGCGCACGGTCGCCGACCTCACCGGGGTGGGCTTCATGGACTCCAGCGGCATCAATGTCCTCATCGCCGCCCACCAGGCCCACGCACCGGCCGGCTGGCTGCGCCTGGCCGGGGTGCGCAGACCCGTGCTGCGCACCCTGGAGATCGTCGGGCTCACCGGCCTGATCCCCTGCTACCCGAGCGTGAGCGCCGCCCTGGAAGCCTGACCCGGCTCGTCGTACCGCCGTCCGGGGTGCCGCTACGAACTGGCGGTCTGGTGGAACTGGGGCACGGTCGCCTCGGCGCCCACCTTGATCGATTCGACGACCTCCTGGTGCAGGTCCCGGCTGGCGCGCTCGGAGCGGCAGGGCACCGGGCTGCCGCTGAGCGTGAACCACTGGGAGGTGCCGCTGTACTGCACCGCCACATCGGCCCTGCGGCCGTCCCAGGTGGTGTGGACGGTCAGGTCGCCGGTGAGGACGCCTGCCTCCACGGTGCGGGTGCCACCCCGGCCGGTGAAGACCCCGGGGGTGGTCCAAGATGCGAAGACCATGCTCTCAGCCTCTCTTCTCCGCTCCACGCCCCCATGACGGGTTTGCGTGTTTATATCCCCCTACGCTTGTCCTCCATGGTGCGCCATCGGGGCGGGATACGGCTGGGGCCGTACGGCCCCCGTGTCGAAACGCCCCGGAAGGGGGCGGCACTGGTGCGCCGACGGTTCTCGTGGTGTGCTGGTAGTGGCGGGAAGAGCCGTTGAGACGCGGAGAAGCGGCCGGGAGCCGCGCACCGCGCAATCCGGATCCGCGAGAAGCGGGTGGCCCTTCCCGCCCTTCGCGTACCGGCTCACCCGCGCGCCGGGGCCGAAAGGCCCTCGCCCGGGTCCGGGCGACCTGTGGCGGCGCCGGGCGGACGCGCCCACGCTGGGATCACCACCCCAGGAAGGGAGCCGGTGCGATGACCTCCGCCACCACCATGACCACGGCGCTCGACCCCGTGCGGCGCGATCGGCTGATGAGCCTCGCCCGCGAGGTCTCCTTCGAGGCCGGCACCCGGCTGTTCGAGGAGGGGCGGCGCGCCGACCGCTTCTGGATCGTGCGCACCGGCACGATCGCGCTCGACCTGCGCGTACCCGGCCGCCGGCCCGCCGTCATCGAGACCCTCGGGCACGGCGAACTGGTCGGCTGGTCCTGGCACTTCCCGCCGCACATCTGGCAGTTGGGCGCCGAGGCGATGAGCCCGGTGCGGGCCTGGGAGTTCGACGCCGCCGCCGTGCTCGCGCTGTGCGAGGAGGACCCCGAGTTCGGGCGGGCGATCGCGCTCTGGGTCGGCCGGGTGGTCGCCCAGCGGCTGCACGCCTCCCGGGTCCGGCTGCTCGACCTCTACGCGCCCTACGGCAGCGGGAGCGCCGAGTGACCGCCCGGCAGCCCGCCGAGCAGGCCCGTACCGGGGGCCCGAGCCGGGTCGGCGACGTGATGACGCGCGCCGCGGTGGCGGTGGGGCGCACGGCCCTGTTCAAGGACATCGTGGCGCGGATGGAGCAGTGGAACGTCAGCGCCCTGCCGGTCCTGGAGGGCGACGGCCGGGTGGTCGGCGTGGTATCCGAGGCGGATCTGCTGCCCAAGGAGGAGTTCCGGGACAGCGACCCGGACCGGATGACCCAGCGGAGCCGGCTGGGCGACCTGGCCAAGGCGGGCGGGGTGACCGCGCAGGACCTGATGAGCACGCCCGCCGTCACCGTGCACGCCGACGCCACGCTCGCCGAGGCGGCGCGCATCATGGCGCTCAAGCGCGTCAAGCGGCTTCCGGTGGTGACCGCGGAGGGGGTGCTTGAGGGCGTGGTCAGCCGGGGCGACCTGCTCAAGGTGTTCCTGCGCGAGGACCGTGAACTGGCCGACGAGATCCGGCGCGAGGTGCTGGACGTGCTGTTCCCGGCGCCGGTCGAGCCGTTGCACGTCGTGGTGGTCGACGGGGTCGTGACGCTGACCGGAAAGGTCACGGACGGTACGCGGATCCCGCTCGCGGTGCGCATGGTGCGGGGTGTGGAGGGCGTCGTGGGCGTGGACTGCCATCTGGCGGAGGGCTGAGCACGCCTTCCGTAGGGCACCTTCCGTAGGACGCCTTCCCTAGCGGCTGAGCAGTTCAGCCGCGGCCGCCGCTGAGGTTTCCCCAACGCGGCCCTATCTGCTTCCACTCCTCGTCCCACTCGGCCATCCTGCGCCGGATCAGCCGCCCCCGGACCAGCCGGCCCGCGCACCACAGGGCCGCACCGGCCGACGGGCCGACGAGGACGCCGGTGAGGGCCGCCTGGAGGTCGGCCGAGGCGCCGGTGACCGGCGGGGCGACCACATGGTCGGCGTGGTTCGCCCAGACCGTGACACTGCTGCCGGCGGGCGCGCCGGACGCGACCTTCGCCCGGTCGGTGTGCACCGAGCCGTCCGCGTCGGTCCAGCGCACGGGCGCCCACACCCGCCCGTCGTCGTAGCCGCTGCCGGCGGCCGGGGTCGCGGCGGCCGGGTCGGTGAGCACCGCCGTGACGGGGTGCACCTGGGCGAGCCGGGCGGCGTAGGACGCGGCGGACGCCTGGGCCGCGAGAAGACCGGCGACGACGCCGCAGACGAGGACGAGCACCCAGGTGGCGAGGACGATCCAGGCCTCGACGACATCGCTGTGCCGCCGCAGCGGATTGCGCCGCCACCGCCACAGCCGTACCGGCCTGACCGTCGTGGCAGGTGTCCGTGTCATCGCCACCGCCTCCTCTCGCGCGTCGGCGGCCCCTCAGCGGGTGCGGGCCGACTCGGCGTCCGGCAGGTCCGGGTCCAGATCCGGGTGGCGCGGCGGCCCGGCCAGCGCGCACCGCACGTCCACCACGCCGGGCACGGCCCGCGCGAGGCGCGCGGCGAGCGGTACGAGCGCGGTCTCCCGGACCCGGCCGCTGAGCGTCACGACACCATCGTGCACCTCCACCCGGATCCCGGCCGCTTCAGCGCCGAAGAGCCGGGCGACGACGTCGCCGCCGACCTCGTCGGCGATCTCCGCGTCGCCGCGCAGGAACACCTTCAGCAGGTCGGAACGGCTCACGATGCCCAGCAGGGTGCCCTCGGGATCCACCACGGGGAGTTGCTTGACGCGGGCGCGGGCCATGACGCGGGCGGCGTGGCCGAGGGTGGCGCCCGGGGCCACGGTGACCGCAGGGGTGGTCATCAGCGCCTCCGCGCTCGCCGCCTCGGCCTTGGTCAGCTCCGCGAGATGGCGCATCCTGCCGTACCGGTCGAGGTCGCTGTCGCGGTACTCCTCCTTGGGCAGCAGATCCGCCTCGGAGACGACGCCGACCACGTGTCCGGCGTCGTCCAGCACGGGCACCGCGCCGACCCGCCACTCGCGCATGGCCTGCACGATGTCCTTGAAGCCCGCGCCGGTGCGCAGGGCGAGCACCCTGCGGGTCATCACGTCGTCCACGGTGTTCGGAGTGCCGTCCATGGCTTCCTCCAGGGGCTCTGGTGCCGCGCCGCACGTTCAGCCTGTGGCCGCCGCCCGGCCGCTGTCATGGGCCGACCGGGCCCGACCGGGTGCCCACCGGGCCCGCGCCCCGGGGATCCCCGGGGTTACGAGGCGGGCAGCGGGACCCGCCACTCCAGTGTGGCCCCGCCCCCTTCGCTTTTCCCCACATCGAGGCTCCCGCCGAGCCGCTCCGCGCGTTCCGCCATGTTGCGCAGCCCGCTGCGGCGGCCGCCGGAGGGGATGCCGACCCCGTTGTCGCGGACCCGCAGGCGCACCTCACGGCCGTCGGCGGTGAGCAGCACCTCGGCGCGGTCGGCGTGGGCGTGCCGGGCGATGTTGGTGAGGGCCTCGGAGAGCACGGCCACCACATGGTCGGCGATCTCGCCCGGTACGTCGGTGTCGACCAGGCCCTCCATGCGCACGCTGGGCGCGAAGCCCAGCACCGGGGCGGCCTCGCCGGCCACCCGGACCACGCGGGCGCGCAGCCCGCTCGCCGCGGCGCCCTCGCGGGCGCGCAGCCCGAAGATGGTCGAGCGGATGATCTTTATGGTCTCGTCCAGGTCGTCCACGGCGCGCAGGACCCGCTCGGACGCCTCCGGGTGCTCGATGAAGCGGCCCGCGCTCTGGAGCGTCATGCCGGTGGCGAAGAGCCGCTGGATGGCCAGGTCGTGCAGGTCCCGGGCGATGCGGTCGCGGTCCTCCAGGAGCGCGATCTGCTGGGCGGCCTGCCGCCGCTCGGCGAGTTCCATGGCGATCGCGGCCTGCGCGGCGAAGCCCCGCAGCATCTCGGTCTCCTTGTCGGAGAACACCGAACGGTCGCTCTCGCGGGCCAGCAGCAGCACACCGCGGGCGCCGCCCTCGCCGGTGCCGATCGGGACGGCGACGGCGGGGCCGAGGCCGTCGAAGCGCGGCGGGTCCTGGCCGACACGGGCGTCATGGGCGACGTCGTCGCTGGTGACCGGGGCGGCGGCGGTGAAGGCCAGGCCCATCAGGCTGCGGTCCAGGGGCAGTACGAGCCCGCGGTGGGCGTCGGACTGGGCGCCGACGGCGATCTCCACGCCGAGCGCCTCGGTGTCCGGCATCGGCATCGCGACGGCGGCGAGCGCCGAGCCGGTGATCTCGCGGGCGCGTTCGGCGATCAGGTCCAGGGCCTCGGCGCGTTCGCTGCCGGACATCAGGCTGTGGCTGATCTCGGCGTTGGCCAGCAGCCAGCGTTCGCGCAGCCGGGAGTCCTCGTAGAGACGGGCGTTGTCGATGGCGACGCCCGCGGCGACGGCGAGGGTGGCGAGGACCGACTCGTCCTCCTCGTCGAAGTCGGCACCGCCGCGCTTCTCGGTGAGGTACAGGTTGCCGAAGACCTGGTCGCGGACGCGGATCGGGACGCCGAGGAAGGTGTTCATCGGCGGGTGCCCGGCCGGGAAGCCGTACGACGACGGGTGGCTGGAGAGCTTCGACAGGCGCAGCGGCTCCGGGTGGCGGATCAGCTCGCCCAGGATGCCGTGGCCCTCCGGGTAGGGGCCGATCCGGGTGATCCGCTCCTCGGACAGGCCCACGGTGTGGAACGCGGCGAGGGTGGTGCCGTCCGGGCCGATGACGCCCAGTGCCGCGTACTCCGCGTCCACCAGCGCCGCCGCGGCCTCCACGATGGAGTGCAGGGCCTGTTCCAGCTCCAGCTCGCGGCCGACGGAGAGGACCGCCTCCAGCAGGCTGTGCACCCGGTCCCGGGTACCGCGGGCCGCGTCGATCCTGGCCTGCAGTTCCTCCAGCAGCTCGTCCAGCTTCAGCTGCGGCAGCCGCACGCCGGGCTCCTCCGTTCCGGTCACCACGCCCTCCACTCCCCATCAGCCCATGCCTTCGAACCGACGGGTTCCGAAGGACACGGTAGCCGCTCGGAACTGGAGAGGGATACGCGGCCGCCGCTTCGGCGCCCTGTGATCCTCGGCATGCCGGGGGCATGTGCCCCGGCATGTGGGCGGGGCCGTACGGCCCCGGCGCGGGTCCGAACGGCACTGTCGAGCGTCGTACGACCTGGGCGAGAGTGTCCTCAGGAGCGGCACCGATCCCCCGCGGTGCCGCTCCCTGCCGTGCGGGAGCGTCCTCGGTGCGTGCGGGAAGCACCCCATGGACCCCTGCCCGCCCTCTGCCCGCCGTCGGCCGCGCACCGCGAGGAAGCCAGCCATGATCCCTCGTCACGACACGGCCCGGCGCCGCATCGAACTCGACCGCACGGAGGCGCTGCGGCTGCTGGGCAGTGTGTCCCTGGGCCGGGTCGTGTTCACCCGGCAGGCGCTGCCGACCGTCCGCCCGGTCAATCATGTGCTGGACGGCGGCGACATCGTGATCCGCACCCATGAGGCCGCCGCGCTGACCTCGCACGCCCGGCGGGGCGAGGACGGCGGGGTCGTCGTCGCGTACGAGGCCGACGCCATCGATCCCGAGACGCATCTCGGCTGGAGCGTCGTGGTGACGGGGTACGCCCGGCTGGTCACGGACCTGGCCGAACTGGCCCGGCTGCGGGAGCTGTTGCACCCCTGGGCACCGCCGGAGGACATGGACCGGGCGGTGCGCATCCGCCCGGACCTGGTGACGGGGGTACGGCTGGCGGGCGGGGACGGCTGAGCGGGAGAGGACAGGCCCGGATCGGACCGGGCGCGGGACTCGCGCCCGGTCCGGACGGCCCCTGTTCAGCCTCCCCAGGTCCACTCCGCGACCTCCGGCAGATCCGTGCCGTGCTCGCGGATCCAGTCGTGGTGGCGGCTGCGCGCGTCGGCCATGGTCTGGCGGACGGCGGCGGCGCGTACCGCGAGGCCCGGGACGCGGTCGATGACGTCCATGACGAGGCGGTAGCGGTCGAGGTCGTTGCGCACGACCATGTCGAACGGGGTGGTCGTGGTGCCCGACTCCTTGTAGCCGCGCACATGGAGGTTCGCGTGACCGGTGCGGCGGTAGGCGAGGCGGTGGATCAGCCAGGGGTAGCCGTGGTAGGCGAAGATGACGGGCTTGTCGGTGGTGAACAGGCCGTCGTACTCGAAGTCGGTCATCCCGTGCGGGTGTTCGTCGTGCGGCAGCAGCCGGGTCATGTCGACCACGTTGACGACCCGCACCGCGAGCTCGGGCAGCTGGGTGCGCAGCAACTGGGCGGCGGCCAGCACCTCCTGGGTGGGGACGTCACCGGCGCAGGCGAGGACGACATCGGGTTCGGCGCCGTTCTCCGTACCGGCCCACTCCCAGATCCCGGCGCCGCGCGCGCAGTGGGCGCGGGCCTGGTCCATGGTCAGCCAGTCGAAGCAGGGCTGCTTGCCGGCGACGACGACATTGACGTAGTCGCGGCTGCGCAGCACATGATCGGCCACCGACAGCAGGGTGTTGGCGTCCGGCGGCAGATAGACGCGGACGACCTCGGGGCTCTTGTTGAGGACGTGGTCCACGAAGCCGGGGTCCTGGTGCGAGAAGCCGTTGTGGTCCTGGCGCCAGACGTGCGAGGTGAGCAGGTAGTTGAGGGAGGCGATGGGGGCCCGCCAGGTCAACTGCCGTGACGTCTTGAGCCACTTGATGTGCTGGTTGACCATCGAGTCGACGATGTGCACGAACGCCTCGTAGCAGGAGAACAGTCCGTGCCTGCCGGTGAGCAGATATCCCTCCAGCCAGCCCTGGCAGAGGTGTTCGGAGAGGATCTCCAGGACCCGTCCGTGCCGGGACAGATTCTCGTCCACCGGGAGCACCTCGGCCTGCCATGCCTTGCCGCTGGCGCCGAAGACGGCCTGGAGCCGGTTGGAGGCGGTCTCGTCCGGGCCGACGAGGCGGAAGTCCCGGCGCTCGCGGGTGTCCTCCATGACCTGTTCGAGGAGGTCACCGAGGATCCGGGTGGGCTCGTGCAGGGCGGTGCCCGGCTTGTCGACGGCCACGGCGAAGGTGTCCAGGGGCGGCAGCGGCAGATCGCGCAGCAGGACGCCGCCGTTGGCGTGCGGGTTGGCCCCGAGGCGGCGGTCGCCCTCGGGGACGCAGGCGAGGACGTCCGCGCTGGGCCGGCCGTCCGGGCCGAACAGCTCCTCGGGCCGGTACGAGCGCAGCCACTGCTCCAACTGCCGCAGATGCGCGGGGTTCTCGCGCACGCCGGGCAGCGGGACCTGGTGGGCGCGCCAGGTGCCCTCGACGGGGAGGCCGTCCACCTCGGCGGGGCCGGTCCAGCCCTTGGGGGTGCGCAGCACGATCATCGGCCAGTGCACCCGCTCGGTGTTCCCCTCCTCGCGGGCGGCGCGCTGCATCCGCGCGATCCGGTCCAGCGCGTCGTCCAGGGCGGCGGCGAGGGCGCGGTGCACCTCGGCGGGGTCCTCGCCGGTGACGTACAGCGGTTCGTGGCCGTATCCGCGCAGCAGGGCGTCGAGTTCGCTCTCGGGGAGCCGGGAGAGCACGGTCGGGTTGGCGATCTTGTAGCCGTTGAGGTGCAGGACGGGCAGGACGGCGCCGTCGTGCACCGGGTCGAGGAACTTGTCGGAGTGCCAGGACGCGGCGAGCGGCCCGGTCTCCGCCTCGCCGTCGCCGATCACGCAGGTCACCAGCAGGTCGGGGTTGTCGAAGGCGGCGCCGTAGGCGTGCGCGAGGGAGTAGCCGAGTTCGCCGCCCTCGTGGATGGAGCCGGGGGTCTCGGGGGCCACATGGCTCGGCACGCCGCCGGGGAAGGAGAACTGCCGGAACAGCAGCTCCATGCCGGCCCCGTCCCGGCTGATGTCCGGGTAGGTCTCGCTGTAACTGCCCTCCAGCCAGGAGCCCGCGAGGACCGCCGGGCCGCCGTGCCCCGGCCCCCAGACGCACAGCGCGTCCAGGTCGCGGGCCTTGATGACGCGGTTGAGGTGGGTGTAGACGAGGTTGAGTCCGGGCGAGGTGCCCCAGTGGCCGAGCAGCCGCGGCTTGATGTGCTCGGGGCGCAGCGGTTCGGTCAGCAGCGGGTTGGCCATGAGATAGATCTGGCCGGCGGCCAGGTAGTTGGCGGCGCGCCAGTGCGCGTCCAGGGTGCGCAGCTCCTCCTCGCTGAGCGCGGCTTCCTGGGGGGCGGCCTCGGTCATGGGGACTCCGATCATCGTCAGAATTCGTGCGCGGCCGTCGACGCGGGAACGCGTCGTGGGCGGGGTCAGCCGGTTTCCGGTACGACGGCCACCGGGCAAGCCGCGTGGTGCAGTACCCCGTGGGCGACCCGGCCGAGCTGGAGGCCGAACCGGCCGGTGCGGCGCCGGGCGCCGACGACGAGCAGTCCGGCGTCCCGGGAGGCGTCGACGAGGACGTCACGGGCGTGCCCCTCGGCGGTGCGCCGGTGCTGCTCCAGCCCCTCGGGGACGTCCCGCAGGGCCTCCTCCAGCGCCTCGGCGGCCTCCTGCTCCTGCGCCTGGGCGGGCCCACCGGTGAGCAGCGGATGCCCGGTGGTGCTGTGCGCGGGCCGCCGCCACGCCCGTACGGCCTCCAGGGGCACCCCGCGCAGTCCCGCCTCCTCGGCGGCGAACCGTACGGCGGCCGGGCCCGCGTCCTTGTCGGCGACGCCGAGCACCACGCGGCCGGGGGTCGTCCGCCGCTCGGGTCCGCCGCGCAGCACGATCACCGGGCAGTGGGCGCGGGCGGCGACCGAGAGGCTCACGGAGCCGAGCAGCAGCTCGGTGACGGCGTTGCGGCCCCGGCAGCCGACGACCACGAGGCGCGCGGTGCTGCTCTCGTTCACCAGTCCGAACGAGGGTTCGTCGGCCAGCACGGACGTGGTCAGCCGCAGTTCCGGGTGGTGCCGGTGGGCCCGGCGTCCGGCGGCGTCCATGATGTCCTGGCCCATCACCTCCTCGGCCGGTTTCCCGACCTCCTGGGCGATGAGGGAACCCTCGTAGCGCTCCCAGAGCGAGGCGTAGACGAGGCGGAGCGGTGCCCCGCGCAGGGCGGCCTCCTCGGCGGCCCAGTCCACAGCGCGCAGGCTCTCCTCCGAGCCGTCGACGCCGACGAGAACGGGCAGGTCCATCGTGTTCACTCTCCCTGGTAGAGCCCTGGTGGAGGTCGACGACGAGGCGGGCCCGCACCCCATCGTTGACGGATTCACCGGCGTACGCGAGCCGTACCGCACCGTTTCGGCCGTCTCGGTCACGGCCCGCGTCGCGCGCGTCCGGCTGTGCGGCCGCGCGCGACGCCTCAGCCGTGCGCGACGACGGCCACGGGCGCGGCGACATGGTGCAGCACGGCGTGGGTGACATGGCCGATGTGGATGCCGTACGGGCTCCTGCGGACGCGCCGCCCGACGACCACCAGGGAGGCGTCCCGGGCGGCGTCGATCAGCACCGGCGCGGAGTTGCCGGCCCGGCTCGCCTCGCTCACATCGACGTCCGGGAACTTCTGCCGCCAGGGCCGCAGCACCTCGGTGAGCAGGGTGGCGGCCCGGCGTCCGAAGGAGGGCAGGACCGGCGGGTCGGCGGGGATGCCGTACGCGGCGTAGGGCGGCGGCGTCCAGCCGTGCACGACCCGCAGCGCGGCGCCGCGGCGCGCGGCGGCGTCGAAGGCGAACTCCAGCAGGGCCTGGCTCGGGCCCTCGGGGTCGTCGATGTCCAGACCGAGGACGACGGGCCGGAAGGGGGTCGCGGCGGACGGCACGCCCGAGGGGTCCGGCTGGTGTTCGTCGGCGGCCGCTTCACCCGCGCGGACCAGTACCACCGGGCGCGTCGTGTGCGCGATGACGTACAGCCCGGCCGAGCCGACCAGGAACCCGCCGAGGCGGCCGAGACCCCGGGAGCCGAGCGCCAGCAGCTCCGCGCCGTCCGCCGCCTCGGCGAGGGCCTGTGCCGCCTCGCCGGTGACCTGGTCGGTGGCGACCTCGATGCCGGGATGGCGCAGCCGCAGACCCGCCGCGGACTCGCGCACCGTGCGGGCCCATTCCTCGGCGGCCCCGCGGTCGGCGTCGACGCCGGCCTCGGGCTCCCGCACATGCAGGATCCGCAACGGCAGGTCACGCAGCGCGGCTTCGCGCGCCGCCCATTCGACGGCGGCCCGGCTCTCGGGCGAGCCGTCGAGGCCCGCGGTGACGGTTCGGGTCATGGTTCCACCTCTCTGGGGCGTCGCCTCGGGGAGACAGGAGCGACGATTCCAGCCTCGGGCAGGACCGGCGAGCCGATCAGGGGCCGCTGGTCCCCCGCTGGGGCCGACCGGCCCGGGCGGCGGCGCCCGGCGGGGGCCGGGCGGCCCCTGTGCCGACCGGGCGCGTCCGGCGCACGCTGGGGACAGCGGAACTCCCGTCGACAAGCTGCGCCGAGAAGCTACGGAGTCACCATGTACGGCACCCCGCACATCGTCAGCGACGTCATGACGACCACCGTCGCCGCCGTCGGCCGGCGTGCTCCCTTCAAGGAGCTGGTGGAGATGATGCAGGACTGGCAGGTCAGCGCCGTGCCCGTGATCGAGGGCGAGGGCCTGGTGGTCGGTGTGGTCTCGGAGGCCGACATGCTGCCCAAGGAGGAGCTGCGGGACGACCCGGCCGAGGAGTACCGGCGGCTGCGGCCGCCCGCCGACATGGCCAAGGGCGAGGCGATCACCGCCGGGGACCTGATGACCGCCCCCGCGGTCACCGTGCGCGCGAACGCCACCCTCGCCGAGGCCGCCCGGACCATGGCCCGCGCCCGGGTCAAGCGGCTGCCCGTGGTGGACGGGACCGGGATGCTGGAGGGCGTGGTCAGCCGCGCCGATCTGCTCAAGGTGTTCCTGCGGGAGGACCAGGAGATCGAGGAGGAGGTGCGCCGGGAGATCGTGGCGCGGCTCTTCCCGCCGCCGGACTCGGCCGTGGAACTGCGGGTGGAGGACGGCGTGGTGACCGTCATCGGCCGGATCCGGGACACCTCGCTGGTCCCGGTGGCGGCCCGGCTGGTACGTGCGGTCGAGGGGGTCGTGGACGTGCGCTTCGACCTGGCGCCCGGTCAGCGGGCACCGGGGGCGTGACATTCTGGGGACGGGGTCCGGTCCCGGGAAGTGGGGCCGGTCGGCCCTAGTGCGCGCGGCGCCGTCCGGCGATGATCGGCCGGGTGACAGGCCGCTGTCTGTCTGCTTTCCGGGAACGAGAGGTCGAGATGACCGAGACACGCACCTTCACGGCACAGGACCCGATCCGGGTGTTCCTCCTGGACGACCATGAGGTCGTCCGGCGCGGTCTGGCGGATCTCCTGGACGCCGAACCGGACATCTCCGTCGTCGGCGACGCCGACACCGCCGCGCACGCGCTGGTCCGGGGCCCCGCCCTGCGCCCGCACGTCGCGGTGCTGGACGTACGGCTGCCCGACGGGGACGGCATCTCGGTCTGCCGGGAACTGCGCAACCGGATGCCGGAGCTGGCGTGTCTGATGCTCACCTCGTTCGACGACGAGGACGCCCTGCTGGACGCGATCATGGCCGGCGCGTCCGGCTATGTGCTCAAGCAGATCAAGGGCTCGGACCTGGTCTCCGCGGTGCGCACGGTCGCCTCCGGGCAGTCGATGCTGGACCCGGAGACGACGGCCCGGCTGATGCGCTCGCTGCGGGCCGACCCGGAGGAGACGCCGTCGCTGCCGCCGGAGCTGGCGAGCCTGTCGCCGCGCGAGCGGGACATCCTGGCGCTGATCGGGGACGGCCTGACCAACCGTGAGATCGGCAGGCGGCTGTATCTGTCGGAGAAGACGGTCAAGAACCACATCTCCCGGCTGCTGGCCAAGCTCGGCGTGCAGCGCCGGGTCCAGGCCGCCGTGCTCGCCTCCCATCTGGAGCCGCAGGGCGCGAAGGAGCACACCGGCCGCTGACCCCTCGGCTCCCGCGCCTCGGGGGCCGGTCACGGCAGTTGGGGTACGACGGCCACCGGGCACTTGGCGTGGTGCAGCAACCGGTGGGCCACGCGGCCCAGTTGGAGCCCGCCGTGTCCGCGCTCCCGCCGTACCCCGACGACCAGCAGGTCGGCCGCGGCCGAGCGGTGCAGGAGCACCTTGCCGGGCGGGCCCTCAAGGACGGTCCGGGCCACCCGTACGTCCGGATGCTCGCCCAGCGGGGCCTGGAGCAGCTCGTCGATCAGTTCGGCGGCCTCGTCCTCGTGCTCCGGCGCGGCCCCGTCCTCGGCCCGGTCGCCCGAGCGGCGCCAGGTGCGCACCGCGTCCAGGACGCACCGGCGGGCGGCGGCCTCGCGCAGCGCGAAGCGGGCGGCCGTGTCGCTGGTGCCGGGCTCGCCGACGCCCAGCAGCACCCGCTCATGGGTGCCCCCGAGCCCCGCCGCGTCCCCGCGTACCACGATCACCGGACCGGACGCCCGCCCGGCGAGGGCCAGTCCCACCGAGCCGAGCAGCAGCCCCTTCAGCTCGCCCCGGCCCCGGCTGCCGGTGACCACGGCGGTGGCGTTGTCGCCCTCGGCGAGCAGCGCCCCGACCGGGTCCTCGGCCAGTACGGCGGAGTCCGCCTTCAGGTCCGGGGCGCGCCGCCGTACGCGCTCGGTCGCCGAGGCCACGATGTGCTCGGCCATCACATGGAGAGCGGCCGGTTCGCCGCCGAGCGAGGGGAGCCGCCCCTCGTAGCGCTCCCAGAGCGAGGCGTGCACCAGGCGCAGCGGCACCCCGAGCCGGACCGCCTCGTCGGCCGCCCAGTCCACCGCGAGCAGGCTGCAATCGGAGCCGTCGACACCCACGACCAGGGGCAGGGGCATCGTCCTCACCGCCTTTCCTCGGGCTGCGCGTGGGCGCAGCGGCCCGTCCGGCTCTTCACGCTGGCACGGCCGAACGGGTGGGCCGATGGGTACATTGTCCCTTTCGGCGGGAATCGGACTACCCCAGCGAGGTCCGAGCGGCCCCTGCCCCCGGGCGGCCCGCCCGGCGCAGTCTGGAGACGGCATCCCCCGGTGCCGGTGTCCCCTCGGCGCCCCGAAAGAGGTCCTGATGACCCATCTCCCCCCGGCCGGTCCCCCGGCCGGATCCCTGCCCGGCGCGCCCTCCGTGGCGGGTCAGGTCAGCGTCGGCAGGCTGATGACCGCGCCGCCCGTGACCGTCGCGCCGGACGTCACCCTGGCGGGGGCCACCCGGCTGATGGCCGAGAGCGCCGTCGGCTCCCTGCTGGTCGTCGAGGACGGCACCCTGCGCGGCATCGTCACCGACCGCGATCTGGCGCTGCGCGGACTGGGCGAGGGTCTGCCGCTGGACAGCAGGATCGACGCGGTGATGTCGCCGCGGGTGGTCACCCTGGACGCGGGCGACGAGATCCACGAGGCGTACCGCACCTTCCGCCGCACCGGCGTGCGCCGGCTGCCCGTCCTGGCCGACGGCCACCCGGTGGGCGTGCTCACCCTGGACGATCTGCTGCTGGACGTGTTCCGGCGGCTCGCGGACCTGCTGGGCCCGGTGGCCTGGAGCGTGCTGCGGGAGCCGCCGGGGCCGCAGTGAGGCCGGGGCTCAGGTCTCCTCGGAGCGGACGATGACCACCGGGCACGCGGCGTGCGCGGCGACCCGCTGGCTGACCGAGCCGAGCATGACGCGCGCGAAGCCGCCCCGGCCGCGGCTGCCGACGACCAGGACCTCGGCGCCCTCGGCGGCCCGGAGCAGGATCTCCGCGGGGTTGCCGTGGGCCACCCGGGTGCGCACCCCGGCGGCCGCGTCCGCGCCGAGCACCTCGGTCAGCTCCTGCGCCATCTGCTCGCGGGTCGCCTCCTCGTCGATGTACATGTCCACCGCGGGCGCGGACCAGCCGTACAGCGGCACCTCCCAGGCCGCGACGGCCTCCACCGCGCCGCCGACGAGCCCGGCGTAGCGCACGGCCCAGCGCACCGCCTCGAAGGAGGACGGCGAGCCGTCGACCCCCACCACGACCCGGGGCTTGGAGACGTCCTGGTCCATCTGTCCCACCTCTCTGGCTGTTGCCCCCTCTGCCCCACGCTGCGCGACGCGCCGCCGCCCCGCCAGAAAAGAGCGTCCGTTCGGCCCTGCCGCCGGGCGCCGGGGCGGTGCATCCTGCCGTAAGGGGAACCGGGAGGAACGGGAGGTGAGGCACGCATGGGCAAACAGCGCAGGAAGAACGGCAAGGCGAAGAACGGAAGGCCGCGTACCGGCCGCGGCTGCGGAGCCCCCCTGCCCGCACACGGGGACGCGCGTCCCCGCGTCGGCGACCCGCCCCCCGGCACGGGCCGCCGGCGCGGCCGCGGCCCCGGTGACCAATGGCTGCTGCTGCCCGGCGGCACATGGCGCCGGGTGGAGACGATCCGGGTGCGCGCGCTGTTCGGCTGAGCGGCCGCCGGGGCTCTAGCCGGGGGTGATGGGCAGGTCGTCGGTGAAGGCGTTGATCGGCTGGGCGATCGGGGTGGTCCGGTCGGCGTCCAGCGCGGCCGGTGCGGACGGGGTGCCGAGGGTACCGGCGGGATGCCAGGTGCCGGTGACCGCGAGCCAGGTGTTCGCGGCGGGCGGTTCGGCGGAACCGGAGTCGTGGACATGGATCTTGACGGTCTGGGAGTCGGCGGCGCAGCAGCTGAAGATGATCCGGGTCAGGTACCAGCCGTCGCCCGCCGCGTCGGGCGTGACGAAGCCGGTCAGGCGGACGGTACGGCCCCGGATGGCCCGGCTGCGGTCCTGCTGGACGCGCTTGGTGAAGTCCGTGAGGGTCAGCGGCAGCGGGGAGGTCGCGGGCAGCGGCTCGAAGCCCCTCTTCTGCACGGCGACCGGCTTGGCGCCGGAGCGGGCGGCGGTGTAGGCGCCGAGGGCGGGCGGGGCGAACAGGAGCAGGCTCAGGGCGGGGAGGACGAGCAGCCAGGCGATCTTGGGCGTGCCGGAGTGGTCGTGGCCGTCATGCCCGTCATGGCCGCCGTGGGCGCCGTGGGCGTGCGCCTCGTGGCCGTCGGACGGGTGCCCGTCGTGGTCGTCGCGGGCGTGCCCCCCGCTGTCCGTCCGGGAGAAGGCCGCCGCGATGCCGAGCAGGAGCAGGACGACGCCGGAGGCGATGAGCACGGGGCGCAGGCCGGGCTTGACGTAGCGCAGGTACGTGTCGCTGAACAGCGTGATGCGCAGCAGGCCGAGGCCGGTCAGTTTCAGCAGCAGGCTCTGGAGGAGGCGTCTCACAGCAGGGCCCCTCCGGTCAGGGCGCTGGCGGCGACGGCCACGACCGTGGTCGCCGTGCAGAACCGCCAGGCGAAGGCGCGGCCGAACGTGCCCGCCTGGAGGGCGATCAGCTTCAGGTCGACCATGGGTCCGACCACCATGAACGCGAGCCGGGCGGTCGGCGAGAACCCGGTCAGCGAGGCGGCGACGAACGCGTCGGCCTCCGAGCAGACCGCCAGCAGCACCGCGAGGCCCGCCAGGAACAGCACCGAGAGCCAGGGCGTGCCGGAGAAGGCGTCGAGGACGGCGCGCGGCACGGCGACGTTGAAGGTGGCGGCGGCCATCGCGCCGAGCACGAGGAAGCCGCCGGCCTGGAGGAAGTCGTACTGGAAGCCGGTCCGGAACTCCCGCCAGCGGCTGTGGCCGTGCGCGTGTCCGGTGTGCCGTCGGCGCAGCGCCGGGCGCAGCCATTTCTCGTCGCCCCGCCAGAGCCACAGCCAGCCCATCACGGCCGCCGTGCCGAGGGAGGCGAGCAGCCGGGCGGCGATCATGGCGGGGTTGCCCGGGAAGGCTACGGCGGTGGCGGTGAGCACGACCGGGTTGATGGCGGGCGCGGACAGCAGGAAGGCGAAGGCGGCGGCCGGGGTGACGCCCCGGCGGATCAGGCTGTTGGCGACCGGTACGGAGGCGCATTCGCAGCCCGGCAGGATCGCCCCGGCGACGCCCGCGACCGGCACGGCGAGCGCGGCCCGCTTCGGCAGCACCCGGGTGAACAGGTCGGCGGGCACGAAGGCGTTGATGGCCCCGGAGAGCACGGTGCCGAGCACGAGGAACGGAATCGCCTGGACGATGATGGCCAGGCAGACCGTGCGCCAGGCCCCCACGGCGGGCCGGTCCAGCCACCCCGTGTCGCCGACGAGGAGTACGGCCGTCGCGCCCGCCGCGAGCAGGACGGCCGCGCCGAGCGGCCAGGGCCGGGGGCGGCGCACGGACGGAGGCGGAGGGACCGGGACGACCGCCACACCCTCCCCCGCGGCAACCAGTTCATCCGTTTTTTCCATGATCTCTCCGGATGTCGGTGTCCGGCCGACGATAGGCGAGGACCGGGGCCGGGACGGGTATACACGCCGCCGCGACGACCGCCGTGCACCGCTTGGCCGCCCCCGTCCCCGCCTCGGTGACTCTTCTTACAATTCGGGCGAAACGGGGGCCGGAGTGACGGCAGCCACTTCGCACGCGGCGGGTTTTGTCTACGTTCAGGTGCCATGTCCTCGCACCCGCGCCGCACGGCCGGCGTCCTTCTGGCCTCGGTGACCGCCCTGCTCACCGCCGGCATCCCGGCGGCGGCCGCCGCCACGCCCACCCCGAAGCCGAAGCCGGACCCCAGGACCTCGGCACCGGCCTCGAAGACTCCGGCCCCGGCGACCGAGGCGCAGAAGGCCCCCGCCCCGAAGGCCCCCGCCCCCGTCCCCGATCCGCACGCCACCGTCGCCGTCCTCGACCTCGACGCGGGCGCCACCGCCCCCGTGATCCAGGGCGAGGACCGCGCCTACGACACCGCCAGCATCGTCAAGGTCGACATCCTCGCCGCGCTGCTGCTCAAGGCGCAGGACGAGCGGCGCGCCCTGACCGACGAGGAGCGCGGCCACGCCGAGCCGATGATCAGGCGCAGCGACAACGACGCGGCGGACGCCCTGTGGAAGGAGATCGGCCAGGATCCCGGGCTCACGGCCGCCAACCAGCGCCTGGGACTCGTCTCGACCACCGCCGGTACCAGCGGCAGGTGGGGGCTGACCCGGACCACCGCGAGCGATCAGATACGGCTGCTGCGCGCGGTCTTCGACGACAGCGCCCAGAGCCCCCTGACCCCCGATTCCCGCGCCTACATCCGCACCCTGATGGGCGCGGTCCTGCCCGAGCAGTCCTGGGGCGTCTCGGCGGTGAACGCGGCCGGGACCGAGCTGAAGAACGGCTGGCTCCAGCGCACCACCACGGGCCTGTGGGACGTGAACAGCATCGGCGAGGTCACCCTCGGCGGTCACCGCTGCCTCGTCGCCGTCCTCTCCGACGGCAGCGCCTCCATGAGCGACGGCGTCTCGCTGGTGGAGCAGACCGCCCGCGCCGCGACGGCCTGACGGCGGGACGGGGGCGCTTTTCGGCCGCCGCGGAAGGGGCACGCGGGCGGGGTACGACTCCCGACCCGAGGAGCGATGCCACCATGGCCGAGTACGAACGATCCCGTACGATGCCCGCCCAGCCCGAGCACGTCTTCGACCAGGCGGCCAATCTCCACCAGCTGGACTCCTGGCTCCCGGGCGCCCTGCACGTGGCCCCCGAGGAGCTGCCCGCCGTCAGCGTGCACGAGGCCGGTTCCGACAAGGACACCCCGGCCCTGCTGCGCGCCGAACCCGACCAGATGCGTCTGGAGTGGGGCACCCGTGAGCAGGGCGACTACGCGGGCTGGCTCCAGGTGGCGGGCATCGGCAGCGGCGCCAGCGAGGTCACCGTCCACCTGTCCTTCTTCGACAAGCGCCACGACCCCGGCGAGCGCGCGGCCGCGGAGGCCCTGGAGGACAGCCTGCGCCGGCTGGACGAACAGGTGCGGCTGCGCACGGACAACGCGGCCGGCTGAGGCCGCCGCGGGGAGCACGGACGGGGCGCGGGCAGGGCGTGGACAGGGGCGCGGGGCGCGACGGAGCCGGGACGATCTCTCGTACAACCGTTCCGGTGGCACAGACGTCTCACAGAGTGGGGAACTCCCGTTCCCCCACCGACCGTTCGTCCGCCACTGTCGCTCCAGTCAGAGGATTCCATGCCTTTCAGCTCTCCCGGCCCCCGCGTGGTGCGCCAGACCGCGGGCGCGTTCGGCGCCGTCGCCCTGATCGCGCTGTGCGCCGCACCGGCCGTGGCCGCCGACGGCCCCGCGACCGGCCTGGCGCTGGGCACCATCGCGCCGTTCGACAAGGTGAAGCCGGGCAGCGCGCTCCCGCTGTCGCCCACCTTCGCCAACACGGGCACCGCCGCGCTCGACAAGGTCTGGCTGTCGTACTCCCTCACCCATGGCCTCGGCCAGAGCGCGCTCCCCTCCAACTGCCTGAGCTACACGGTCGGTTCGGCCGCCGAGGAGCCGGGCCACACGCAGGTGGTGTGCGAGTTCGACCAGCCGGTGCAGACGGGTGTCGTCTACGCCCCGGAGCGGCCGCTGACCCTCAAGGCCCTGGACCGCGCCCTGTACGAGCACGTCCAGGTGACGGTCGACTCCTCGGCCCCGGTCCCGGACGACGGCGCCGCCGCCCCGGTGCACGGCACGGCCGCGGCCCTGAAGCTGGTCGAGCGGCCCGATGAGAAGACCCCGCCGACCGGCGCCGCGGCCAGCGCGGACATCGCGGTGAACGCCGTCAACTCGGCCGATCTCCAGGTCGGCGGCGCCCAGTTGAAGGGCAAGGTCGGGGACACGGTCACGCTGCGGGTGACGTTCGCGAACGCCGGGCCCGCCTGGGTGCTGCCGCAGCCGGGTCAGAGCGCGGCCCATGTCCTGGTCACGCTGCCCGAGGGCACCTCGGCGGTACGGACCGACACGCTGTGCACGAACACCGGGGCCGAGTCCTACGCGTGCGGCACCGGCGCGCCCTGGGTGAACGAGCACGAGAGCAGGACGTACACCTTCAAGGTGAAGCTCGACAAGGCGGTGCCCGGCGCCCGCGGCTATGTGGAACTCGGCTCGGAGACCCGGCCGTTCGACCACGTCAAGAAGAACGACACCGCCCGCGTCACGCTCTCCGTCTCCGGTGGCACCGACACCACGGGCGGCGGCTCCACCGGGGACGGCGGATCGAAGGGCGGCGGCGACTCCACCGGCGGCACCGGCTCGACGACGTCCACGGGCGGCACCGGGACGGGCACGGGCACGGACGGCGGTACGACCACGACGGGCGGCACCACCGGCACCACGTCCGGCACCGGTGACCTCACCACCGGTGGCACCGGCACCACCGGCGGCAGCCTCGCGAGCACCGGCGCCGGTCCCGCGCTGCCCCTCGCGGGCGCCGCGGCCGTGGCCGTGGTCGTCG